>JAYENL010000061.1:0-13134 GCA_034722055.1 Armatimonadota bacterium
GGATCGACCCAAGAGCCAATCGGCCGAGTCCCGGCGGCTTCCGGACGAGCTGAGGCCAGGCCGGCGACATCCGCATCGCCTGAGCGATGAGGGCTACAAGCATGTAGACCTGCCGATGATGGTGACGTGTCCGACGAAGCATCGGCGGCCTGTCCTGGTGGGGAGTGCCGCTGAGATCGTCATCGAGACGTTGATCCACGCGGCGCAGCGGCGGGAGGCACGATTATTCGGATACTGCGCAATGCCTGACCATCTGCACTTCGCCATCAGATTCGCGAATGATGACCTGCCACCGCGGTTCCTGCGCTACTTCAAGGCTGAGGCCTCGCGGCGCGTCAATGTCGCGTGGGGCATACCGGGGGCATTCAGGTGGCAGCGCAGCTACTGGGACACGTTCGCCGACGATTCCTTGGCTGTGGCCGAGCAGGTGGCTTATATGATGGAGAACCCTGTGCGCTGGGGCCTGTGTGAGCGCCCGCAGGATTGGCCTCACAGCGCCGACCTCACCAAAGGGTAACGTGGTGGGCCGACCTGGGGCGACTGCTTTGCAGTCGCGCCTCGTGCGGCCCCTCCACACGGCTTACGGATGACGGCCGGCGTCCTGCCCTTGGGCATCGGAGATCTGTCGCGGCCTGGCGGTCTGTGCGGAGCATCCAGTGCCGTACTCGGAGGGGCCGCACGAGCCGCGCGAGCGCCGCGAGCGCGGCGAGGCCGGCCCAACGCGAGGTCGTCTGTGGTCGTTCGCCGTTGCCGTTTGGTTGTAGCTTGTCGCTCGTCGCTTGCAGCTTGTAGCTCGCCGTTCGAGGATGACACTGATGCAGAAGCTGGTACAGATCGGCGCCGGGAACATCGGCCGCTCCTTCGTGGGGCAGATCTTCTCCCGCGCCGGATATGAGGTCGTGTTCGTGGATATCGACCAGGAGATCATCGAGGCGCTGAATGAGCGCGGCGAATACGTGGTCGAGATCAAGGACCGCGAGCCGCGGGAGATCACCGTCACCAACGTGCGGGGCATCGACGGCCGCGACACGCGCGCGGTGGCGCGGGAGCTGGCGACCTGCCGCGTGGCGGCTACCGCCGTGGGGCCGGCGGCCCTGCCCTACATCTATCCGAACCTGGCAGCGGGGCTGCTACGGCGGGAGAAGCTGGGGAGCGGGCCGCTGGACGTGATCATCTGCGAGAACATGCGCAACGCCGCGGAGGCCATGTACAATGGCGTGGCCGAGCACGTGCCGCGGGACTTCCCCGTCCGCGAGATGCTGGGGGCGGTGGAGACCTCCATCGGCAAGATGGTGCCCATCATGAGCGATGAGGTGCGGGAGCAGGACCCCCTTCTGGTCTACGCGGAGGCCTACAACACGCTCATCTGCGACGCCAGGGGCTTCAAGAACCCGGTGCCGGACGTGCCGCAGCTTGACGCCAAGCAGAACATGAAGGCCTACGTGGACCGCAAGCTCTTCATCCACAACCTCGGCCACGCCCTGTGCGCCTACTTCGCGCACCTGGAGGCCCCGGAGCTGACCTACACCTGGGAGGCGGTGGAGCACGACACCATCGGGCCGGCCACGCGCGAGGGGATGATGGAGTCGGCGCGGGCGCTGATCCGGGGCTATCCGGAGGAGTTCAACGAGGAGAACCAGCGGGAGCACGTGGACGACCTGCTGCAGCGGTTCGAGAACAAGGCCCTCGGGGACACCATCTACCGCGTGGGGCGGGACGTGCGGCGGAAGCTGGGCCGGGACGAGCGCGTCATCGGCGCCCTGCGATTCGACGCCCGCTGGGACACCGATGCGCCCTACACGGCGCTGTGCGCGGCGGCCGGGATGCGCTTTAGGGCTACCGACGAGAACGGGGAGATGTACGAGAACGACCGCGACTTCGCGGAGCACGTCTACCCGGAGGGGGCGGAGCACGTGCTGCGGGAGGTCTCGGAGCTGCGGCCCGGCGACCCCATCGACGATCAGGTCTTCCGGGCGGTGATGGCCGCGGACGAGTTCGTAGGCCGGCGCCTGGAGGCGGATGAGAGCATCCTGGACATCGAGGGCGATGAGTTCGGCACCTTCAGCGAGGAGTAGACTCGCGCAGCCTCGGGCACGGAGGCAGAGTGCGCCCATACACCGCCGCCGTCGTGGCGGCCATAACTGTCGGCCTGACGGGAGCGATGATCATGGCGGATGAGGCGCTGCCGCCGCCTGAGACGCGCGGCGTGTGGTATCATTGCGGGACGGCGAATACGCTGCCGGACCAGGGCGCGGTCTACTCCGGCCCCATGGCGACCTACTGCGTGTGGCACCGGCCCATGGCGATCTACGCCGAGGAGCCGAACCGCACATTCTTCGTCTACGGGAACGCGAACAATGCCCCCACCGTTAGCTTCTATGATCACGACAGCGGCGAGTGGGCCTACCCGGTGGTGCTGGGCAGCAACCCGGACGGCGACGCCCACCGCAATCCCACGCTGCTGATCGACGACGAGGGGCATCTCTACGTCTTCTGGGGCGCCCACGGGCATCAGACGCACGTGCATCGCTCGGTGCGGCCCTACGACATCAGCCGGTGGGAGGAGGTCGCGGAGGTGGAGCCGGGCGGCGGCACCTCCTACCCGCAGCCGTGGATGCTGCGGGAGGGCGAGATCTTCGTCTCCTACCGGAAGGCGCCGGGCTGGCGGCTGCGGACATCGATCGACGGCGGCCAGAGCTGGTCGGAGCCCACCGACATCTGCGCCTTCGGCATCTCGCCCGAGGCCCGCGGGGCCTCGGAGTACTCCATCTACGGGGTGACGGTGGCCGAGGACGGCCCCTATCCGCGCAGGCTGCATTTCGCCTGGTCGCGGCTGGGCGGTGGGACGCCCGAGGAGATCGAGAGCAAGCACCTGTGGGCGCGCCGCTACAACGTCTACTATGCCTACACCGACGACGGGGGTAAGACGTGGCGGCGCAGCGACGGGACGCCCTACGAGCTGCCCATCACGGAACAGAGCGCCGAGAAGGTCTACGACTGCGGGGAGCACGGCGTGTGGATCAAGGACATCCAGCTTGACGGGGAGGGCAGTCCCTACATCCTGTTCCTGGACGCGGAGGTGGAGACGTTCCGGGCCACCTGGAAGGTGGCTCGCGACCCGGCGGGCGGGTGGGCGATCACGGACGTGGCAGAGAGCGACCACATGTACGACGCGGGCTGCCTGATGATGATGGCGGATGACGACATGCGCATCTGGGGGCCGACGACGGCGGTGCAGGCCCACGAGGACGGCGGCGAGATCGAGGAGTATCGCTCGGCGGATGCCGGCGCCACCTGGGCCCACACCCGCTCGCTGACCTCGGACTCGCAGTGGTCGCACAACCACGTGAAGCCGGTGATGGGCCACCGCCGCGGGCCGGGCGACGTGCGCGCCCTCTGGAGCTACGGGGACTCCCGGAAGCCCCCGGAGACGACCGACGTTCGGCTCTATTACATCGGGGATGGCATGGACAGGGGCCGGGAGGTTCCATTTCCTCCGGCCCCGGAGGAGGACGACTGATGGCGAAGCGCTATCCGCTGAGACGGTGCGAGACCTGCAACGCGCGCGACATCTGCGCCTGCCGCGGGCCGGCGCAGCTCTCCTGCTACGTGGTGGAGCAGCTCACGGACAGCTTCGGCCACGACGGGATCGACACGCCGGAGGAGGTGGGGACGCCGGTGCCCTCCCGGGCGCGGGTGCTGGAGGCTCTCACCTGCTTCACGGACGTGCTGTTCCCGGGACGCATGGCCACGGAGCTGGAGCTGGACGGCTCCATGGAGGGCTTCGTGCAGGAGCGGCTGGCGCGGGGGTATCGGCTGATCCGGCGGGAGATCGAGCGCGCCCTGCCCTTCCGGTGGACCGGCGCCTACGCCCGGAGCAAGGGAGACACGGCCGGGGACACCGACGTGGAGGAGACGGCGGCGCTGCTGACCAATCGCTTCGTGGCGGGCATCCCGGAGGTGCGGCGGCTGCTGATCGACGATGTGCAGGCGGCCTACTACGGGGACCCGGCGGCCCACACCTACGCCGAGATCATGCTCAGCTACCCGGGCCTGCAGGCCATCACGGTGCACCGCATCGCGCACATCCTCTACGAGCTGGACGTGCCGCTGATCCCGCGGATCATGAGCGAGCACGCCCACACCACCACGGGCATCGATATCAACCCCGGCGCCCGGATCGGCCACAGCTTCTTCATCGACCACGGCACCGGGGTGGTCATCGGCGAGACCTGCGAGATCGGCGACAACGTCAAGCTCTACCAGGGCGTGACCCTGGGCGCCAAGAGCTTCCCCCTTGACGAGGACGGCAACCCCATCAAGGAGATCAAGCGCCACCCCACGCTGGAGGACGACGTTATCGTCTACGCCGGAGCCACGATCCTGGGCGGGGAGACGGTCATCGGCAGGGGCGCGGTGATCGGCTCCAACGTGTGGCTGCTCGAATCCGTGCCACCCGGCAGCACGGTGCTGCAGGGCGATGTTGAAGTGAAGGTCAAGCGCAACGAAGACAGCTCGTAGGGAGGGTCCACCATGGCGGAGACGGCCGAGAGTCACATCCAGGAAGCCGAGATGATCCTCGACGACATGCAGCGGCCGATGGAGCAGCGGTATGCCGGCTCCCAGGCACACTCGCTGCTCGCCATCGCCATGCTGCTGCAGCAGATGCTGGAGGAGGACGAGGAGTAAGCTGCAGCGCAAGGAGGAGGTGACGCCATGGGGAGCGGGCGGTGGGCGCTGACCGCCGTGGCGGCGCTGGCGTGCATCGGCTGCTCGGCGCAGGAGCCAACCGCCGAGGAAGCGGCGGCGGCGCTGCGGCGAGCCGTCACCTTCTACCACAGCCAGGTGGCCGATCACGGTGGCTACGTCTGGCGATACAGTGGCGATCTCTCACTGCGGGAGGCCGAGGCCCGAACCGAGGGCGAGACCGTCTGGGTGCAGCCTCCCGGAACCCCGGCGGTGGGGATGGCCTTCCTGACCGCCTGGGAGGCCACCGGCGAGCAGCTCCACCTGGACGCCGCGCTCGACGCCGCCAACGCCCTGGTGCAGGGCCAGATGCTGTCAGGCGGATGGTACTACTCCATCCACTTCGATCCGGAGAAGCGCAGCGAGAAGATGTACCGTGTGGACCATCCGGACGCCGGCCGCGGCCCCACCACGGAGCCAGGGGGCGAGGAGGGCTGGCACGTCTGGAGGCGGCGCGAGCACGAGGGGAACATGACCATCCTCGACGATAACACCACCGCCTCGGCCATCCGGTTCCTGGCGCGGCTGGACGAGGCCCTCGACTTCGAGGACGAGCGCATCCACGGGGCGGTCGGCTACGGGCTGGAGTCGGCGCTGATGGCGCAGTATCCCATCGGCGCCTGGTCGCACAACTACGACCGCTTTCCGGCGCACCGGCCTGACCTGTCGATCTATCCGGTGCTCGCCGCATCCTACCCGGATGAGTGGTCGCGGACGTGGACGAAGGATTGGGCCGGCTGCTACTACCTCAACGACAACATCACGCCGGACATGATCGCGGCCATGCTGACCGCGTACGAGGTCTACGACGACGAGCGCTACCTGCGGGCGGCCGAGAGCGGCGGCGCCTTCCTGCTGCTGGCGCAGATGCCGGAGCCCCAGCCAGCGTGGTGCCAGCAGTATGACGCCAACATGCAGCCCGTCTGGGACCGGAAGTTCGAGCCGCCGGCAATCACCGGGGAGGAATCGCAGGGCGTGCTCGAATGCCTCTTGCTCCTCTACCAGAGGACCGGCAAGCAGCCCTACCTGGAGCCGGTGCCTCAGGCCATCGAGTACCTGCGCGCGTCGGCGCTGCCGGACGGAAAGCTGGCGCGGTTCTACGAGCTGAAGACGAACCGCCCGATGTACTTCACGCGCGACTACGAGATCACCTATCGCACCGAGGACATGCCGGGGCATTACAGCTTCCAGCGGGAGAGCCGCCTGGGCGCCGTCGAGGCTGAGTACAAGCGGCTGCTGGAGGAGGGGCCCTCGCCGACGCCGGCCTCTCCCCCATCTCCGGATGAGGTTCGCGCGATCATCGACGCCATGGATGAGCGCGGGGCATGGGTGGAGGAGGGCGTGATGGATGCCTGGGACACCACGCCCGAAGCCAGCGTGATCGACAGCCAGGCGTTCATCGACAGCGTCCGGACGCTGAGCGAGTTCATCCGCGCCAGCCAATAGCGCTCACGAGCAGGCGTCACACCACCGGAAGCAGCAGTCGAGACTCGTGGCCCTCTGTGTGCAGAACGCGCTGGCGGGCGCTGATCGGTGGGTCGCCGCTCCACGTGGGCGCCATGGTGTTGGGGTGCGGCAGGATCCGCGGGAAGCTGCTGCTGGTGACGATCAGGGCGATGCGCGAGCCGGCGGGGAAGCGGTAGGCGAGATTGCCCAGGTGCAGTGGCAGGCGGGTGGGCTCGTCCGGGGTCAGCGGGCGCGGGTCGCTCCAGCTCTCCCGGTAGCGGCAGCGCAGGCTTCCGGCGGTCAGAGAGATGACACGCCCAGATGGCTCCACCACGTACAGCTTCGCCACGATGTCGGTGTCCTCGGCGCTGGTAACGATCCACAGGTCCAGCTCGACCGAGCCCATGACGGACAGCGGCTCGCCCAGGATATCGCTCCGGTAGTAGAGGACGTCCGCGCGCGTGAGGATGGGGCGCTGCTCTACGGGGCCGGCCGGCGAGAGCCCCCAGTAGATGGGCCCGCCGCGTGTGGGGCAGGGATCGCGCGGGTCATAGGTGTACTCGTCGGCCTCACTGCCCGCCGCCCCCTGCCGGGAGAGTCGTCCGTCGCCGCCCAGCCCGACGGCGTCCCCGGAGGAGCGCAGATACCACTCCTGAACCTGCGCCTGACGTGGGGGCCAGTCGGCCAGGCCCACCCAGCGGTTCTCGCCCATCAGGAAGACCCTCACCGGTGGCTCCTCGGAGATGCCGTCGTCGATGTCCCGCAGCCACAGATCGAGGAAGCGCAGATCGTAGTCATCGACCTTCAGCGCGGCCTCGGGGCCGAAGTCCCACTCCCCGTACTCCCGCTGGCCGACGGTGGAGTGCCCCCAGGGCCCGATGAGCAGCCGCTGACCGGTCCGCGCAAGGTCAGTCGCGCCGCGCTCGGCGATGCCGGAGAAGGCCTGGAACTGCCCTCGCGTGAGGTGATCGAACCAGCCGCCGATGTGCAGGCCCGCGGCGGCGATGCCCTCGTACATGCGGTGCTGGTCGATGGCCGCCCAGTAGTCATCGTAGCTGTCGTGCGCTACCCAGTTGCGCAGCTCCGGGGCCACCAGGCCCGTGCGCTCCTCGATCTCGGCCAGGCTGGAGAGGTCGTAAAGCTCCTCCCAGGTGAAGTGGCCGGCAGTGGGCTTGGTGCGGCAGGTGTTGTGGGTGAAGCACCAGCGCACGGCGTTGGCGAGCGCGAAGCAGCCGTCGTAACGGATCCAGTCGGTGAAAAAGGTGGCGGGGGCGACCCTGGGGATGATGCAGCGCAGGGCCTCGTGGCCGCCGGCCGCCGCGGGGACCTGGACGATGCCCAGATAGCTGGCGCCGATTATGCCCACGCGGCCGTTGCACCAGGGCTGCTCGGCGATCCAGGCTACGGCGACCTGGCCGTCGAGGGCCTCGTGGATCAGCGGCCGGAAGGTGCCATCGGAGTCGTACTTGCCCCTGGTGTCCTGGATGACCCGAGCGTAGCCGCGATCGGTGTAGCGGTGAATGCCGGCCATGCCCGCCGGATCGCCGGTGGCGACGGCGCGGTGGTAGGGAGTGCGTGTGAGCAGCACCGGAAAGCTGCCGCCGGCGTCCGGCAGGTAGACGTCCGTGGCCAGCGTGGGGCCATCGCGTGTCGGCACGCGCTGATTGAGCATGACGCGCATCTCGGATCCCTCCAGGCGCGACTGCGCAGTTGCGGAAAGCACGGACGGCGTGCAGGCGAGGGCGCCTGCACTACTTAACACGTGGGCCGGAGTGGAACCTGAACGGCGCGTTCAGAACGCACCGCCCTGCGTAGAGGCTGCAGGTCTCTCGCCGCCCCGACAGCTTGCCCGCTCGGGGGCGGCCTCTCCACCGGGTGCGAGGGCATGGTGTCATCATGCGACACGATGTGCGAGGGTTCATCACTCAGAATTGCTCCTGGTGCGGCCGGACGAAGACCGGCGAGCTCCAGGCCCACGGCCCCTCGGCGGGAGCGATGTTCGACGGGTACTGCGGGAAGCCTCCCGGCATGGTGACCTTCGCGAAGTACCACCCGCATGGCGGCAGGTCATCGATCTGCTCGTCGAAGCTCGGCGGGAGATCGGTCAGCCTGGCGACGACCTCGCCGTCGCCGAACACCTCCAGCAGCTCGACCTGGCGCGGGGCCTGCACGGCGATGCGGGCGCGGAAGGCATCGGAGGGCTCGGCGCGCTGGCCCATGAAGGCCTCGTTGACCCAGAACCTCAGGCCGATGCGCGCGCCGGCGGTGGCATAGCAGCGCCGGCTGCGCAGGGCCTCGATGATGCCCGGGAGCGTGAAATCCCGCACCCACAGGCCGGTGAGGCCGCCGCCGAGCCCGGGCGTGCGGCGGTGTCCGTCCGAGGTGCCCACGAAGCCGACCTCGAAACCGCGATTGAGGTGCTCCACGAAGCACTCGGAGGTGTTGATGTAATCCCCCCAGCCGCAGATGACCTCCATGTTCGCCTCCCGATCGCTGTCGGAGAGCAGGAAGCGGGCGTGCTGGGTGTTCATGATGCCAGTGGTGCTCTCGATCCACGACAGGAGCGCCTCGAACTCGTCATCCACGTCCGCCCCGCCGATGCCCGCGTCCGCCCAGCGGAGCATTGGCTCGTCGTAGCGCTCGAAGAGAATGGACCGATGCTGGGGCCGGCACGGCCCCCACTTGGGCTGGGTCCACTCGTAGGCGGGGATGACGATGAAGCGCCCGTCCTCGGACCACGTGCGGCCCTCGGCCATGGTCTGCCGCCAGCCGGCGTCCGAGAGCCGGCCGCCGTAGATGTAGTCATTGTCGGTGATGGCGACGAAGTCGATCTGGGCCCTGTCGCGGGCGTAAGCGATCATCTCCACCAGGTCGCCCTCGGCGTCCTCCGACAGGGCTGTGTGGGTGTGCGGATCGCCGAAGAGAAGCTGGTACTGCTCGCCGGCCAGCGTCAGCTCACGGTCGGCGGGATGGAAGTACTGCCTGGCGGCGAGGTCCACGTCCTGCCAGCCCTCCCACTCGGTGTCCTGGGGCTGGTCGGGGCGATCACCCATGTCCGCCGAGAGCAGGACGACCTCCCCGCGGCCCGGCTCGGTGATGGGTGTGCCCCGCTGCGCCGCCACCACCAGGCGGCCGTCGCGGACGCCGGACCTGTCCGGCGCGTAGTCCATGTATCCCCCCTCGACGATTCGCACCGGCTGCGAGCAGCGCCCGTCCACGAAGCGCCTCCCCAGCAGGGCGCCCGAACACAGAAGCGTGCTGGCGTCATGGGGCTCCTTGCGCTCCCACACCACCCAGACGCCGCCGCGGTCATCCGGGAGGATGAAGGGCCGGCGGCGCCGGCCGGGATAGCCCCACACCCCGGCCCTGGGCAGCAGGCCGTAGGCCAGGTCCGCCACCTCCTGACAGTGCCAGCCGCCATTGTTTCTGCAGGCGGCCAGGACGTAGTTGTGCTGGTCGATGACGCCGTCGTCGTTCTCGACATCCACCGTGCGGACCATCGCCACCCACGGCCGGCCCTGCGCGTCGAAGCAGACGGTCGGAAACAGCAGCGAGGCGCCCTTCTCGGCGAACTCCTCCACCTCCTCGCCGAACTGCACCTGCACGCGGGGCGTCGCCGGATCGTCGCTCTTCTCGATGACGTGGCAGGCCTGCACGGAGGCGGCCCGCGACGTTGCAGCAGACCACCTCCGACACGCCTCGGCGGCATCCCATGGCACAGCCACAGGGTGCACCTCCTCGTTCCCATCGAGGCAGAAGGCCCGCTGGCCGCCGGAGGCGGTCTGCCAGCCGAAGAGGACGCTTCCCTCCCGGCTTTCAGCCCAGAGGTCGTAGACATCGTGCGCGGTGTGGCGACCGGCCATGTCCGCAAGGACTGTCAGGTGTTCCATGGCATCTCCGCTCCGTCAGGGCCTGTCAGGCTGTCAGCACGTGCGTTGGGCGTCCCGCAGCATCAGCCGGCGGCCTCGGCTCCGCCGGCAAGCTCCAGGAGATTGTCCATGAGCGTCTGGTAGGTCTCGCCGAAGACCGCTCCGGGGCTGGTGTGCGCGTAGTGCCTGACGACCCGCCCCTCGCCGACGCGGTGCACCGTCAGCAGCGGATAGGTGCCGGCGATCTGGCCCTGGCGCACGTAGCTGACGCCATCGTAGGGGCACACCTCGTGCTCCACCTCCACGAGCACCTGCGCGTCGGTGGCGCGCACGGGATGCACGAGGTAGGGGTAGGTGCTGGCACCATCCTCGTAGGCGACCGACTGCCACTGCCCCACCTCGCCAAGGCCCTCGGTCAGGGGGTGCCGGGCGAGTACCCGCCGGCGAGTCGCGAAGCCGCGGGGGTGATAGTGGAACTCGATGCCCGAAAGCTCCGCCAGCGCGATGGTGGTGGGAGCCTCCTCGCCCTGCTGCTCCTCACCGGCCTCCAGGGCCTGCACGCCGGCGTCCAGGATCCAGCCGGGGACCATCTCCAGCACCAGCGTGCCGCCGGCCTCGGCGTACCGGCGCAGCATCTCGGGCCACTCGCGAGGCATCTTCGACCGCGAAGCGACGATGATGGGGAAGCGCCCCGCCGCGCGCTGCGGCTGGAACTCGCCGCGCTCGAGCAGCCGCACCAGCTCCACGCGCGGCCACGGGCACACGCGCGGCAGACCGCGGCCGAGACCGCGCTCGCGGCTGAGCAGTGTGCCCAGGTAGGGCCCCTGGCCCAGCTCCCGCTGCCACCGCGCCAGGTGGGACTCCGGGTCGCCTCGCTGCTGGCCCCACTGGCTTCCCTCCCCCTGCCAGCCGTGCAGCAGCTCGGCCATGGCGGCGTACGCAGGGTGATCGATGCCGAGACCGTAGACGCGCACGCCGTCGGCGTACTGGTGCGCGATCTGCAGCTTCTGCACGGCGTCGCGGACGATATGCTCCTCGGTGGGGTTCTGCTCGTCGGGCGTGAGCACACCCCAGCCGCCCTGGTAGTACCAGATGTAGATGCCGCAGATAACGGGATGGTCGCCGGCAATCTGCCGCACGCGCTTGAGCTCGTAGCGCATGACGTCCCCGTACATCTCGAAGCTCTTGGGGTCGTAGCCGGGGATGTACTGGTAGGGATAGCTGTCGGCGCGGTAGTGGAAGACGATGCCGTCGAGGTAGTCGCCGCGGGTCTCGAACAGCTCCTCGCTCACACTGCCGTAGTACATCAGCGGGACGAAGGCCAGCCGGGGGCAGATGGCGCGCCAGCGGCGGGCCATCTCCGCCAGCATCTCCGGCGTGAAGAAGCCGCGGTTGTAGGGGAGGAAGTCGTCGCAGCCGAAGGCGACGAAGTTAGGGTACTGATCGGCCAGCCGGGCGAAGCGCTCGGCGGTGCTGTAGTAGTACTCCTGCCGCCTCTCCAGCGGCCAGCGGGCGATCTCCTGCTTGCCGCTGGGCGGCGAGAGCGTGGCCCACACGTCCAGTCCCACCTCGGCGGCGACCTGGATGCTCCGCTCCAGGCGCTCGAAGGCCTCGTCATCCCAGATGCCGCCGAGAGCGTGCTGGTCCCAGGCGGTGAAGCCCTGCGCCTTGATGGCCTCCATAAAGGGCCGCAGGTTCTGGGGATTCTCACGGAACGAGTAGCCCTGCGTGAACTCGAACTTGGAGACGGTGCCCAGCAGGTGCTCCCGCATCCAGGCCAGGCGCTCGGGGCCGGTCGCGGGCACCTCCTGCGCGCGGGCACAGGTGAGCGCGATCAGGACCAGGCTCATGATGGCTACCGTCCTCATGGCCAGCACCTCCTGCGGACGACGGACGCGTGGGACCGTGCTCGTGCCGGGAGGCCCTTCGCCGGCGACTGGCTGGGACCTGCGGCGGGGGCCGCGCAGCGCCACTTCACCTTGGGCCACTCGGTGGGACGACGCGCGGGCGAGGGCGCCCGCGCCCCAGAAAGGATGGACATCTCATACTGGGAAGCCGGCGCCCTCGCCAACCCATTCCATCCTTGGGAAGCCGGCGCCCCCGCCGACCCATTCCATCCTTGGGAAGCCGGCGCCCCCGCCGGCTTGTGGCGCGCAGCGCCACTCGAGTCTACGGGTCATTCCGCCAAACGTACCGCGATTGTCGTTCCTGTCGTACGGAGGGCTGGCCTGCCCAGGCCAGCCGTCGCGCGAAGCGCGACAGTCGTTCCGAGACAACGAATGCGGGCCTTTCGGCCCGCGTCGGGCGTAGGCACGCCCGACCTCCGTACGACACGACAGGGACCACACGCCACCGGTGCCGCCCGGTCGCTGTCAGTGAGTGTTGACCCGATCACAGACGACGCAGGTACAGCAGTGTGCGTGCCACGGAACGGCAAGCGAGCTTGAGCGGAGCCGAGGCCGGGCTTCCTTGCCCCCTCTGCCGCCACCACGGGCCCGTCCTTCGCGTAGGGCGGGCTTACGGAGATCGCAGGCGATCTCGCCGACAACGGCAAACGGCGTGCGGAGGAGGGCCTCCGCACCACGGATGGACACCAAAGCTGTGAGCGTCCGAAGGCGCGCAGGCGAGCCAGGTCGCGCGCCTCTTCCTGCCGCCACAGCGCGGCCCGTGCGCAGGTTTCCGATACGGTCCGGCGAAGGCACTCAGCGAGGAATCTGCAGCCGATCAGCCCCGCGCGTGGGAGGCAGGAAGTGATGAGAGCCGCCACCGCCTGTGTGATCTGTGCGTTGAGCGCGTGCCTGCTCGCACCAGCCGCAGCCGATCTGCCCCTGAGGGTGGCAATCTATAGCGACGGGCTGGGCGGGCAGGCCGTGGCCGAGGCGCTGGCCGAGCGCGAGGACATCAAGCCGACGGTCCTCGAGGACCTGGATGCCGAGGAGCTGCTGGGCTTTGACGCGCTCTTCATCGGCTCGTGCAGCCTGGACCGCCCCGAGCTCCTCCGGGCCATCCGGGTGTTCGTGGCGTGCGGGGGCGGGGTAGTGCTCAATCACAGCGCCTGCGGCCGCCACCAGCC
>JAYENL010000062.1:0-13057 GCA_034722055.1 Armatimonadota bacterium
GTTGGAGTTGATGCACCAGATCCCTGACGGAGAAGCTGCTCTCGTGGTCACATCGCCACCCTACAATCTGGGCAAGGAATACGAGAGTGAATTGGCCCTTGAGGATTACCTCCAAAGACAGGCTGAGACGATAGCCGAGGGAGTCCGAATCTGTGCTGACCGGGGAAGCATGTGCTGGGAGGTAGGCAACTACGTTGACGACGGTGAGGTCTTGCCGCTAGACGTTATGCTCTTCCCGATATTCAAGGCCCACGGGCTCAAGCTGCGCAACCGGATTGTCTGGCACTTCGGGCACGGACTGCACTGCGCCAACAGGTTCTCCGGTCGCTATGAGGTAATCTTGTGGTTCACGAAGACGGACGACTACACGTTCCATCTCGATCCCGTCCGGGTTCCACAGAAGTACCCTGGTAAGAAGCACTATAAGGGGCCAAAGGCAGGGCAGTTGTCCGGGAACCCAAAGGGCAAAAACCCCAGCGACGTGTGGAACATGCCCAACGTGAAGGCAAACCACCCTGAGAAGACCATCCATCCCTGTCAGTTCCCGGTTGCACTCGTTGAGCGTCTCGTTCTCGCCCTGACCGACCCCGGGGACCTAGTGGTTGATCCCTACATCGGAGTTGGGACCAGCGCCGCTGCTGCTGTCCTCAATGACAGGCGGGCTGCAGGCGCGGACACCATGGAGGATTACTTGGACATCGCCCGACGGCGTGTGGAACAGGCAGCGAAGGGAACGCTGAAGTACAGGCCGCTGAACAAGCCGATCTATGACCCGGATCTGCCCAACGGGGGCCACTCGTGAAGATAGCCAGGATGTACTCCCACCTGAATGGGCATGAGCACATACTGGTGCACAAGCCGCACGTGTGGGACGAGATCAGTGAGACGATCTCCGAGTTGGACGCGGAGGCATGCCGCACCAAAGTCTCGAGAGAGAAGAGAATGTGCGGCAAGCTGCTCTACAGCCCGACAGACCTGAATGCGTGCTTCAAGGCTGAGTTCACCGCACGAGGGTGGAAAGAGTCACGCACGTCGTATTGGGTGACCGCTGACCATAATCTGATTCGACGGACAATGGACATGCCGGCAGAGGCGCAGAAGCAGGCTATCGAGGACGCGGGAGCAGAAGCTATCTTCTCGTACAACCAGACCGACTTCGTGAAGGATCGCATCGCAGTGGAAGTCCAGATGGGGAAGTATGCGTTTGTGGCGTACGACCTTTTCGTGAAGCACATGGCGTTCTTCGTCGGTAACCTGATTGACGTAGGCGTTGAAGTACTCCCGATGAAGCAGCTCCAGGCCGAGATGTCCTCGGGGGTCCCCTATTATGAGGGCGCCCTCTATGACCTAATACGCGAGGGCCGCGGGGTGCCCGCTGTGCCGCTCGTGCTCGTCGGCATCGCGCCCTGACGGATAGTGCACCTCACGCGCTCTCCAGCACCAGCAGCCAGTCGCGGCGGACCTCGATCTGCGGGACGGGCCAGGAGCTCTCCTCGTCGGCCGTCGCAACGCCGTGGTCGCGCTCCTCGCCGGTGGTGGGGTCGATGAGCGTGGCGCGGTAGCGCAGGCCCGGCTCCAGGTGGCGGATGGTGGGCTGGGGGAGGGCGTTGAAGAGGTAGATGACGCGCAGCTCGCCGGGGATGCCCGCGGCGTAGGGCAGCGAGAAGCTCTCCTCGCCGGCGTGCGGCTCGACCCACTCCGGATGCGGCTCGATGCGCCACCACTCCCAGCGCTCCAGGAGGCGCCGGAAGCGGCCGAGCTGCGCCGAGCCGGGCAGGTGCATGGCCTCGGTCCATGGGGTGTCGCCCCAGGAGAAGCCGTGCGGGGAGGCCCCGTAGGGCGCGCCCTCGCGATTCACCTGCCAGATGCCGTTGGCGCCGTAGGTGTGCCCGCAGGTGCCGGTGAGGAAGGAGGCCCAGAACATCATCCGCTGGACCTCCTGGCGGCTGCCCTCCAGGATGCCCTCGTAGCAGACCTCCCCGTTGATGACCGGCATGGCGGGGGTGTCGGCGCGGGCCTCGCGGACGGCGCGCACGGTGCCCGGGAGGCTGCCGCGGTCGCCGTGGCCGGTCTGCAGCATCTCCAAATCGAGCACGGACTCGTCGGTGACCTGCTCCCGGCCCCGGCGGGTGGGGTGGATGGTGATGAGGCGCTGGTAGGGGTCCATGGCGCGGAGCCGGCGGGCGACCTCGGTCCAGCCCTCGCGCTGGATGCGGGCGTCCTCCTCGGCCTGCTCGGTGCGCTTGTGCAGATACCAGGGCATGGCGCCCTCCCCGGCCAGGCACCACACCACGGGGTGGGCGCCCCAGCGCGCCACCATCTCCCGCCAGTGCCGCGTTAGCCTGTCCACGCCCATCCACGGCAGGTAGTAGCCCCAGGAGCCGAAGATGCAGGGCATCAGCCCGCGCGAGACCAGCCACTCGATGCGCAGGTCGGCCAGGTCCCACCAGCCGGGGTTGATGCCCGCCCAGTCATGATGCCACGGCCAGCCGGCCTCATTGTCTCCCCGCCGGTCGAAGGCGGCCATGTCGGGGTAGAGGCCGGCCACGAGCTGCACCACGTTGAAGCCCTTCTCCACGCGGTCGGCGGCGAGGCGCTGGAACTCGCCGGGCCAGTGCAGCCGGGAGCACAGCGCCATCCACCAGGTATCTGCCAGCCACAGGAAGGGCGTGCCGTCGGCGTGCTGCAGGTGGCGGGCGCTGTCGGCGACCTGCAGCGGCCCGCGCGCCAGCAGGGCGTTGTCGCCCTCGTACTCGATGACCTCCAGCTCGCCCTCGGACGCGTGGAGGCCGTCCATTACGTCATCTGGCGCCTCGACGCGCCACCGGTGGCGGCCGAGCTGGGCGGAGGAGTAGCGCACCCGCTGGAGGCCGGCGGCATCCCGGAAGGCCGGCACCACCAGCTCGCCGCCGTCGGGCGTGGTGACGCGCACGTCGATGGGGCCGGAGGGCTCGCCGGCGGCGGCCTGACGGCCGAGAGACCACTCCGCGACGCAGTTGCGCTGGACCGTGAGCATGGTACCATCGCCTCCCGAGGACGCTGCCGCGTCTGGACCGAGGAGAGAGTTTCGCCGCAGGCGGCGGCGGTCCTGCAATTGCGACTGCTGTGGCGGAGGACTGCGGGCGTTCTCGTCGAAGAACCCGCGGGCACCTGTACGGACGCACGAATCTACCACGAAGGGAACGAACCCATGGCGAGCGCCTTTGACGTGTCCGGGGAGTGGCTGCGGGGGAATCTGCACCTGCACACCACCGGGTCCGACGGCGAGCTCACGCCCCAGGAGGCGGTTGACGGATACGCCGAGGAGGGCTATGACTTTCTGTCCATCACCGACCACGATGTAGTGACCGAGGTGGAGGGTCTCGACGACCGGGGGATGACGCTGCTGCCGGGGGTGGAGATCGCGCCGCCGGGCGGAGAGCTGGGGCAGACGATCCACGTGGTGGGGATCGGCTCGCAGGAGGCGCCGCCCAGCAAGGGCGAGGCCCAGGAGGCCATCGACCGCCTGGCGGCGGTCTCGGAGGTGTGCTTCGTGGCCCACCCGTCGTGGTCCAGCCTCACCTTCGCGGATATCCTGGAGCTGGAGGGTATCATGGGGGTAGAGGTCTTCAACGCCACCTGCCGGCGGGGCGTGGGCAGGGGGACCGCGGAGGTGCAGTGGGATGACCTGCTGGCGCGCGGGCGGCGGCTCTTCGGCCTGGCGGTGGATGACGCGCACTGCCACTACGACGACCGCTACGGCGGCTGGATCATGCTGCGGAGCGACGACCGCGGCCCGGAGGCCATCTACCGGGCGCTGCGGGAGGGGCACTTCTACGCCAGCTCGGGGCCGCGCATCGAGCACGTGGAGGTGGATGGCGTGGACGTGCACGTGGAGTGCTCGCCGTGCGTGGAGGTCTTCGCGGTCTGCCCTCAGCCCGGGAAGGGCTGGACGAACTGGCGGCATGGCGGGGGCAGGGAGCCGGACACGGAGTTCGACCTGCAGATGAGGCCGGGGACCGACCCGGTGCGGATCGTGGCGATCGATGAGGCTGGGCGGCGGGCCTGGACGAATCCGTTCTGGGGGTAGGCGGAACTGCGGGCGGCGGGCAACGTCGGATAGAGATGGGGCCAGCCTGCGAGCGTAGCCGTGGTGAGGACCGACGGCGATTCGGGTGGAGCGGCCGCCGGGCGCGCTTAGCACGTGGGCCGGGGTGGAACCTGTGAGGTCACTCGCTCCGCTCGCGACCTCACACCGCTCGCTTCGCTCGCGGCGGCCCCTCCATGGTGGCGGCAGGCGGGTTACGGTGACGCCGCACAATGCGGGAACCTCTGCCACTGAGCACGAGCCTCAGGCAACGCGGGAGGTGTCGCGAGCGATGCGCATCGGGATCATCGCGGACACGCACGGGAACCTCGACGGCTGGCAGCGCGCCAGAGAGCTGCTGGGCGAGGTTGAGCTGATAGTGCACTGCGGCGATGTGCTCTACCACGGGCCGAAGTTCGAGCCGGTGGAGGGCTACGGGCCGATGGCCCTGGCGGAGGCGATCAATGACAGCCACGTCCCGGTGCTGATCGCGCGGGGCAACGGGGACTCGGACGTGGATCAGCTCGTGCTGGAGGTGCCGCTGCAGAGCCCGTACCTGTTCGCGCAAATGGAGGGGCTGCGAATCCTGGCGGCGCACGGGCACATCACGCCCCCGGAGGAGCTGGTGGGGCTGGCGCGGGGTTGGGGGATCGGTCTGCTGCTGACCGGCCACGTGCACGTTCCAGTCCTGGCGCGACACGGCGAGCTGGTGCACGTGAACCCCGGGACGGTGACCTACCCGCTGGCCGAGGACGAGGCGCTGGCGCGACGGACATGCGCACTGTGGGAGGACGGCATCGTGACGCACTACGACCTGGCCTCGGGCGAGGTCATGGACCTGTAGAGAGATGGGCGGGGGCAGGCGAGGTGAGGCGCGGCCCCTCCTGGGGCGGCAGGGACAGTGGAGACGCACGGGAGCGGCGGGAAGGAACAGGGAGAGCTGGAAGCACAGCAGAGCCGGGAGCTGCGGCGCCTGTGGCTGCGGGCGTGGCTGTTTTCGGCACTGGGCTCGGTGGCAGGTGCCGCGCTGTTCTTTGGCGCGACATTCGTGCTGTGGCGGTGGCAGGGATGGGACCCCGCCGCCGGGCGCGCTGAGCTGGAGATCGGCCTGTTCCTGCGCATGATCGTGGGAGGGGTGCTGGGCGCGGCCCTGGGCAGCCTGCTGGGCGTGCGGGAGCCGGCCGAGCTGAGTTTGGCGACGGCGGCCGGGGGCTGCCTGACCTATCTGCTGGGGATGCAGGTGGTGATTGTGGCCCTCTACGGGCTCTGTCCGGGGATCTGGCGGGGAGAGACCGTCACCGGGCTGGGACGGCTGGAGGTGCTGCTGGCGGCCGGTGCCGTGGGGGCGTTGGCGCCCCCGCTGGTGGCTACGTACGTAGTTCGACGGTACGACAGGGCCGGCCGGCGTGAGGAGGGCCCCGACAGCGCCAGCGACGACGAGGAGCCCTAGGACGAGAGGGCGCCCGAGCAATGCCCCTGAGCCGCTTCGAGGTGCGCTGGCCCCATCGCCGGGAGTAGCTTGCACCGGGCCGAGGAGGGATGGGCGAATCGATCCGATGACGGTGGCGGCCATAGTGGGCGCGGCCGTCGTCACCGTCGTCGCGCTTGTGCTGGCGGTGCGGGCGGTGGCGAGGCGGCGGGAGGCTGAGGCGGACGAGGCGCTGATGGGCGAGCGCATCCTGCTGCGCGACCCCTCGGCGAACCTGATGGGCGTAGAGTCCGCGGGCATGGGCCAGGTGCGCGGGAGCGGCGTGCTGTCGCTGACCGAGCATCGCCTGCACTTCCTCATGTGGCTGCCGAGGCGGGAGGTCGTCATTCCGCTGTCGCGGGTGACCGGCATCGAGACGCCGGAGCGGTTCATGGGGAAGACGAAGGGCACGCCGCTGCTGCAGGTGAGCTTCACCGGCCAGGACGGGCGCGAGGACGCGGCGGCGTGGGCGGTGCGGAAGCTGCCGGCGTGGCGGGACAGGCTCGAGGAGCTGCTGGAGCGGTAGCCCGGCCCGGGAGGCGGCTCAGCCACCCGGCTGGATCTGGGGGTGGGAGACGTCCCAGGGCACGCGAAGGGTGACGGTGGTGCCCGCGCCCCGGCTGCTGGTGATGTCGCAGCCTCCGCCCATCAGCTCCACGCGGGCGCAGACGCTGCTGAGGCCGAAGGCGTCGCCGGTGGAGGCGGCCTCAAGCGCCTCAGAGGGATCGAAGCCGACGCCGTCATCGGCAACGTCGATACGCACCTGTCGGTCCTCGCGCCGCACCCGCACCGTGCCGCTGTGAACCCCGGCGTGCTTCACCACGTTGAACAGCAGCTCCCGCACGGAACGGAAAAGCAGCGGCGCAAGATGTTGGTCGGCGATGTCCACGCCGCCCTGAATGTTGACGTCCACCTCCAGCCCGTGGCGATCCCGCATCTGGTCGGCCAGCCAGTGGAGGGCGGCGGCCAGGCCCAGGTCGCGCACGATGGCGGGGCTGACCTCCACGGAGAGGCTGCGGCAGGTGCTGATGGCCTCGTCCAGGAGGGCGTCGGCCTCCCCCAGTGCTGCGCTGACCTCGGCGCTGGAGTCCCGGGCTGCGAGCTTGAGCTGCAGCCGGGAGCCGGCCAGGGCCTGCTGGAGCTCCTCGTGCAGGACGGCCGCCACGCGCTCCCGCTCCCGCTGCTCGGCCTCACTCAGCTCCCGGCTGAGTGTCCGAAGCTGCTCGGTGCGCTGGGCCACGCGCTCCTCGAGGCTCTCGTTGAGGGCGCGCAGCTCTCGCTCCGAACGCGCCAGGGCCTCCTCCCGCCGCTTGAGATCGCGGAAGAGCAGCTCGTAGGGCCGCTGCAGGCCGATCTCCACCACCGCCCTGTAAATGAGATAGAAGGCCACCAGCTTCAGGTAGTGCCCCAGGAGGTTGGGGAAGCCGTAGGGGGAGGTGTAGAGCGTGAAGGAGATCTCGGAGAGCAGGGTGGTGAGGATGGCGGCACCGAGCAGGGCCAGCACGGTGGGGCTGAAGCGCTCCCGCAGGGCCAGCATCCAGCCCAGCGCCACAAGCAGAATGGCGGAGATGACGTACTCGCTGGCGATCTTGAAGGTGGTGAGGCGGCCGGCGGCGTCGTCGTAGGCGGTCGGAAAGACATCCCACGCGAAGATGCTCAGCAGCACGAGCACAGCCACGGCGGCATAGACGAAAAGCGCCACATACTCCCGCAGCCGCCGCTCGAGGAAGACCGGGGCGATCAGGAGCGTGAGGGCCTGCATGTAGCGGGCGGCGATCCAGAGCTGCGCGGGGAGGTTCGTTCCGCCGCCGGGAAAGATCTCCATGCCCGTGTAAGCCAGGGTGTGGACCAGGTCGATGCTGCCCACGCACAGGTAGCCGATGCCGATCCACAGGAAGAGGTCGTTGTCCATGAACCGGCGGGCGTTCCACGCCAGCATGAAGATGGCGACAGCGACGGTGATGCTGAAGATCTCGACGATGCTGTGGAAGAGCAGGTAGCTGTGAAGCCTGGCCACCCACAGGCCGGCCAGGACGGCGGCCCCCAGGACGACGCGCCAGATGATGTAGAGCGCGGCTGTCGGCTTCATTGATGCTTGGACTCAGGCGGATCGTGGCACGTTGCTCGACATGTGTTGCGCTGTGAAGCCACTCGTCAGCCTTCGGCCTCCTCCAGCAGTCGTGAGAGGTAGTCGTAGGCCTCCTGCAGCTTCTGCTCGGTGGTGATCCCCTCCGGCCGTACGCAGTAGCCGCCGCGGAAGTCCTCAAGGTCGATGTAGCCCTGGTAGTCGTACTCGGCGAGGGCCGCGATGATGGCCTCGAAGTCAGCGATGCCGTCCTCCAGGGAGGCATTCTCCCATGTCCACTCACCCTCGTCATCGCGCACCCAGCTCATGTTCTTGGCGTGCACGTGGGCCAGGTAGGGGCCGAGGATCTCGACGGCCATGCGCCAGCTCTCCATGCCCTCGATGACCATGTTGCCGGGGTCGAGGATGGCCCCGACGTGCTCGGGGTCGAAGTGCTCCAGAATGCGCATGGTGGCGGAGGCGGAGGGGCAGATGGTGTTGGAGTGGATCTCGATGAGGGCCTTGACGCCATGGTCGGCGGCCATCTGCTCGATGGTGCGGTAGTTCTCGATCACGGTCTCGCGCAGCTCGTCGTAGTGCGTGGAGCCATCATAGCCTGCGGAGCCGATGCGGAGCATGGGGGCGCCCATGGCGACGGCGCCCCTCATGAGGCGCTGGATCTTCTCGAAGTCGCCGGTGTCGGCGGAGGTGCCCAGGGAGGGAATCTCCAGCCCGTAGCGCTCGGCCGCCTCCCGAGCGCGAGGGGCGTCCTCCTCCAGGTCCTCGAGGCTGACATGCCACTGCTGGCCGGAGTCGAAGACGCGGTCTGGGTAGCCGACAGTCCACTCGATCCCGGTGTAGCCGATCTCGGCGACCTTGGCGGCGGCCTCCTCGCGGTGGTAGTCGGGCAGGACGATGGAGTAGACTCCCAGCTTCATTGGCAAGGTCCTCCCGGCCTGGCAGACGGCGGCCGCGACAGAGTCGTGTCCCGGGCAGATGCCTTCCTCGCCGAGGCCCGACGACCTCCCAGTGCGCAGGGCGATCGACGTTCAACCCGAGCGCCCAACGGGGGACCAGCAACCGTGGAGTCGGCCTCCTCCGATTGCTTCGCACCCGTCATCGTGCGGCCGCTGCCACGACAACGCCGGCGAGCCCCGCGGCCAGCTTTGGGCGTAGGCACGCCCGACCTCCGTACGGCAACGACAGCGGACCTGAGGGCCCGCCCCCGATGTGAATGCGGATATCATCCTGGGAAGCCGGCGCCCTCGCCGGCTTGTGGCGCGCAGCGCCACTGATGTCGCACGGTTCCAGCGACCCTCCGACCAGCGACGACACGCGGGCGAGGGCGCCCGCGCCCAAGGAGGAGTCGGTGTCCCGCGCTGGGGCGTGGGCGAGGCAGGTGCGGGCGGAGAGGACGCGAAGTATACGGGGCTATGGCTCTCTCAGAGGTTGTGGGGCACGACCAACCCATCGAGGTGCTCACACACGCTATCGCCACGGACCGCATCGCCAAGGCCTACCTGTTCGTAGGGCCGCCGAACGTGGGCAAGACGCTGGTGGCCAAGGAGTTCGCCAAGGCGGTCAACTGCGAGAGCCCCGTTGAGCGCGAGGGCGGGCGCCTTGAGGGCTGCGATAGCTGCCACAACTGCGTCCGGATAGACCAGGAGAACCATCCCGACCTGCTGGTGCTGCGACCGTCGGTTCGCGTTCAGGTCAGGGAGCGGGATGAGGATGTCGAGGCTGCGGCCGCCGAGGGTGAGGAGGAAGAGGCGGCTCCGGCGGAGGTGCAGGTGAGGACAGGCGTCCAGGACGTCTACATCGAGCTGCCCGACGCCGTCATCTACATCGACCAGATACGGCGCCTGATCCGGCACGGGGCGGCACAGCGGTCGGCGGCGAGGCGCAAGTTCTACATCATCTGCAGCGCCGAGACCATGAACGATCCGGCCGAGAACGCCCTGCTCAAGACCCTGGAGGAGCCGCCGCCCCACACTACGCTGATCCTCACCACCGCAAACCTCCCCGAGCTGCGGGAGACGACGGTCTCCCGCTGCCAGGTGGTGCGCTTTCAGCCCCTCTCCCACGGGGAGTTGCGGGAGGTGCTGGCGGAGAGCTTCCCTGATGCGGGGCCGCAGCGGATCGCGGCCGTCGCGGCCATGGCCGGGGGACGCTACGGGCGGGCGCAGAGGCTGATGGACGCCCCGGGTCTGGTGGAGCTTCGGGGCGACCTGTTGGAGCTGGCGGCGGCGACGGCCAATGCGGACCTGGCGGAGTGCCTCCACCTAGGGGAGCGGGTGATGGCGCTGCCAGAGCAGTGGTGGGAGGCGGCGCAGGCGGCCGAGGAGAGCGTGGGCGTGCGCTCTGAGACCGAGCGGACGCTGCGGGGGCGGGCGCTTGAGGAGCTGGGGGCGGGGAGCCCGGATCGCATCAACCGGATCCAGATGAGCGAAATGCTGGACCTGCTGCAGACCTGGTACCGGGACCTGACGCTGCTGCGGCGCGCGCCGGACTCGGAGCTGGTGATCAACGCCGACCGGCTGGCGCAGTTGCGGGAGCTGGCACCGCTGTACAGCCCGGCGGGGCTGATCTGGGCGTCGGATGTCATCGAGGACGTTCGGCGAGACCTGAGCGTGCACAACGCCAACTTCCGGCTGGCATGCCAGACACTGATGGTGAAGCTGATCGCCGCGCGGCGGCGGTAGGGCCGACACGACGCAGGGACGGTGATCGGGATCGATCGCAGCGAGTGGCTCGCACTGGTCAGGGGCACCCTCCAGGCGACGCTGTGGCTGATGGCGGCGGCCAGCCTGGGCGGATGGGTGGCGGGCCTGGGGGTGCTGGCGGCGATCGGCGGGGATACGAGGACGGTCATGATCGCCTTCGGCGCCGTCACGGTGCTCTACGGAGTGCTGGCGCTGGCGGTGGGCAATGCCCTGGGCAGGCGCCAAGGCCTGCGGGGGATCACGGCGTCGGCGCTCGGTGCGCTGCTGACCTGGGGCATTCTGGAGCTGCTGCTGCGGGGCTTCGAGATCAACGTCCCGGCCCTGCGGGCGCCGCTGGTGACCGGCGTGGCCATGAGCGTAGTCGGCGCCGCCATCGGCGTGTCGCGGCGCGCGGACCGTGAGGCCCTCAGCGTGCAGCTCCGGGAGGAGCTGGGGGAGCTGGCGCGCGACGAGCACTCCGGAGCGCCACTGCTGCAGGCGGCCATCGACGCGGGCAGCGGGGCACCGGCCGATGACGCGGACGGCGCCGTGGAGGATGACTCCGACCCGGGCGAGGAGGAGTGAGCCGCATCGATGCAGCAGTTCCGGGAGCTTGAGGTGGCCGGTCAGCGCGTGGCGGCCACGCTGCACGTGCCGGAGAGCACGCCGGCGCCGGGGGTGGTGATGTGCCATGGCTTCACCGGCCACCGCATCGAGGCGCACTTCCTGTTCGTGAAGGCCGCGCGCGCCTTCTGCGACGCAGGGCTGAGCGTGCTGCGCTTCGACTTCCGGGGCTCGGGGGAGAGCGACGGGCGCTTCGTGGAGATGACGGTGGAGACGGAGATCGCCGATGCCCTGGCGGCACTGGAGGCGATGCGCCGGGAGCCGACCGTTGATGCCGAGCGGGTGGCGGTGCTGGGGTTGAGCCTGGGCGGGCTGGTGGCGGCCTGTGCGGCGGCGCGCGACGGCGGTGTGTCGGGACTGGTGCTGTGGTCGGCGGTGGCCGACCCGGTGGAGGTCTTCGAGGAGCGGCAGGACTCGGCGGCCGAACGCGAGGCGCTGCAGCGGCAGGGATACTACGATTACGGTCCGCACCGCATCGGCGCGGGGTTCCGCCGGAGCGTGCGGCAGGTCGATGTGCTGGAGGAGCTGGCATCCTGGCGGGGGCCGGCGCTGATCGTGCACGGGTCGGGGGATGAGTCGGTGCCAGTCGAGCACGCTGCGCGCTACCAGCGGGCCCTGAGCGGCGAGACGACCGTACACATCATCGAGGGGGCGGATCATACCTACGCCGGCGTGGCGTGGGAGCGGGAGGCCATCGAGGTCACGCGCGACTGGCTGGTGGGCCGAATGCTGTGAGGCTCAGGCCATCAGCAGTGCAGATCGGGGGGTGAGGCAGATGTCCGAGGACAGCAACGAAACCATCGCGCGGGCGAGGCGGCTGATCGAAGAGGGCCGCCAGGACGCTGCCGTGCATCTGCTTAAGCCGGTGGTGGAGGAGGAGCCGGACGAGCCGGCGGCCTGGGCGGTGCTGGGCGCGGCCTGGTTCGAGCTCGGCAACTACGCCGAGGCGGAGGGGGCGGCGCGGCAAACGGTGCGGCTGCGGCCCCACAGCGCTCGAGACTGGAGCAACCTGGGGACGATCCTGCGCAAGCGCGGTGAGCTGGAGGAGGCGGCCAGAGCGCAGCGTCGGGCCCTGCAGCTCGAGCCGAGCTACACCCGCGCCCGAGTCGAGCTGAGCAAGCTTGGCAAGCAGTACGCCGAGGCTGAGGCCCCGCCGCCTGAGGCGCCTCCGGACTTCCAGGAGGCTCCCGTGCCGCCGCCACCTCCCGAGGAGGTCAGCAGGCCCCGGGACCGTCGCTCCCGGGAGCGCGTGCCTGAGCCCCAGGAGCAGGAGCGGGAGCCGCAGGAGGACGTGGCGGCTCGCCCGCGCCCCGAGCCCGCCGGCGGCAATCTGCTGCACGCGGTCGTGGCGGTGCTGATCGTCACGAACCTGGTGGGCTTCGGCGGCTGGCTGGTGGCCCACCGGCGGGCCTCGGCGACGCGTGCGGAGTTGCAGGCGCTTCGGGATGACCTGGCCGCCCGGCGGGCCGGGCAGGCGGCGGAGCAGCAGCGCCGCCAGGCGGGCCCGGGCTCGGAGCTGTCCTTCGCGGCCGTGGACGCCATGTTCGGCCGCGACAGCAAGCACACGGTGGTGGAGATGGAGCAGCTCTGGGAGGGCTATCGAGGACGGGTGGTCTCCTGGCAGGGGTCGGTCAAGGACGTGGAGCGGGACGAGGCCGGCGGCTACACGCTGCGGGCAAGGTGCGCCGAGGGCGAGGGGGCGGCCGACACCACAGTGCAGTGCTCCCAGAGTGAGGCCACGGCTCTGGCCGGTCTGCACAAGGAGGACGCGGTGTCAATCACCGGGACGCTGGCGGAGCGCACCGATGAGGGCTACCTGCTGAGTCATGGGTACGTGCGCTCGCTGGTCCCGTAGTGCTCACTTGCGCAATTCCGCGTACCTTGACGACGGGCACAGTCGGCGCTTGGTTGCCTCAAAAACCCACCGTGTCCGGTGGAGGGGCCGCCGGGCGCGCAGCGCCCGGTGAGGCCTGTGACTGAGACTTCGTAGAAGTCTCCCAGCGAATAGGCCTCAGGTTCCATCCCGGCCCGGTAGATAGCTCTATGAAGCGGCGAAACGGCGCGCCGGCGGGGGCGCCTGCGCTAATGGTCGGGCTGGAAGCCCGTGAGACCGAAGGTCTCCAGTGGGCCGG
>JAYENL010000063.1:0-13027 GCA_034722055.1 Armatimonadota bacterium
GACAGCAAACGGCTGGCGGGCAAGGCTGCCCGCCGCTCCGTACGGCAGACGCAGCGCACCGAGCAGTCATGGAGGGGCCGGGCGCGAGTTCGTTCCCCCTCCCGCTTGCGCCACGTCGTGTGTGGCGCCAGGGAGGGGGGTGGGCCGAGCGAAGCTCGGGCCGGGGGGAGGCCACGCGCCAGCTACGGCGGCAGCACGCTCAGGCCGCGCTCGCGGCAGATCGCCTCCAGCCGCGCGACGCGCTCCGGGGACTGCCGAGTGGCGTCGGGCATGGGGTCGGTCTGGCCGACCCACGGATACTTGCCGCCGGTGGCGGGATTGAAGGGCAGCAGTGAGATGCACTCGGCGCCCAGGTCCGCCGCCAGCTCCGCCAGCTCAGCGACGGTGTGATCCTCGTCGGTGATCCCCGGGATCAGCGGGACGCGCACGATGACATCCGCGCCCTCCTCGATGAGCCGGCGCAGGTTCTCGATGATCCGCTCATTCGAGGCGCCGGTGTGCTGCTCGTGGATCGCCGGGTCGGGGTGCTTGAGGTCATACAGGAACAGGTCCACGGCCCCCGCGAGGCGCTGGAGCGTCTCCCAGGAGGTGAGCCCGCAGGTCTCCATCGCCACGTGGATGCCGGCCTTGGCGCAGAGGGTCGCCACGGCGTACGCGAAGTTCGGCTGAGCGGTTGGCTCGCCGCCGGTGAGCGTCACGCCTCCACCGGTGCGCTCGAAGAATGGCATCAGCCGCCGGGCGGCGTCGGCGATCTCGCCCGCGGTCACGGTCTCCCCGCAGATCTCCAGCGCCTCGGCCGGGCAGATCGCCACGCAGGCCCCGCACAGGCGGCATCGCGTTCGGAGCTCGGGCTCGATGGGCCCGAACGCGCGGATGGCCTCCGGGCAGGCGTTCAAGCAGGCCCCGCAGTACACGCAGCGCGTCTGGTACCACACGACCTCTGGCCGAGGGCTGTGGGACTCGGGGCTGTGGCACCAGGTGCAGCGCAGGGGGCAGCCCTTGAGGTAGAGGTTCATGCGCACGCCGGGGCCATCGTGGACGGCCGTCTCGTCGATGTCGAAGATGACGCCCTCCACCGCGCGCACCTCGTCGGACATCACTACCAGCCCAGCTCCTCGCGCGCGATGACCTCCTCCTGGGCCTTGGGCGGCAGCAGCACGAAGGGCACCAGGTAGCCGCCGATGCGCACCAGCAGGTCCCGGTACTCATCCGGGCTCTCCTGCGCGGCGCGCATGGCCTCGGTGGAGGCGAGGTTGAACTGAAGCTGGTAGGCGCCGAGGTCCAGCGCGGCCTCCGAGAGGCCCTTGAGGGCGTCCACACCGTGGTCCTCGTCGAGCACGTTCGCCTGGAAGCGGACGTTGCAGGTGGTGCCGCCCAGCGCCCGGGAGTGGTCGAACCGCTCGGTGATGGAGCGCACCAGGGAGGGGAAGCCCTTCAGCTTCACCCCGGTGCAGCTCATGATGGAGTTGGCCAGCGGCTCGCCTGCGCGGCGGCCGTCGGGCGTGGCCGGCGTCATCTCGCCGTAGCGGATCCAGACCGTCCAGCCTAGAAAGCCCGGCAGGAAGGGCCCGCCCAGCAGATTCGTATGGCCCTCGATGAGGTCGCACCATCCCCCGGCGACCTCCCCGAACAGCTCGTTGACCAGCGGCTCATCATTCCCGTGCTTGGGGCACTCGCGCTGGATGGCCCGGCGGAGGTCCTCGTGGCCCTCGAAGTCCTCGCGGATCGCCGCGCGGAAGTCCTCGAGCGTGGCCTCCCCGCGCTGGGCAACCAGCGTGCGGATCGCGGCCAGCGCGTCTACCACGTTGGAGACGCCGACCGCCTCCGGCTGGATGAAGTTATACAGCGCGCCGCCGTGGGAGATGTTCCGCCCGGTCTCAATGCAGCCCTCGATGAAGCATGACAGCAGCGGGAAGGGCCGGTGCTGTGCCTGCAGGTGCAGGTCCCGGTTGCACTGGATGACGGCTCCATGGACGGCGTGGCCCAGCACGGCCATGAAGGCCGCGCGCAGCTCGGCGTACGTCTGCGGGACGCCGTTGCCGGGCCGTTTGGAGGGGCCGGTCTCCGTCCCGGCCCGGTCGTTTGCTGGCAAGGAACGACCGCAGGCAGGGATGCCTGCGCCACGAGCAGTCCAACTCTGCGGCGGGTCGCTCAGCCGCAGACCCACGTCCGCGGCGAAGTCTCGGGCGTGGCCCTTCTCGGGATGCACGCCGCCGAAGAGCGCGTAGAGCAGGCACATGGCAACGTTGACGTAGGGCCAGGCCACGTGCGGGTTGGAGCGGCCCATGATGGAGGTCTCGGTGCAGGTGCTGGGCAGATGGTCCACGGCGTGCTCGAAGGGCACGCCCCGGCGCACCAGGCCCCTCACGATGACGTCGGAGTTGAACAGCGAGGGCTGGCCCCTGCCGTTGCGCAGCAGAGAGATCGCCCGGCGCATGAAGGCCTCGTCGATGTCCGCGTGCCAGGAGATGTCGATGCCCGGGAAGTACATCTGCACGCGGTCGGCCAGCTCCAGGATCCGCCAGGACAGCTCATTGGTGGCGTCGGAGCCGTCGGGCCGGCGGCCGCCGATGACCAGGATCACCGCGCTCATCGACGGGCCCTGGAACTCGTTGCACTTGATCAGCAGTTGCGCCAGGAGGTCCTCCGCCAGCTCTTCGTCGAGGGTCCCGGCCTGGCGCTCGGCCTCCCAGAAGCGCCACAGCCACTGATCCAGCCGCCCCGGCCCGAAGCAGTGGTGGTGGGTGGAGTTCTCCAGCGCGCATCCCAGGAACATGAACCAGCCGAGCTGAATGGCCTCCCGGAAGCTGCGCGGGGGCTCGTGCGCCACGCGCCGGCAGACGCCCGCGATCTCCCGCAGCTCCTCCGCCCAGCGCTCGTCCTCAGCCTCACCGGCCATCTGCTCGGCGAGGTCGGCGTAGCGCTCGATGAGGGTCTGCAGGCCGGTCAGGGCGATCCGCGCCGCCTCGTAGAAGTCCTGCTTCTCCGGCGTCTGCGGGTCGCCCGGCACCAGCGCCCGCAGTGCATCGTCGATGCGCCGCAGGAGCCCATCCAGGCCCTGCTGGCAGACGGTGGGGTAGTCCGGCGCCATGTGCCCCTCGGAGACGAAGCCGCGCCAGTGCTGGCGCCCCAGGTACTCCCGCGCCTCCTGCAGCGTCTCGGCCATCTCCTCGTCAGGGTGCGTGTTGGGGTGCCAGCCGGCCAGGACCTCGCCCTCGCGGATGCGCACGGGCATCTGTTGGAAGAGCCGGGCCACGGCCTTCGCCACGCGCACCTGCCGGCGCGGCTCGCCCTCGGTCTCGCGGAAGCTCTCCGCCATGATGATGTCGCGCTCGTCGAAGCTGTTGGCGTCGGCGAGCACGTCCTCGCGCAGGGCCCGCGACCAGTCCGAGAGCCCGGAGGGGCCCACGGGCTGGGGGAGGGCGTCAGTTGTCCGGTCCGTGGTGACTGCCATCAGTCAGTCTCCTGAGAGCGTCGAATGCCTCCTGAACTCCCGCGCAATGCGTACCACGAATACTCGTATCTGTGCGCCCTTGCCAACAACTGCTGCTACTCGGTGGCACGGACACTCTTGTCCGTGCGCCGTTGCCGTCAGCTTTCAGCTTGAGACTTGTAGCTTGCGCCTCCCGTTCAGTCGAACGGCGCCCGCTGCTGTGAGATGAGCTGGTTCTGCCCCTCAGCCCAGGGGTCGAGGATCTCGCGCAGGTACCAGACCTCGTCCGGGTTCTCGTCGGCCAGGTTGGTCTGCTCGCTGAAGTCCTCGGTGATCTTTGACAGCCACACCGGCTCGGGGTTCTCGCGGCCGTCGCGGAAGATGCCGTTCAGCACCAGCTTCCAGTCCCCGCGGCGGATGGCGCGCTGGCCGCGGAGGTTCCAGGCGATCCAGTCATGCGGGTTCTCTGCGCCCTCGGTGAGCATGGGCAGGAGGCTGAGGCCGTCGAGGTCGTAGCGCCCGGGACCGCCGCCGGCCGCCTCCAGCATGGTCGGAAAGATGTCCATCATGATGCCGACCTCGCTGGAGACCCGGCCGGCCGGGAAGGTGCCCGGCCAGCTCATGATGGCGGGCATGCGGATGCCGCCGTCCCAGAGCGTGCCCTTGGAGCCCCTCAGCCCGCCGGTGGTGCCGCCGTAGTAGGGGTCCCTGGTCCCGTCCATCCAGTTGCGCGTCTCGCGCGAGGGCCCGTTGTCGGATGAGAAGAAGATGATGGTGTCCTCGCGAATATCCGCGGCCTCCAGCTCGTCGAGGATCTCCCCGACGCCGTCGTCGATGCCCGCGATCATGGCCGCCATGACCTGCTTGTCCCAGGGCAGGTGGTCGAAGCGCGCCATGTACTCGGCCGGCGCGTGCATGGGGTAGTGCGGCGCGTTGTAGGAGGTGTAGAGGAAGAAGGGCTGCCCGTCGCGGGCCCGCTCGCGGATGAAGTTCACGGAGCGCTCGGTGATCATGGAGGTCATGTACTCCCCGTTGCGCCACACCTCCTCCCCGTTCTCCCACAGGTCGTGAAGGGGGTCCACGCCGCGGCCCTGCATGTAGTAGAACAGGTGCGAGTAGTAGTCGATGCAGCCGGCGAGGAAGCCGAACCACTCGTCGAAGCCGAAGTTGTGCGGCTGCGAGCGCGGGGTCACGCCCAGGTGCCACTTGCCGAACAGCGCGGTGCGGTAGCCCTCCTCGCGCAGCGCCGAGGCGATGGTGGGCTTGCCGTCGGGCAGGCCCTCGCTCCCGCGATCGCCCGGCAGCACGCCGTTGACGCCGGCGTGGTCGGGATACTGCCCGGTCATCAGCGAGGCCCGGGAGCCGGAGCACACCGCGCAGTTGGAGTACCAGTCGGTGAAGCGCACCCCCGAGTCCGCCAGGGCGTCCAGGTGCGGGGTGCGCACGTGCGTCTCGCCCATGCACGACAGGTCGCCGTAGCCGAGGTCGTCGGTGTAAATGATGATGATGTTGGGGCGGTCAGCCATGCGAACGGTCTCCTCTCAGTCGCCGACTTCCAGCCAGCAGCGATAGCCTTCGAGAGCCGCGTAGGTTTTCCTTCACCGCACGCCCTCGTGTCACGCCGCCGCGATGGCGGGTGCGACGGCATCAGGCCTCAGGCCACTGCAGGATCACGCCCAGGCAGGGCTCGCCTTCGCCGATGGCCGTCAGGTAGGCCGTCTCCGGCTCGGAGAAGGGCAATCGGTGGGTGATCATGGCGTCGAGGGCGAGGGCGTCCTCGGCGGCGAGCCGCAAGAACAGCCGGCCGTTGGCGTGGCGGTCCCAGCGGTTGCGAGGGTCGCCCGGCTCCGGGTGGGCGGAGACGATGGCGCCCACGCAGGTGAGGGCCTTGAGGTGCAGGGCCATCATGTCCACCTCCGCCGGCCACCGGGCCGAGCCCAGGGCAACCACCGTCCCGAACCTGCGCGCCAGAGCGAAGGCGGTGTCGTAGGTCTCCGTGAGGCCGGTGACCTCGTAGACGATGTCGGCTCCGCGGCCGCCGGTCAGCTCCCGGACGCGCTCCGGCGCGTCCTCCCGCCGGGGGTTGACGGCATGGGTGATGACCCCCGCCTCGCTGGCCAGCTCCAGCCGGAAGTCATCCAGGTCCAGGCCAATGACCGCCCCCGCTCCGGCCAGGCTGAGGTAGCGGCAGGCGAGCTGGCCCAGCACCCCCAGGCCGATGACCGCGACCTCCTCGCCGAGCTGCGGGTGCGCCATGCGCACACCGTTGAGCACCGTGCAGCCCAGCACGCAGAAGGTGGCCTGCTCGTCGCTGACGCCCCCGGGGATCTGCCACAGCGCGGGATGCTCCTCGGGGAGGACGCTCAGCAGCCGATGGGGGCTGCTGGAGACCACGCGGTCGCCGACCTGAAGGCGGGTAACGCTCTCGCCCACCTCCTCCACCACACCCGCGTTGGAGTAGCCCGGCGTGGTGGGATACCGCGGCATCACGGAGCCGTCGGCGCGGTGCCACTGGCGGCCGACGTAGCTGGCCCCCTCGGTGCCGGCGCTGATGAGCGAGCGGCGGGTGCGCACGCGAATCTGGTGGGGGCCGAGCGGGGGCACGTCGGCGTCCTGGATCTCTACGTGGCGCGGCGCGATAAAGGTGATCTGCGGGTTGGTCATGTGGCACCCCCGGCTGTGAGTGTGCGGGCCGTCAGGCCCCTGAGGTGCCACTGTTCGCCGCGGTCAACGGCGCCGCCTGCACCGGGCGATGAGAACGGCGGCGCCGAGGCTGAGCATCGCCAGCGTTGTGGGCTCGGGGAAGATGTCGCGGTAGGTGGACAGCCAGTAGTCGCCGGTGGCTCCGCTACCGCCATACCTCACGTTCAGGTAGTAGTAGCCCGAGGTGCCCGCCTCCCACCACAGGTTGGAGGTGTAGGTGCCACCGGACCCGCCCCAGAAGTCATCGCAGTACACCAGCTCGGGGAGGTCGGGGTCATAATGGAGGTCGATGCGGGTGTCCACTGCCTGGTCGTAGCCCTCTTCATCCTGCGTCATCGCCGTCAGCACGTCGTACTGGTCGAGCCAGATGCGGTACCAGTCCTCGTCGCTGGTGGAGCCGAGGCTGGCATAGACGGTCTCCATGGGACTGTCGATCAGCTCAGCCAGGTCATAGCTGTTGCCGAAGTCGGTATCCTCCTGCTTCAGCCCATCGTGGTCGGGGGCGAAGTAGATGGCGTCACTCACGAAGTAGGCATCGCCGAAGCTCTCGCCCTCCTCGCACGTCTCCCAGCGCCACCACTCCTGCCCGTCGTAGGTGGTGGCGGTGATACCGAAGCCGCTTTCGGCGCTGCCGACCCCATTCTGCCAGGTGTCGCGGACCGCGTACCACTTGTCCCCGCTGTCATCGATCCAGTAGCCGTAGGACATTACGGAGTGCCCGGCACCCTTGAGGCTCAGGTCCAGGAGCATGGGCCGGCCGCCATCGATCTCCGCCACCAGGTCCAGGAAGTCGAAGGTGCCGGCGTTGAAGGATCCGAAGTCCGGGTGGTAGCCGTAACGCGGCAGGGAGTGGAAGGCGTAGGATTCGTCGATGCCGGTGCCGGGATCGTCCCACGCCGCGTAGCGCCGCATGCCGGTGGCAATGTTCCAGGTGTTCGAGCCGCCACTGTTGGGATCGGTGTGGAAGAAGCAGCCGAGGCTGTTGGGGGCGTTGGTGTGCGTGCACTCGTTCTTGACGTAGGTTGCGGAGTTATGCTCATCGGAGCTGATGAGCTGGTAGATCTCCTCGACGTTGCCGTCGTTATCGTTGGCGTACAGGGGGGCGGTCCCGTCCCACAGGTTCTCGTATCCGGTCTGGCGGTCCCAGTAGCCGAAGACCATGCCGCCGGAGGTGGGGCTGCAGCCATGGTACCAGTTGTAATCCGGCACCTCGTCGAGGTACACGGGCGTATCGGCCACCGCGCCGGCGCAAAGCGCCAACGCGAGAACCATAAGCAGCAGATGCCGCATTGTGAGCTCCCAGGACCTGACGTCAGTGGGCTACGCTATCATAGCGCTGACACGCGGTCGTGTAAACGTCGGCAGTGAATTGAGAGTGGACTGTGAGACCGGCTTCCTGCCGGCGTGCCGATGCTTGATACGCGCCTGCGCACCCGACCCACTACCCGACGGTGGCCCTCAGTCGCTACCTGGTCGCAGGAAGACGCGGCGGTGGAGGAGGCTTGCGGAGTCGATAGACCGTCATCTCCGGGGCCGCGCGCACCTCGTCGAGGCCCTCGACCTCCACCAACAGGTGTGCCTGCTGGCCGTCGGCGGCCACCCAGCCGCAGCCGGCCTCCCGCAGGATCGCCAGCCGTCGCTGTGGCGACGTGTCCTCGGCAAACAGCTCCGCGGCCATCTCGCGCTTCCGCCCCACGTCCACGGTGACGTGCCAGTGTCCCATGTGCACGTGCCGCAGGGCGTAGCGGGCCAGGAAGGTGCCGGTGAGATGCGTCGTCATGAAGCGGGCCTCGGCGGGTGCGGCGGCCTCGATCCACTCGAAGGTCCGGGCCCAGTCGGCGGGGATGACCGGCTCGTTAGTCGTTGACAGGCGGGCCAGCAGCCACACGTCCGTCGGCAGGATGCCCACCAGCAGCAGGGCCATGGCGCAGGCCGTGGCGCGACGGGCCACCATCCGCAGCCGCGACTGCAGCCACGGCACCACCCACCAGGCCAGTCCGGCCGCCGCCAGGATCGCCAGGGGCAGGTGCAGGCCCTCCACGCACCGCCGCTCAAAGGGGACGAGCGGATAGGAGTACACCGCCACCGCGGCCACCAGCGGCCAGAAGATCATCAGCCAGTCGCGCGCGGTCTCTCGCCGGCGGCGGCCGATGGCGAGCCGCCCGCCGATGGCCAGCGGGAGGATGAGCCCGAGCCCCAGCAGGTAGGCGTCCGGCGGCGGAGACCTCAGCACGTTCTGCTCAGCCCACGAGGCCACCAGGGGGTTGGTGGTCCGCTGCCACCAGAGGATTCCCACCGCTGGGATAGTCCCTGCCAGCGCCCACAGGTTGATCGCGGCACCGCGCCACCCCTCGGGCCTCGCGATGCGGCAGTACACAAAGTGTCCCACCAGCAGCGGGGCGATCACCGCCACGTCGTAGGGGTGGATGAGGGCCAGCAGCGCCAGCGTGGCCGCCGCCCCTGCCGCCAGCCACCCCGACGGGCGCCGGTAGGCCCGCAGCAGCAGCATCAACAGCAACGCCAGCAGCGACAGCGCCAGGGCGAAGTGTGGCAGCCACAGGGAGTGATAGCCCCACATCTCCGGCATGATGTCCGAGCTCATCAGCACGTGCCGGCCGGTCAGGGCGTTGACCCCATCGGCCACCGCGGCAAGGCCGCTGCCCAGCGCCGCCGCTACGAATCCGAAGGCCCGGGCCGCCGGCTCGCTGAAGAACTCGCGCATCAGCACCCACACCAGAAGCAGATACGTCAGCCCCCACAGCAGGCGCACCAGGTGATAGGTGACAAGGATCGGCACGGGGAGCGCCCGGGCCAGCAGGCCGATGGCGAGCCACGGCAGGCTGGGCAGCAGCGGGGGGACCCGCTCCGCGGTCTGATAGACCTCCACCAGCAGGGCGCCCCGGCGCACCTGCTCCACGTAGGTCAGGTAGAGGTTCTGATCGTCAACCTGCTCCACGATCCCGGCGAAGTGCTCGCCGGGCTTGGCCGTGAGCCGCTGCCAGGCATGGGGGATGAGGGTGGAGAGGATGATGCCGCCGCTGAGCAGGAGCACCCAGGTGGGGAAGAGCCTCTGGCGCGACTGCGGCGCGTCGCCGCCGGTCACAGCTTGATCGTCCTCTCGTCCCACTCCTCCAGGAACCTCCTCTGACGCGGCCGCTGCCTGGGGATCTGGGGCTTGAGCTCCACGGAGGACAGCCAGCCGGCGTGAGGGCTGGTAAGCTGCATCGACAGCAGCTTCACCTCACCCGGCCGCAGGCTCACGAAGACCACCGGCCGGTTCAGCGCGATGGCGTCGTCGCTGAAGTGGAAGGCGCCCACGTAGCTGCGCACCACGCCGCCGGGAGTGAAGCTGAGGGTGTGCATATCCAGCGGCTGGGTGCGGACCTCGAAGATCAGCTCCACCTCCGCGCCCGTGTTGTTCCACAGCGCCAGGATGCCCTCGTCCCCGCGCAGGAAGGGCCGGAAGCCCACCGCAACGCCATCCCCTAGCCCGATCTCCTCGCTCTGCCGCACCGCGCCCAGCGGCACCGCCCCGGCCAGCTCGCGGCCCAGCTCCGCGAAGGCCGTCGCCAGCGTCTCCCGCCGGGTGCCGTCAGGGGCCAGCAGCGCGAAGCCCTCCGCCCCCGGCGGGCAGTCGGTCGCGCGCGCCGGGAGCATGAAGCCCGTGGCGCCCTGGTAGGCGCAGGCCACCAGCGTTCGCGCCAGCACCGCCGCGTCCAGCGCCTCGGAGCCGGTGGGCGTGGCCGCCAGGCCGGCGAAGAACATCGGCAGCCGCGCCTCCGCACGGATCGCCCCGGTGACCTCGGCCACGTTCAGAGACCGCGCCACCTCCACCCAGCCTGGCTGTGGCGCCGCCACGCCCTTCCGGCCCACGCTCACCGCCCCCGCCGGTCGGGCGGCAATGGGCGGCAGCCGCAGCGACGGCGCCGCGATGCTCCCCTCCGCCCCCAGCTCACACGCCGTCGCCAGGTCGTCCTGGCTCAGGGTCGGCGGGGAGCCGGGCTGCAAGTCCAATGGGGGACTGAGCACGAACGGCCCGCCCTCCAGCGCCGCGTGCAGCTTCCGCGTGGCCGCGACCGCCCCCGGCGGGGCCGCGCCCCCACGCTCATGGTGCAGCATCATCGCCTCTGCGGCCCCGGCGTGGGCCGCCGCATCTTCCGCGGGCCCTTCGAACCACCCGGGGCTCAGCAACAGCAGCCGGCTGGCGGAGTCCGGCAGAGCCGGGGCCTCGTCGCCGGGGGCCAGCCGCGCGGCGTGAAGCTGGGCGTCGAGGCCCGCCACCGCCGCCAGCTCCCGGCTCGACGGCGGCTCTGACAGCCACGCCAGCCCGGTGGCCGGATAGACGGGCGTGACGTGCACACGCACCGGCGCCGACGCCTCCTCCCCCCGGCTGCGGAAGGTCGCGCGAGCGTGGTGCTCGCCCAGCGCGAAGCACTGCAGCGAGGCGCTGAAGACCGTGGTGCCGCCGCCCAGGATCGTCACCGTGCGCTCTGGGACGAAGCAGCCCGGCGGGCCCGCCACGGAAACGGTCAGCTCCTTGTCGATGTCGCCGCGGTTGGTGATGGTCAGCTTCAGCCCGCCGCGGCAGCCGCGAGGCTGCCTCACCTCCGCCGGCATCGCCACCTCCATGCCGGCGACGTTCACGACCAGCTCCCGGAGCCTGCCCGCCCTGCGCTCCCGGGCGTCTATCAGCCCCTCCGGCTGCCAGTGGGCCGGCAGGTCCTCGGGGACGATGGGGGCGTGCTCGCTGCTCGCCGGCTCCGGCTCGATGGCCTCGACCTCGATGGCGTCCACCAGCCACCGCCCCTCGCCGCCGTCGGTGCCGACGGCCAGCCGTATACGCCCGACGGGCGCGAAGACCTCCGCCGCCACGGACCGCCAGCCTCCGCCCACCGCCTCGCCGGTCAGCGCCACCTGCGCGGCCGGTCGCTCACCGTCGGCCGCCATCACGCCCAGCAGCAGGCGGCTCTCGCAGCGCCTCCCCTCGATCGCCCGCGCGCGCAGTCCAAGGCGCAGCCAGCCGGCCGGCCGCTCCGAGCCGGCCTCGGAGACCACCCAGCCCGTGCTGATGCTCAGGGCCGACCCGCCTGGAGCGCCCGCGACCTGCTCCACCGAGGCCTCGGAGTCCACAGCGGCCCAGGCCTGCAGCCCGTCCTCGAAGCTCGGATTCTGTGGGAAGCCCTCGATGGGCTCCCCGTCCGCCACCACCGCCAGCAGCGCCACGCACACGCAGATAAGGGCACGCCCGGTCATCGCCACATCTCAGACTCCGCCACTCTCGGACATGACTTCATACACAGCGTACAGATTGCGCCACGCCATGGCCAGGGCTACCAGCGTCATGATAGCGCCCAGCGCCAGCGCCCCCATGGACATCCCGACGGTGAGGGACCCCACCGCCGCCTCCCGTCGCTCGGACGCCATGGTTGCTGCCGAGTCCACGCTGGCCTCCAGGCTTCCCGCCCGCTCGGCGCCCGCCAGCATCTGGCGCACCCGCCGCGACAGCACCGGCACTCCGGTGAGGGCCTCCCGGAGGCTGCGGCCGTGGCGCACCTGCTCGGCGGCTCGCACGGACGCCTGCCGCAGGCCCGGGTGGCCCGACGCCTCGCCCCCCAGCTCCAGGCCTCGGTCCAGCGCGACTCCCGCACGTTCCGACAGCGAGAGCGTCTGCAGGAACCGCGCCACCACCGACCACCGCGCCATGTCGCCCACGATCGGCAGCGCGGCCGTCACCCGCACCCGCAGACCTTCGGCCGCCGGCAGGTTCATCACGCCGCGCAGCACCACCAGCGCCGCGAGGAGCACCAGCAGCCCGGGAAGCAGCCTGGTCGCCGCCAGCTCCAGGTACCACCTCATCCCTCGCGCCACCATCCACGGGAAGGGCGCCACCAACACCGCCAGCACCAGCACCGCCCCGTAGTAGAGGCGCACCCAGCGCAAGCGCGCCTCCACGTTCGCTTCGGTTTCGTACTGATCCGCCAGTGACTGCAACACCTCCGGGAGGCCACCCAGCTCCTCGCCGGCCCGCACCAGCGCCACGACGTGCCGCGGGAAGAGCCCCGGGTAGCGCGCCAACAGCTCCGCCAGCGCTGCCCCCTCCGACAGCCGCGGGGCCATCTCCTCCGCCGCCCGGGCCAGTCGCCCGTCGTGGATGGCGGTGGACAGCTCCCGCATCGCCTCGTGCGCGGTGACGCCGCTGCGGATGAGGCTGGCGAGCTGACTGAAGAACTGCGCCAGGCTCGCCGGCGCAGCGGGGAAGGCCCGATGCCGGAAGCCGGCCGCCCACCGCTCCACGTCCGGCTCCGCGGCGGTGATCTGGATGGGGCGGAGATCCCGCTGCCGAAGTTCGCGGGCCGCCGCGGAGCGATCCGTCGCCTCCAGCGTGCCGCTTCGCCGCGTCCCGCCGCCGTCCTGGGCCACGAACTGGAATCTGGGCATACACCGCCTCCCTGCCACCGTGGTCACGGGCATTGTACTCGTGGTGTCGCGGGAGTTCAATGCGTATTGCTGCTGGAGTGCGAATCCGCAGTTGGGCCGGCCTCCTCCGGCTGCTTCGCATCCGTCGTCGTGCGGCCCCTCCGACGGCGACGGCCCACGGCAAACGGCCGGCGGGCTGGGCAGCCCGCCGCTCCGTACGACATGGCGACAACGGCATGACGGCAACGGCAGGCAGCGCACGGGCCCCCCTGAGCCACCGCATCCCTGCCGTACCAAGGCGCGGCGTGCCTACGCCGCGCGCCGCTGCCCTCGCTGTATGGCTTACCTTTACCCACATCGTGGCGACTGGCGATTCGCTGTCTGCCGTCCGGAGGGGCCGTCTGAGGCTCCAGCATCGTTCGCTGCAGCCGAAGCCGGCCCGGCCGTTGGCCGTCCAGGCCGCCGATTGCGTCA
>JAYENL010000064.1:0-13005 GCA_034722055.1 Armatimonadota bacterium
CAGGCTCTCCACGTCCACCTCGATGAGCAGCCCCTCCATGGTCAGGAAGTAGACGAGACGCCCGGGGTCGTAGAGATGCTCCACCGTGGCCGTCAGGCGGTGCTCCACCAGGGGCTCGATGGTCCGCACCTCGCCGTCGGCGTCGATGATGTGCGGGCCGATGATCATCTGGTCGGTCTGCGGGTGCACCATGCGATTGGCGTAGGTGCCAACCACGCTCTCAGGGCGCTTGCTCATGCGCAGGTCGGGCGTTACCTCATACAGGCCCGTCCCGGAGCCGCTGCCGGGGTTGGAGGGATAGGTGATCATCCACAGCCGGTCGGCCCAGGGCATCAGCGCCCCGATGCCGGACTCGCTGCGCCTGGGCACCAGGTCCGCGGTCACGTGAAGGTGCGGGAAGACGCCGCTGATGTTGACGGGTCGCTGACTCATTCCGTTCGCCCCTCTAAGGTCGCGATCTCATGGTCGAACAGCGTCGGCTGCTGGGGCGGCCTGCGCACCACGATCAGTCCCATCAGCGCTGAGACGCCCACTACCGCGCCCAGTAGCGTCAGCAGCGAGCGCCACAGGTCGTCGGGCGGAGGGACGCTGCTGACGATCGTGGCGGTGAGGAAGACCACCGCCAGATCCCACTTGAGCTGCGCCCACCTCGGCCGCAGCAGCAGCGCCTCCTCGCGCTCCCTCACCAGGAGCATGAAAGTCCGAGGGAGGGTCACCGTCAGGAACGCCCCCAGGCAGATGCCGATCCACTGAAGCTGACCCACCTCAGGAGCCACCAGCACCCGCGCCGCCATCAGCGGTGCCAGCACCATCAGCATCCACACCATAAGGATCACCATCAGGCCCCAGTCCATCCGGAATACCGAGCTCATGCACGCGTCCCTCCGGTCAGGCACATCTGGTTCAGTATCGCTTCGCCTCGATGCTCGCCCGGCCGCCGTCGGCCAGCCGCACCTTCCACAGCCCCGCGGCTCGCACCACGTCCTGCACGCCCTCGCCGGCGACCTCGGGCTGCGCATACTCCTCGGTCTCGCAGGGCAGGATCACCGCCGCGCGCACTCCCGCGGGCAGGTCCACTTCGATCGCGAAGCGCTCGTCGTCACGCTCCCACGCCACCTCGATCTCCCCGTGAGGCGTGGGCATGCGCCCCTCGCACCACTGAAGGTCGAGCGGGATCGGCGCGATGATCGCCCGCTCGAAGCCCGGCAGCGCCGGCTCCACACCGAGCTGGTAGCGGTGCAGGAAGTACAGCGGCCCGCCCGACCAGGCGTGGCAGCGCGAGCGCGTGCGCTCATCGCCGAACATCTCCCAGGCGGTGGTCGCGCCGTGCCGGAGCATCTCCCCCCATCGCTCTCGCGTCCAGTCTGCGATCAGCTCGTACAGCCCCAGCTTCGCCAGCGCCTCGAAGGAGAAGAACGCGAAGAAGGGGCTGCCCATGGTCACGAAGTCCGCCGGCGGGGCGTAGACGTGGCGCTTGACAGACTGGAGTCGGTCTTCGAGCACCGCCTGGCAGAGGTAGCAGACCGTCTGCGTCTGCTGGCTGAACACCTCCGAGCGGGTGCCGTCATCGTGGATGCTGTCGATGTAGGCCTGCACGTCATCGTCCCAGAGGTGCTCGTTGATCGCGTCGATGAGCTCCGGGACAGCGTCCGCGAACGCCTCGGCGTCATCGTCCTCGCCCAGCAGCTCCGCCATCTCTGCCCCCCGCCGCAACGCCTCCACCAACCAGGCGTTCTGATGCGTCACCACGCCCCGGTTCGGCGTGTCCATCGGCGCCCAGTCGATCATATTCCAGGCCTCGATCTCCAGCAGACCCTGCGCGTTGCGCATGCCCAGGAAGTTATGCAGCGCCTCCGACACGCGCGGGTAGATCTCTCGCTGGAACTGCAGATCGGCGTCGTAGAGGTAGACCTCCTCGCAGCCGAGCACCCACAGCTCCGCCCACGCGGTAAGGATGCCCTCATCCCCCGACGGCACTCGGGACTCGGGCACCGGGGAGCGGAACATCGACTGCGCCGCCAGCCGCCAGCAGCGCTTGGCGAACTCGTAGGTGCCGAAGGCCGCGTAGCCGATCAGCGCCTCGTTGCGCGCATCGCCCACCCACAGTGCCTGCTCGTAGAGCGGGCAGTCCACGAAGGTGTCCTCCATGCAGCAGCGCTCGGTGTGCCGACACATCTCCCAGATGCGGTTCAGCAGCGCATCGGAGCAGTGGAAGCTCCCCCGCCGGGGCACCGGCAGGGAGTGCAGCAGCACGCGCACCGTCCGGAGCTGCAGCGCCTCGGACAGGCCGCGGACGGTCAGCAGCATGTAGCGCAGGCCGCGGCGGTGCGGGCTCTGGAAGCGCTGCCAGCCCTCGCGCGTGACGTAGCGCAGCCCTGCATCAATGCGCGTCCACTGCGGCTCGCCCCCGCGGAAGGCCTCGAAGCCGTAGAAGTCCAGGACCGCCCCGGCCGGCGCCCGCACCTCGAACTCCAGCAGCCCCGAAACCTCCCGGCCGAAGTCGATGAGGATCTCGCTGTCGCCGGCGGCGTTCGGGTGGATGGCGGTGGCCTCCGCGTTCTCGGCGCAGAGCGCCTGAGGGTCATCGATGGCCGGTGCCGGCGCGTCCAGCGCCACTGCGTGCTGCGTCATCAGGCCGTTGTGCGCGTCCGTGAAGTGCTCCGGTCGCAGCGCCTCGAACTCCGGCGGGCCCTCGCGCAACTGCTCGACCGTCTCGTGCGCCAGCGCCATGGCGGCGAGCTGATCGGCCTCGGCTTCATCCTCGGCATCCAGCACCCAGACGGCCACCGGCGTCTCGCCCCCCGGTAGCGGCGACGCCACCTCCAACGGTAGCTCAGAATCCAGGCCCAAGGTCACCGTCCCGTAGGTGCGCGTGAGGCCGGTGTCCAGCACCAGCAGGTTCTCGCCCTCGCGGAGGTCAAGCTCCAGCGACTGCCAGCGGTCCTCAAGCTCTACGGGCTGGCCGTTCAGGCCCACTGCGCGCAGGCCCAGGCGCCCGTAGGGCAGCAACGTGACGGTGCAGTCCTCCGGCGCGGTGATGACCACCGCCAGGAGCGCCACGATGCGGTCGGCGATCTCGCCCGGCGGGAGGGAGGCGTACAGACTGGCGTCCAGCACCTGTCGCGGCGGCCGGACCGTCTGTGCGCTCACCACGCGAGCGGGGTAGGCCGGATCCTCGGTCAGGAAGGGGATCTCGCGTGGGGACATCCCGGTCCACGGCTCAACCCCGGCGGGGCCGATCTCGGCGGCCCGCTGCCAGGCGCCGTCATCGAAGTCCGCCTCGGTCCAGCCCAGCAGGTCATCGCGGGCGTCGAACTGCTCCGCCCAGCCCATCTGCAGCGCCGCCCGCGGCGTGGGCCGCCGCCAGCCGGTGTGCCGCGTGACGCGCCAGGAGGCGTCGGAGATCAGCAGCTCCCGGCCGTCGGCCTCCAGCCGGCAGATCAGCCCGCCGCGCCCCGGCATGTACTGGTAGGTGGAGATGCCGATGTGGTGCACCAGCACCGCGATGACGTTTTCGCCCGCGCGGAGGTGGCGGGCGACCTCGTGGCTGTCGTACTGCTGATCGAAGGGCCAGCAGCGGTTCGGGCCGCGGCCGACCGTCTGACCGTTGATGTGCAGCACATACCGGCTGTCGGCCGAGATGTGCAGCATGGCCTGTTCGGGCACGTCGTCAAGCTGGAAGGCGCGTCGGGCTGCGAGGTAGTAGTTCATCGGTGACGCTTCGCCTGGCGGCGCACCCGCACCGCTCGCCCAGATCCACCGGGCGTCGGCGAAGTGACTCATAGCGATCAGTCCCTGCCTGTTGCCTGGTGCGGGGACTTGCTATATGCGACGCGGCGGGGCGGGACTCCTCCCGCCGCGCCGAAACCGCCGCAAAGTGTCCGCTCAGCGGCCGACGATGTAGTCCACCGTCTCCGCGTCCGACTGGATGCGGATCATGCCTCCGTCGATCGATGGGCTGGCGTCTGTGGGCTGCGCCGCGAGGTCCCGGCCCAGCACCCGCCCGGCGTCCGCCAGCTCCGGTGCAAGCTGGCCCAGGTCGATGCTCAGCTCGCGCGTGCCGCGGTCGTCGGGGATGCCCGTCACCCGGCGGTCGTAGTGGAAGGAATACTCCTCTCCCGGCGCGACCTCCCACACGCCCAGGTTGCCGCAGGGGATGATCCGCAGGCCGTCGTCCTCGCGATGGATCAGCGCCGCGCCATCCACCGTCACGCCGCCGTAGGACGCCCGCTCGCCGCCGGAGCTGAGGTAGACGTAGTCCGGGCAGTCCACGTAGTCCACGCGCCGGCCGTCGCGGAGCGCGCTGAAGGCCTCGAGCTCACCCGGCTTGACCGCCGCCCAGCCCATCGGCGGCAGCGTGTACTCCTCCCCGGCGACCTCCACCGTCCACGGCTCCTCGCGGTTGTAGTTGACGCACACGATCAGCCCCCGCGAATAGCTCACACGGATGCGGCCGATGTCGAGCATCTCCCGCCGGATCGCCTCGCTGGTGGAGACGAAGCGCTCGCCGTCATGGCGCTCGATGGAGGTCACCGTGTCGGTCAGCCACTCCCGCTGGGGGCCCGCCAGCATGGCGTAGTAGTGGATCATGCGGTGCAGCGGCGGGAAGTAGCCGTAGCCGAGGATCGCCGAGTGGCCGTGGGCGATCGTCGCCGCCAGGTACTGGTAGTAGTCCGCCGGCGGCACCGGCCCTCCCGGATCGCCGTAGATCTCGCCCAGGTTCTCCTCCCCGAAGAACGGGCGGGGGGTGTAGCCCATGCCGGTCCCGATCTGCTTCGGATGGATCTTAAGCAGGTCGAAGTCGGGCAGGATGTCGCGCTGGGCGGGCAGCACCGTGCGTATCGGCCAGGTGGCGTAGTCCATGTCGCTGAGGCCCGCGTAGAGCCAGCGGTAGATGCCCTCCGAGCAGATGATGGCGTCGTGGGTGTCGCGCACGGCCAGGATAGCCTCGCCGTTGAGCTGCGCCTGCGCCGGCCCCGATCCAGCCCCCGGCACGCCGGCCTCGTAATCGCGCGCGGTCAGCGACTGGTTGGTGTGCGTGTCCATGTAGACCGCGTCGATGGGCACGCGCTCCTCCAGCCGCTCGCCGTTGCGCCTCGCCAGCATCGTCATCGCCACAGGCTTGGTGGCGTAGTGGCCCGCCCAGGAGGTCTGCCAGTCGCCCCCCGGCGTCAGCGACAGCAGGTCCGGGTCCCAGAACTCGTTCATGGGGAAGAAGTCGCGATACTCCAGCAGCACCCCGAAGCGGTAGCCCAGCGAGCGCACCTCGTCCGCGTACTGGCGCATCTGCTCGACGCTCATCTCCGGCCGGGGGCGATTGCGCATGCTGAAGCCCTCGCCGGCCCGCCGCCACCACATGCCCCCGAAGTGCATGGCGATGACCTGCTCGATCCCGTAGCGCGCCATCGTCCGCCACATCTCCGGCGTCGGCCCCCCGCCCATGACGTACATGAACCGCGCCGCCTCGTCGATGCTCTGCGCGCGCGGATTGGGCACGTTGGGCAGCACCTGCTCGAACTCCGGCGCGACGGTGACGATGATCCGGTCATGCAGGTCCCGCCGCCTCCCGTCGGTGAGCTTCTGGTAGATGGAGCCGCCGTTGACCGCGACGCCTCCCTCCGCGGTGGGATCGGGAGTGACCTCAGAGACCGAGAAGTCGCAGTTGGGCCAGTCGTAGAGCGCGCTCACGAAGACGTCCTCGGTGTACGCCACCAGCGGGCCCGGCGGCGTGCCCATCTGCAGGCAGGGCACCTCGGTCGTCTTCATGGCTTCGCCGGACACCACGCCGAACCGCGTCCCGACGGCGTCGCCGTCGGCGCAGCGCACGTCCATCACCAGCGTGGCGCCCCGGATGCGGTAGTCGATCGAGAACTCCGCCTCGACTCCCTCCGCGGCAAAGCGCCAGCGCGTCCTGAGCGTCTCGCCCTCCGTTGTGCGCTCAAGCAACTCGCAGTTCTCCGCACTGGCCAGCACCGGCCCAGCGGGCGTGTCGAAGAGAATACCGCCACCATGCAGCGGCGCGAGGGCAGTCGGGCGTCCCCCGCCTTGCCACTCGAACTTGCACGGCACCCCGAAGGGCCCGCGCTCCTCCAGGTCCAGGAAGTAGAAGAGCGCCCACTCGTCGGTGCGGCAGGCCAGTTCCCTGATCTCGGCCGGCGCCGCGGAACTGCGCGCCCCCTCCGGCGGCGTGGGCAGCATCGCGTCCTCGCCCGTGGGGAAGGCCGGATCGGCCGGGCGCGGAGTCTGCGCGTAGGGCTCGCGGGCCTGCTGGTAGAAGGCCACCGACTCCAGCCACAGCCGGCACGGCTCCTCGCGGTTGCAGCGATCCAGCAGCAGCCCCACGAAGCGCGCGGGAGAGGCGATCCGCTCCCGCTGGCGCGCGCTCAGCGCCGCGTGCGAGACGTACCAGTAGTACGCGCGCAGGTGGCCCATGGGGATCTCGTGGCGGCGCCCCTCGGCATCCTCCACCACCGCCACGGGCATGATCGGCCGGGGGACGTGCAGCGCCCCGCAGTCCACGTACGCCCACAGGTCGATGGCATCCCAGCCGCCCGGGAGGTCGATGGGCTCCGGCGGCTCAAGCTCCAGGATGCTGTTGGCCTCCCCGCCCTCGCAGCGCACCAGGAGACCCTGCGTCCTCCACGCCGTGTGCTGCCGCGACGCCGCCAGCTCCACCTGCGCGTCGCCCCGGACGTACGCCGTCCAGCCCGACAGGTCCTCGAAGGTCACCTGCGGCTCCGGCGTCTCCGGCCTGCCCGACCACTGCAGCTCGTAGGGCACCTCGCCCTCCGGCGCATCGGCGGGAAGCTCAGCCTCGATGGGCACCTGCCGGCGCTCGGCCATGGCCCCGATGACCTCCCGGCGCATCCGCTCCACCTCCTCGCGGCGCATGGCCGCCACCCACACGTCGCTGATCACCAGCGGCGCCGGCTTGCCGAGGACCGCCGGGATGCTCTTCATGGCGTACTCCACCGCCACCGTCAGCGGCTCGCCCGGCCGCACGAAGTCAGTGATCTCCCACAGGTAGTCGAAGTCCTCCTCGGCGTCGGTGAGGTCGCCCTCGTAGTCGGGGGCGAAGAGCGCCATCCAGGCCCGGTGGTGGCGCGAGTACCACTCGAAGTGATACTCGGTGCCCAGCAGGTCGAAGGCCGGGGGCTTGTTCAGCAGCCGCGGCGCGCTGATGGCCTCATCCAGCAGGGCGTCGTTGAGCAGCACCCGCAGCGCCCAGTTGCACCCGCCCCCGGGATCGACGTGCAGCCGGGCCCGCATGTGCATCACCAGCCGCTCCTCCGGCCCGGCCTCGGGAGCGGTCACCGTGCTCCGCCACACCTCCTCCGTGGACAGCCGCGCCTCCTCTTCCCGGATCATGACCGGCTCCCCGGAGAGAGGATACTGCTCCTGGGCGGCGCAGCCGGCGGCGATGAGGCTGGCTGCCGCGATCAGAGCTGCTCTGCTCATGGCACACCTCCGCGGCCAGGTCGATCGTCCCGTGCCTGAGAGTTGGCCGGGGGCGTGCTGGCATCCTCCCTCGGCGCACGGAGGGCGGAAAAGAGAAAGGGGCCGGCCCAGGGCCGGCCCCGGAGCACTGCCGCGGGCGGGTGCGCGTGCGGCTGTTCGCCGCACATCACGGCGACAGGGCGCTGTCGTCATCCCAGAACAGGATGGAGGTGTTCTCGGTGTAGCTCCACGTCCCCTTCAGGTGCGCCTCCGAGTACCACTTCGCATGACCGTCGGCCATGCCCGCGTTCATGCCATCGTTGTGGCGACCGAAGGCAGCGGTGTCGTAGCCCCACGGCGCCGAGGTCCCCAGCAGTGTGAGGCAGCCGTGGTTGCTGGTCCCGATCTCCGTGATCTCTCCGAAGGCCATGAGCTCGGCCGGGTGCTTGATCATCGACAGCGGAATCCCACCCCCGTAGACGTTGTGGTTCGACCCGGTGAGGTGGTAGTAGCCCCACTGGTAGGGCTGGGAGTAGCCCCGCACCAGGTTCGGCTGGCTGGGACAGCGGAGTATGTCGTCATTCTTGATATACGGTGTAAGCGTGTTGTACCAGCGGGAGATCTCCGGCGTGGTGTAGTCCATGTTCAGCGGAGTCAGCTCGTCGTAGTCCTGGCAGTACATGTGGAAGGCCAGCATGAGCTGCTTCATGTTGGACAGACAGGCGGTCTGGCGCGCCTTCTCGCGAGCCCTAGCAAACACCGGGAACAGGATCGCCGCCAGGATCGCGATGATGTGACCGCTGAAAAAGGTGGATTGGGAAGAATGTGATCCACGCAGCGCCCTGAGGATCGCCACAGCGCCGCGCCGATATTCAGTTTCCGGCTTTTTCAGCGGTCACATCATGGCGATCACGACGAGGAGCTCGATGAGCGTAAAGCCCCTACGCATATGCACACCCCCGTCTCAGATTCGGCATTCGCGTGGGGGTTTGTCCCCCCGCGGAACTGTTTTAAGTATACCCGACGTGTCCTATCTCGCCTTCGTTTCGTACGTTAAACTTCTGTGCAGGGCGAGACCATGCCTAAGAGGGCAGCGAAAGCGCTCATGCGCCACCTCCGCTCACCCCTACGGGCACGACGTTTGCCGTCTGCTGGAAAGCGCGAAGTTGTCCCGCGCAAGTCGTTGTCGTCCGCCGTCGCCCTGATGTCGTACGGAGCGGCGGGCTGCCCAGCCCGCCAGCCGTTCCCGTGTGTCGTCGCCGTTCGGAGCGCCCGGGTCTTACGACCGTGTTGGGCCGACCTCCCCGGGGTCCTTCGCACCGCTCGTCGTGCGGCCCCTCCACCCGAATGTCGCGCAACTCCACGAGAGCCAAGCGCCGGCGGGCGTGAGGCTGCCAGCCCGACAGCGCACGGAGGAATGTCGCCGCCGGCGGCAAAACTGCGTCCCGAAAGGCCGCATCCGCTGTCGCCGGTACTGAGGACACTGGGGAGGATCACATGGCAGATGAGAACGCGCCGTGGCTGGTGCGCACGTCCGACGGAGAGACGCTCGGCCCCTTCGATGCTGATGAGCTCGCGGAGCTGCTGGCCGAGGGCCGCGTGGGCCGTGACGATCTCGTGAAGTCCGAGGATACCGGGCGCGTCCGCCGCGTCCGCGACGTCCTCACGTCGGAGCAGCTCGAAGCCGCGACGGCTCCCAGTGAGGCCATCCCGGAGGAGGGCGAGGAGGCCGAGGGAAGCGGCATGGACCGCCTGCTTCCCGCCCTCGGCAGGCAATGGGTGTGGCTGTTCGTGCCCACCTTCGGGATGCCGGTGGGCTTCCTGGTGGCCCTGGCCTACTGGCTGGTGGGCTGGCTGGGCGCCGCCCACTGCCGCACGACACGCGGCGAGCGCTCGGCGGAGGCCGTCATCAAGACCGCTCGCAACTGGCTCATCGCCTGGGCGGTGGCCCTGACGGCGGCCTTCCTGGCCCTCTTCCTGCTTCAGGCCTGGGCGGTCGCCAACGCCCTCATGTCGATGCGGGATATCCTGGGTCAATAGCTGTCGAGGGAACCTCATGATACGAGGACAACGGCGACGCGCCTGCCATGACACAGGCACCCTCCGCGCCCCGCTCGGCCGAGCGGGGCGCGGCCTTGTACGCGGAGGGAGGAGTATCGGGCACGCGTGTGCAACTGTGCGCCTGAGCCACACCAACCAGGTCGAAGGCCGGTGATCTGGAGGATGCGATGGATCCCCGCGAGCGCATCGAGCGAACCGTCAACCATGAGCTGGCCGACCACGTGCCGCTGAAGATCTCGCCCCGCGATGAGGTCAGGCGGGAGCTGCTGGCCCACTTCCAGACCGACGACTGGAGCGAGGTGCTGAAGGCGCTGGGCGTGGAGGGCTGGGCGGGCGTGGGCGTGGGCATCTCCTGGCCCACGTGGGAGGCGAGGGAGGACAAAGAGGCGCGTCCGGGGGACTGGCCCGGCTCAAACCAGGAGTACGTGTGGCTCGACGAGGTCACCTTCCTCGACCGGTGGGGCGCGATCCAGCGCGTCGGCGCCGGCGGCAAGTACGTGGAGTACATCAGGGCCCCGCTCGAGGACGCCACCATTGAGGACCTCCAGCAGTACGACTTCCCCGGCCCCGACCGGCTCATCGACGATCCCGATCTGCCAGATCGCGTCCAGGAGCTCAAGGACCAGGGCTACTGGGTCGGCGCCGGCGTCGAGCAGCCCTACAAGACCTCCTGGCGCATCCGCGGCATGCAGCAGAACCTGATGGACTACCGCATCAACAAGGACTTCAAGAACGCGCTGTACGACCGCATCTACGAGACCTGGAAGGAGATCTGCCGCCGCGTGGTCTCCGCGGGCGTGGACATGTTCAGCATCGGCGGGGACATCGCCATGCAGGACCGCCTGCTCATGAGCGTGGAGTCCTGGCGGGAGCTGGACAAGCCGCGACTGGCCGACCTCATCGCCACCGGCAAGCACATCGACCCCGATCTGCACGTCTTCATCCACTCAGACGGCAGCCTCATGGAGATCATGGACGATCTCATCGAGATCGGCTTCGACATCATCAACCCCATCCAGCCGGAGTGCATGGACCCCTTCCAGGTCAAGCGCCGCTGGGGCGATCTCATCACCATGGACGGCTGCGGCTCCATCCAGCAGGTGCTGCCCTTCGGGACCGTGGAGGACGTCCGCAAGCACGTCACCGACCTCATCGAGGGCTGCGCCTACAACGGCGGCCTCATCCTGGCGCCCTCCAACGTGGTGCAGCATGACACTCCGCTGCAGAACATCCTGGCCTTCTACGAGACCGCCCGGGAGTATGACCTCAGCCGCCTTGCATGACCACAACTGAAGGGAGAGGCGCCATGTTCATCGACATCCACTGCCACGCCTACCGGATCACCCCGCCATTCGTGTGCAGCTTCTGCACCGCCGAGCAGGTGATCCAGCGCTACGACCAGGAGGGCATCGAGCGGGGATGCCTGCTGCCCATCGTCAGCCCCGAGATCTACTTCCCGCAGGCGAACGAGGACATCCTGGAGATGGCCCAGCAGCACCCCGACCGCCTCATCCCGTGGTGCAACATCGATCCGAGGGTGCTGACGAACTCGGCGGATGCGCCGCTTGGTGATGTGCTGCGCTACTACCGCGACCAGGGCTGCAAGGGCGTCGGCGAGGTGATGCTGAACCTGCCGATGATGCACCCGCTGGTGCAGAACCTGTTCAAGCACGCGCAGGACGTGGGGCTGCCGGTGACCTTCGACGGCTCCGACCAGGTGGGCGGCGACTTCGGCCTCTACGATGACCCCGGGCTTCCGCAGCTTGAGCACACGCTGCAGCGCTTCCCGGACCTGATCATCCTCGGCCACGGCCCCACGTTCTGGTCCGAGATCGGCCCTCTGGAGCGGCCGGCGATGCGCTCCAGCACCTTCGCGCCCGGCGGCGGGCAGGTGGGCGGGGAGAGGCCCAGCGGCCCCATTACGGAGGAGGGCGTGATGCCCAAGCTCATGCGGGCCTACCCCAACCTCTACGGCGACCTGTCGGACCTGAACCCCTACAACGCCCTGGCCCGCGATCCCGACTACGGTCCGAAGTTCCTGACCGAGTTCCAGGACCGCCTGCTCTACGGCACTGACCTGTGCAGCCCCGAGATGCCCCTCCCGATGATCGACCTGCTGACCGACTGGCGCAACGCCGGAAGGATCAGCGAGACGGTCTTCAACAAGGTCGCCCGCGAGAACGTCATCACGCTGCTGGGGCTACAGTAGCGGCCCGGCGAGCGGCTCTGCGGAGACTCGTATCCGCCGCCCAGCCATGCACGTACATCCCACGTCCATGCCCGGAGGGACCCTGCTGGCTGCCCGAGGCGGCCTTCCGCTGGGTTCTGGGGCGGGTCTTCGGGGTGTAGACACCCGTCACACACTGGAGGTATGCACCATGTCATTGCGCTGCGCCGTCGCCGGGCTGAATCGCGGGGCGCGCTTTGTGGAGCTGCTGCGGGCGAACGCGGACTGCGAGGTCGTCGCGGTGTGCGACACGCGCCCGGAGAAGCTCGCCGAGCACCCCGACGCGGAGGGCTTCCAGGACTTCGAGCGGATGCTGGCCGAGGCCCAGCCCCACCTGGTCGCGATCATCACGCCCGGCCCGCTGCATGCCCCTCAAGCCCTCGCTGCCCTGCAGGCAGGCGCGCACGTGCTGGTCGAGACCCCGAACGTCTACTCCGCCCAGCAGGCGCAGGAGATCGTTGACCTGGCCCGCCAGCGCGACCTGAACTACATGCTGGCGGAGGACTACATCTACATGGGCTGGTGCCAGCGCCTGGAGGCGGCCGTCGAGGACGGGATGCTCGGGGAGATCATCGGCGGGATGGCGGAGTACACGCACGACTGCCGGCCTGTCCGGCCGCTCTCGGCGGCCGATGAGCGGCACGCGCAGTCCTGGCGCTTCACCGACCTGCCCCCGCTGGCCTACTGCTCGCACACGCTGGGGCCGCTGCTGCACCTCATGGACGACCGCTGCATCAGCGCCACGGGCATCGTCGGAGGACGGCAGGAGATCGCCGGAGTGGACGTCTTCCCGCTCGAGACCGCGGTGCTCCAGACCGAGGGCGGGCGCACCATCAGCCTCACCAACGGCTTCATGCTCAGCCACCCGTTCATCTGGCTGGCGGCGCTGTATGGCACCGAGGGCTCGGTGCGCGTCATCACCACCGACTACGGTGATCCGGACGCGCTGCGGGTGCTGATCTCCACCGATGATGAGCCGGGCTGGCGCGACTGGCCGATGCCCTGGCACGAGCGCGAGGACGGCCGCGATCACCTGCAGGTGATGGTGGACGACTTCGTGGACAGCGTCCTGAGCGATACCCCGCCGCCCTTCGATGAGGCGCGCTCGATGGACTTCTGCCTGCCGGGGGTGCTGGCGCACCAGTCGGCCAAGCGGGGCGGGGTGCCGCTGGAGGTGCCGCTGTTCTGACAGTCGGGGAACGCGAACCGGTGACGGCGCCCTGCCGTTTGCCCAGCCGTCTGGAGGGGAGGGCCTCCGTTCCCTCCCGGCCGTTGCCGTT
>JAYENL010000065.1:0-12997 GCA_034722055.1 Armatimonadota bacterium
CCGACCTGGGCCTGCCACAACTGCGCGTCAGGGACGCAGCCTCAATCTGATCGAACCGCCGTGTACGGACCCGTACGCACGGTGGTGTGACAGGGACAGCCCGTGAGGGCCTACCTATGTCAATCCTTGACGTTGTCGTTGTGGCCCGTGCGTGCGACCGACACGACGAATCGATACCCGCGGTCAGGTCAGTCGCTCTCCGTCACCGCCAGACCGATGCCGGCCCCTCCGTACGACAGCAACACGCCCCGGAGCTGTTGCTCCATCGCAGGCCACCCACAAGACGCGGGTAATGCCTAGGTCGTTCGGAGCGGCGGCGTCTTTAGACCCGCCGGCCGTTTGTCCTTGACGTTGTCGTTGTGGCCCGTGCGTGCGACCGACACGACGAATCGATACCCGCGGTCAGGTCAGTCGCTCTCCGTCACCGCCAGACCAAGGCCGGCCTCCAGCCCGCCGGCGTAGTAGAGGTAGAGCCGGTCGTCCCACTCGAAGGGGTAGGGATCGCGGAGGTCGTCGCCCTCCCACTCGAGCGCTGGCTTCAGCACTGTGCCCAGACGCTCGGCCCGCCACTGCTGCGGCGGAGCCGAGGTGTCCACGCGCGCCAGCCGGATGACCTCGCGGTCCAGCTCCGCCGAGGTGCGGGTCGAGTAGTAGACATCGAGCGTGCCGTCCCGGACGTGCATGCCGGAGTGCCGAATGATGCCGAAGTCCCCCTGGTCGTCGGGCCACAGCAGCGGCTCCTCTCGCACGCGCTCCCAGTGCAGGTAGTCGCGGCTGTGCAGGAGCCCCTGGCAGTTTCGCGCCACGCCGGGGGCGGCTCGCTCGCCGCCGTTGCCCATGTAGAGCGCAAGGCTGCGGCCGCCCAGGCGGAACGGGCGCAGGTATGCGGTGGCGTTGCAGTCCCACTAGCCCTCACGCTCGGATGGCCGGATCAGCGGCTCGGGCTCCTCCACCTCGAAGTGCAGGCCGTCGTAGGAGACCGCGCTGCCCATGACCTGCCCGCGACCGGCGGCGTTGCCGCCATGGTAGTAGAGGTAGAGGCGCTCCGCGTCCTCGTCGATGAGCACATCCGGGGAGGAGATGTGTCCCTCGAGCATGGGCGCGTCAGCGAGGTCGAAGACCGGGTCCTGGACCGTCCACGGGCCCTCAGGCTCGGACGCGGTCGCGAGGCCGATACCGGCGCCATGGTGGCTGGCATAGTACATGTAGAGCCGATCCAATGGCTCACCGACCCAGCCCGGCGCGCCGACGACCGTCGGGAACATCACCGACGGCCTGCTCGCCGGCCAGCGTATGGCGTCCCAGGTCAGGACCGGCTCATCGAACACGCGAGTGAACTGCGGCACGTCGGGCATGGTGGGGCCTCCTGCTCTTTCGGCGTTGCTGTGCAGAGCGAATGACTGCGACGCCGTCAGCTTGCGGCTTGCAGCGTGTAGCTGCCGTCACCGCTCCTCGGCCTTGTCCCTGAGCCGCGCCAGGGCCTGCAGGGCCTCCATGGGCGTCATGTTCTCGGGGTCGAGGGACCTCAGCTCCTCCACGATGGGGTGCGGGGCGGCCTCGAAGAGCTGAAGCTGGACCGTCGGCGCCACCCGTGCGGCCGCCTCCTGCGACGGGCCGATCTCGGTGCCGATGTCCTCGCGCTCAAGGGTGTGCAGGACCTCCCTGGCGCGGTCGATGACCGCCTGCGGGAGGCCGGCGAGGCGGGCCACCTGGATGCCGTAGGAGCGCTGCGTGCCGCCGGGCTCGATGCGGCGGAGGAAGGTGATCTGATCGCCCTCCTCGCGCACCATGACCTTCAGGTTCTGCACCTCGTCGAAGAGGGACTCCAGCTCGTTGAGGTGGTGGTAGTGGGTGGCGAAGAGGGTCTTGGCGCCGATCTGGTTGATGAGGTACTCGGCCACCGCCCAGGCGATGGAGACGCCGTCGAAGGTGGAGGTGCCGCGGCCGATCTCGTCCAGGAGCACCAGTGACTGCGTGGTGGCGTTGTTCATGATGTTGGCGGCCTCGTTCATCTCCACCATGAAGGTGGAGCGGCCCGTGGCGAGGTCGTCGGAGGCCCCCACGCGGGTGAAGATGCGATCCACCACGCCGATGCGCGCGCTGTCGGCGGGCACGAAGCTGCCCATCTGCGCCATGAGCGTGATCAGCGCCACCTGCCGCAGGTAGGTGGACTTGCCGGACATGTTGGGGCCGGTGACGATCTGCATCTGCCGGCTGTCACGATCCAGAAGGGTGTCATTGGGGACGAAGGGCTCCTGCCCCGGCGCGCGCTCGACGACCGGATGGCGGCCGGCGGTGATCTGGATGACCTCGCCCGCGTCCACCTCCGGGCGCACGTAGTCGTACTCGATGGCGACCTCCGCCAGGCACACCAGCACATCGATGGCCGCCAGCGCCCGGGCGGTGGACAGCAGCGTCTCGGCGTGCTCCGCCACCTGGGCGCGCAGATCGCAGAACAGCTCGTACTCCAGCTCCTGCATCCGCTCCTCGGCACCGAGGATCCTGGACTCCTGCTCCTTGAGCTCGGGGGTGATGTAGCGCTCGGCGGACGTGAGGGTCTGCTTGCGCTCGTAGTCCTCGGGCACCAGGTGCGTGTTGGCGTTGGTGACCTCCAGGTAGTAGCCGAAGACCTTGTTGTAGCCGACCTTCAGGTTCTCGATGCCCGTCCTGGCCCGCTCCTGGGCCTCCAGCTCCGCGATCCAGCGCTTGCCGCCGGAGGCGATGTCACGCAGCTCATCAAGCTCCTCGGAGTAGCCGTCGCGGATGATGTCGCCCTCGGTGATCTGCACCGGCGGCTCGTCCCCCAGCGCGCTGTCGAGCAGCGCCGTCACATCCTCCAGGGTGCCCATGCGTTCGCGGAGGCGCCCCAGCAGCTCGGCCTGGCAGCCCTCCAGCACGGTGACGATCTCGGGCAGTCGGCGCAGGGACTCGCGCAGGGAGACCAGGTCGCGGGCGTTGGCGCGGGCAGCGGTGACGCGGCTGGTGAGGCGCTCGATGTCGTAGACGTCGCGGAGGTGCGTGGCGAGGTCCTCGGCGGTGAGCCGGTCGGCGACGAGCTCATCCACCGCGTCCAGGCGCTGGTTGATGGCGGCCGGGTCCAGCAGCGGCTGCAGCAGCCAGTCGCGCAGCAGCCGGCCGCCCATGGCGGTGGAGGTGCGATCCATCAGCGACAGCAGAGAGCCCTCGCGGCGGTTGTCGCGGATGGTCCTGGTCAGCTCCAGGTTGCGGCGGGTGGCGGCGTCGATGACCAGGAACTGCTCCGTGGAGTAGGTTGTGATCCCCGAGAGGTGGGGTACGCCGTCGGGGTGGGTCTGCTGCAGGTAGCGGAGGGCCTGGGCGGCGGCGCTGACGGCCGCCGGCATCTCCTCGCAGCCGTACCCGCGCAGCGAGTCCACGCCGAAGTGCTCCTGAAGCTGCCCGGCCGGGGAGCTGAAGGCCATGCCATCCTCGTCCGCCACAGTCACGGGCGCCTCCATGCGCCGCGCCAGCAGCTCGCGCAGCTTCTCCTCCTCGGCCAGCTCCGGGTGGAGCAGGATCTCGGTGGGGGAGAGGCGCGTGGTCTCGTCCACCACCGCCGCCACCGATGGGTCGATGCCCTCCGGAGCGGTCTCGGGAAGCTCGGGTCGGTGGGGCTGGTGAGTCTGCTGGGGCGCGGGCTCGGTGACCAGGAAGTCGCCGGTGGAGACGTCCACGGCGGCGAGCCCGTAGCGGTCGCCGCTCCGCGCGATGGAGAGCAGGAAGTTGTGATCGCGGGTGTCCAGCAGCTCGTCCTCCACCAGCGTGCCGGCGGTCACCACCCGCGTGACCTGCCGGCGCACCAGGCCCTTGGCCTTGCTGGCGTCCTCCACCTGGTCGCAGATGGCGGCCCGGTAGCCCTTGCGGATGAGCTGGGCGAGGTACTTCTGGGCGGCGTGGTAGGGCACGCCGCACATGGGCAGGTGGATGCCCTCACCGGCGCGGCGCTTGGTCAGCGTCAGCTCCAACTCGCGGGCGGCCACCTCCGCGTCGTCGCCAAACAGCTCGTAGAAGTCCCCCATGCGGAAGAGCAGCAGAACATCCGGGTACTGCTGCTTGGCCTCATGCCACTGCTTGAACACGGGGGTGAAGTTGCTGGGATCCGGCACGTCGCTCCTCCTGCAATGCGCTCGGGCGTCGGTCAAGGTGCAGTCGATTCTTGTACAGCTTTGGGCTTTATACCTGCACAGCCCTGTGCGTCTATCTGCCTGCCCATCCAGCCCCACAGGAAGGCCTTCTCCGCCCGGACGGGGACGATGCGCCCGATCAGCTCCTCGCCGCCGGGGAAGATCATCAGCTTGTGCTGCCGCGTGCGCCCGCGGACGTGCCCCTCCGACTTGGGGTCCGGCTCCTCCACCAGCACCTCGTAGACCTCGCCGACCAACTCCCGATTGATGTCGCGGGCGATCTCATTCTGTAGCGCCACCAGCTCCTCGAGCCTGTGCTGCTTCTCCTCCTCTGGGACCTTGGGCTGCATGGTCTCGGCGCGCGTGCCGGGCCGGTCGTTGTACTTGAACATGAAGGCCTGGTCGAAGCGGAGCTCCTCAAAGGCCTTCAGCGTTGCCTCGAAGTCTGAGGGAGTTTCCCCCGGAAAACCTACCATGACATCGGTGGTGACGGCAAGGTCGGGGATGGCCTGGCGAGCGGACTCGATCAGCGTGCGGAAGTGCTCGTAGCTGTAGCCGCGGCCCATGGCCTCCAGCACCCGGTCGGAGCCGGCCTGCAGCGGCAGGTGCAGGTGCTCGCAGACCGTGGGCAGGTCGCGCATGGCGTCGATGAGCCGCCGGGTCATATCCTTGGGGTGGGAGGTGGTGAAGCGCAGGCGGTCAAGCCCCTCCACGGCATCCACGCGGCGGAGCAGGTCCGGGAAGTCGATCGCGCCGGGCAGGTCCCGGCCGTAGGAGTTGACGTTCTGGCCCAGGAGCGTGACCTCTCGAGCCCCGGCGGCGACCACGCGCTCAACCTCCGCCAGGACGTCCTCGGGCAGGCGGCTCTGCTCCCGCCCGCGGGCGTAGGGCACGATGCAGTAGGCGCAGAAGTTGTCGCAGCCGTAGATGACGTTGACGAAGGCGGTCAGATGCGAGGCCCGCCGGGCCGGGAGCCCCTCAGCGATGTGGCGGTCCCCTCCGATGGTGAGCGTGCAGTTGCGCTGTGCGCTCGCGCCAAGGTCCCCCAGCGCTGGCTCCAGCATATCGTAGCAGCGGGGTCCGACGACGATGTCAGCGCCGCGCTGGCGGAGTTCATCGGCGGCGATCTGGGCCACGCAGCCGGCGACCACGATGACCAGGTCCGGGTTCTCCCGGCGCAGCTTGCGCAGCTCGCCCAGGCGGCTGTAGACCCTCTCCTGGGGCTTGTCGCGCACGGCGCAGGTGTTGAGGATGGCGACGCGGGCATCGGCGGGATCATCGCACGGTGTCATGCCGAGCTTCTCGCAGATTCCCGCCAGGGTCTCCGAGTCCCGCTCGTTCATCTGACAGCCGCTGGTGTCGATCCAGTAGTGCCGAGGCATGTCTGAAGTATAGCACGCAGTCGGGATGGGCGACAAAGGCTGGGTGCGGCGGCAGGCTCGGGCGCAGTGCCTGCAGGGCCGGAGGGACCGGTGGGGCGTGCGACGAAGTAGACACGACGGCACTCCTACACTGTCGAAAGCGGTGAGATCCGAATGAGGAAGTACGCGGAGGGCAATCTGCGTTACGGCGTGATCGGCGCCGGCATCCAGGGCGAGAAGCACATCCAGGTCATCGGCCTGATGCCCAACACCACCTTGGTGGGGGTGTGTGACGTGCAGGAGGAGCGGGCCCGGTCGATGGCGCTCAAGCACGGCGCCCAGCACGCGGTGAGCGACTGGGAGGAGCTGCTGGCGATCGACGAGATCGAGGCGGTGAGCATCGCGCTGCCCGACCACCTGCACCGAGAGGTAGCCGTGGCGGCGCTTCAGGGTGGCAAGCACGTGCTGCTGGAGAAGCCCATGGCCACGACGGTGGAGGACGCCGAGGCCATCGTGGAGGCGCAGCGGGCATCCGGCACGAAGCTGATGATCAACTGGAGCAACCGGTGGATGATCGCCTTCGCCAAGACCAAGGAGAAGCTGGAGGCCGGAGAGCTGGGGGACCCCATCTACTGCTACGCGCGGCTGAACAACACGCTGTATGTGCCGACGGAGATGCTCTCGTGGTCGGCGGACACGCGGCTGCCCTTCTGGCTGATCTGCCACCGCTACGACATCGCGCGGTGGTACTTCGGCTCGGAGGCGAAGAAGGTCACGGCGGTGTCGCGCTCGGTGGTGCTCAAGGAGATGGGCATCGACACCCCGGACTTCTACCAGGCCACGGTGGAGTTCGAGGACGGGCAGGTGGGCAACTTCGAGTCCTGCTGGATTCTGCCCGAGAGCATGCCCTACCTGGTGGACAGCAAGTTCCAGCTCATCTGCACCAAGGGCTACGTCAACGTCGATCCTACGCCCCCCGTGCACCAGCTTGCCACCGACGAGGAGTACTCCCACGAGGGCTTCCTGTTCGGGAACGTGATGGGCGAGCCGGTGGGCTTCGTGCGCAACGCCATCGAGCACTTCGTCAACTCGGTGCTCACCGACAGCGAGCCGATGATCACCGGCGAGGACGGGCTGCAGATCACCCGGGCGCTGGTGGCGATGGTGGAGTCGGCTGAGACGGGAGAGGCGGTGTATCTGTGAGGCGTCCGGCGGCTCTGGGCGTGACGCTGCTGGCGGCGGCCACGCTGGCCGTGGGCGGGTGCGCGCGGGGCAGAGACAGCGAGCAGCGGCCTGAGGTCCAGCCCGCCGGGGAGCAGGTTGAGGTGCCCGCCGCCCGCGAGGAGCTGTCCGAGGAACGGGCGCGGGAGATCGTCGTCGAGGCCACCGGCGTCGCGGCCGACGAGGTGACCGTGCTGTCCCGGGAAACGGAGGGTGAGGTGGCCACGATCGTCGCCGACGTGCCGGCGCACGAGAAGCTACTGTCCCCGGGCGGTGACAGAAAGGAGCGTGACGAGCGTCGGCCACGGCGAGAGGCGGTGGAGATGAGGTGGGACCTGCGGGCGGATCGCCTCACGGACATCCTGTGGACGGAGCGGCTGCAGTTCGCCGACGAGGAGCCGGTTAGCCCTCAGGAGGCGGAGAGGACGGCTCGGGAGCTGATGGAGGAGTGGTTCCCGGAGGTCCCCGTGGCGATGACCATGCAGCCGCCGCATCGGCTGAACCGCCCGGTCTACGTGGTGCTCTGGCGCGGTGAGGACGATGGTGTGCTGACCGGCGATCGCGTGGTGGTGCAGGTCTCGGCGGTGAGCGGCCTGCCCATCGCCTACAGCCAGCGGGTGGCGGACCAGCGGCCGTCGCCGGACGAGATCGATGTCACTCACGAGCAGGCGATCGAGGCCGCGCGGGAGACCCTGGCGGAGGCGGGCGTCGAGCACGCCGAGGAGATGCGGCTGGAGGCGGAGCTGGTCCTGAGCTCGCCGGCGCATCCCGAGGGCGGGCCGGCGTGGACGGTGACGCAGGCCGGTCGGGGGCGCCGCGGTGTCGCGATCGTGGACGCCATGAGCGGCGACGTGCTCGAGACCGCATCGCTCGTGGGGCAATCGTCTGGGGCTGAGGATGACAACGGGGAGGCCCCCGAGCGGAGATGAAGCAGTCGGCGATCGGGGCGCGGGCGGGGTGCGTGGGCTTCCCGTGCGAGAACACCCACGGCTATGAGATGGCGCACCTCGAGTCCATCATCAACTGCGGGCGGCTGCTCGCGGCGTACATGCAGGATCCGGTCCTCTGATAGCAGGGGCCGGCACGCAGTGACAGAGCGCTGAGAGATGCGCCCGGCTGCTGATGGGGCAGGCGGCCGATCTGGTGCTGTGAGGGAGAGACCATGAGCGAGAGGCTTGGAGCGGCGGTTATTGGTCTGGGCATGATGGGCGAGCGACACGCCCGGGTATGGGCGGAGCTGCCCGCGACCCGGCTGGTGAGCGTGTACGACATCGTGGATGAGCCGACCCAGGACGTGGCAGGCGACCTCGGCTGCGCGGCTGCGGGCTCGCTGGAAGAGGCCATTGGGGCGGACGGGGTCGAGATCGTCAGCGTGTGCACCGACGATCAGGCGCATCGTGAGGCCTGCGTGGCGGCGGCCGAGGCGGGCAGGCACGTGCTGGTCGAGAAGCCGCTGGCGACCACGCTGGCCGACTGTGACGCCATCATCGAGGCGTGTGATGCCGCCGGCGTGAAGCTGATGACGGGGCATATCTGCCGCTTCGACGCCTGCTACGTGCGCTGTCGCGATGCGGTGGCGTCGGGAGAGGTGGGGGACGTGGTGCAGGTCTTCGCGCGCCGCAACAACATCGTGCCCTCCGGCCGGCGTATCGGCCCGCGGACCTCGGTGGCGTTCTTCCTGGGCGTGCATGACATCGACCTCATCCACTGGGTGACGGGCTCGCGTATCACGCGCGTGCACGCCGAGAGCACCAGCAAGGTCCTGGCGGACATCCCGGCCGATGACAGCATCATGACCGTGCTGCGGCTGGACAACGGTGCGGTGGGGGCGCTGGAGACCTGCTGGGTGATCCCCGAGGGCTCCCCGAACACCCTGGACGCGCGGCTGGAGGTTGTGGGGACGCGCGGGCGGGTGGCGGCGCGCGTGGGCGGCGAGGGATACGAGCAGCAGTCAACCCAGCGCGCCGACCGCCCGGACATCGCCTACTGGACGGAGATGCACGGGCGGGCCTACGGCGGTCTCCGGACGCAACTTGAGCACTTCGCTGAGTGCGTGCTGAAGGATCGCGAGCCGGCCATCTCCCCCCAGGACGCGCGACAGGCGGTGGCTGTGGCCGCGGCGATCCACGAGTCGCTGGAGAGGGGCGCGCCGGTTGAGGTGGGAACATGACAGGCGCGAGCGCTGTCAGAGGCTGAGGTGATGGCAGTGACCCCATGGCGGCTCCTGAGGCTGATCGGCGCGGCGATCCTGATCCTCTGCGCCTGCGCAACGGCGCCGGCGCAGGACGAGCGGCTGGTGGCCCTGGAGCTGCCGGCCATGGGGCCGGGCTATCAGCTCGGGGACTGGCTGCAGGGGGAGCTGGCCGACGAGGGGATGCACGTGCGCTGGCCGGACCTCGATGAGGAGGGCGCGCCGGCGGAGGCGCCGGACTGCGTGGTGACCTGGTCGGAGCCGGGGCGCCCCGGCAGCGAGGTGCGGCAGCTTCGTGGCCTGCTCCGACAGGGGCGGGGGATCATCTACGTCATCGGCTCCGGCGAGCGACATCTCCGGGGGGCCCGGTCCTTCTGGGGCCCGACGGACGTCACCATCGAGGACCCCGACGGCGGAGCCGGCAGCGCGCAGTGGGTGGATCATCCGCTCACCGAGGGCATGGAGGACATGGGGGCGGTGACGCCGGGCAGCGCCGTCTCGGGCGTGGGCGGCAGCCCGCTGGTGCGGGCCGGCGGGAGGACCATCGCCATCGCCTTCGACTGGGGGCCGCTGGGCCGGGCGGTGATCCTGGACTCCTCGATCATTTTCGATCCGCTGCACACCGACACTCCCAGGCCCGCGGTCCGCGAGTTCCTGCTGCGCGCGGTCCGGTGGAGCTCGGAGGCGACGGCAGCGGCGCCGCCGGAGGCTCAGCCCGCTGACGAGGAGAGGCCCACGGCGCCCATCTGGGGTGAGCTGCCGGAGCCTGAGGACGTCGGCGGGCCCGAGTACATGAGGGCGGTCGTTGACCTGCCGACGGAGGCGGACGGCTGGCCGCGACTCCGGGAGACGATCCTGGAGGAGCTGGAACGGGCGCGCCTGGAGGTCGAGGAGTTGCGGGCCCGTGAGGGCGAGCCGCTGATTGCTCCCGATGACCTGGAGCGTGCCGGGATGCTGGTGGTGGGCTCCGGCCGGGAGGAGGTCCACTACACGGAGCCGCTGACGGTGGCCCGGTTCTTCGACACCGGCGGGCGCCTGCTGCTCGTAGGACACGCCCGAGGGCGCCGACAGAAGCGCATGATCGGCTTCAATCAGCTCCTCAGCCAGCTCTGCATCGCGGCGTCGCTGGGACGCCCGCACGGGGATGCGGAGCTGCAGGAGCATCCCATCACCAGAGGCCTGGAGCTTCCCGAGAGGCCGCTGGTGCGGGGCGGGATGCAGATATGGACGCCGCTGGCGGAGCCGCTGGTGACCGTTCGCGGCCGGCCGGCGGCCGGAGCGTGGCAGCGCGGCGACGGCCGCATCGTGCTCATCGACGGCGAGCTGCTGCTCCCGGCGCCGCGCCGGGACGATCCCTATCCGGCCTTCCCTAAGCTACTGCGTCAAGCCATAGACTGGCTGCTGGGCGAGCGGTGAGCGACAGTGGCCGGTGCCAAGGGGCGAGGCGGGTAGTGCTCACCTGCGGAAGTCGCCGGGTCTTGACGACGAGCGCAGCCGGCGGGCGTGGGTCGTGGAGGGGCTGCCTGAGCGCGCCACCAAGAGGCGCGCGAAGTCGGCCCGCACGCTGTGGACAACGACGGGGCCGGCTTCGGCGCGGTTGCGCAGACAACCGCGCCTCAGGACGGCCCCTCCACGTCGGGAGGAGATGTCCTGGCGTGGCCTGAGATGATGCGCGAGTCCCTGCCACCACGCACTGGAGAAGAGGGCGTTCGGCGGTGACGCACGGATACCAACCTGTCCACGAGGCGGAATGACTGATGGTCTACGACTTCCACACTCACACCACCCTCAGCGACGGGGTGCTGCTGCCGATGGAGCTGATTCGGCGGTGCATCGTGCGCGGATACTCGGCGCTGGGGATCGCGGATCACACCTCCGCCAGCACCATGGGGCGGGTGATCCGCGAGGTGCGGCGGGACTGCGAGCTGGCCCGGAAGCACTGGGGCTTCTCGGCGTTCCCCGGCGTTGAGCTGACACACGTCCCGGCGGCGGCGATCGGGGACCTGGCGGCCGACGCCCTGCGCACGGGCGCGGCCTTCGTGGTGGTCCACGGCCAGTCGCCTGTGGAGCCGGTGGAGCCGGGTACGAACCTGGCGGTGGTCTCCTGCGCGGACGTGGACATCCTGGCGCACCCGGGGGATCTGACTGAGGAGGAGGCGCGGCTGGCGGCTGACAACGGCGTCTTCCTGGAGCTGAGCGCCAGGCAGGGGCACTCGCTGGGCAACGGACGCGTTGGGCGAGTGGCGCTGGAGGCCGGGGCGAAGCTGCTGGTCAACTCCGACGCCCATGACCCGGACGGCCTGCTGACCGAGGAGAAGGCCCGCGACGTGGCGCGGCTGGCGGGCCTCACCGAGGCCCAGGTGGAGCAGACGCTGGTGGACAACGCGCAGGAGCTGGTGGAGCGCATCAGAGGCCGGATGGAGTGAGGGAGGCGGCATGAGTCGGCGACGATGGGCGGGAGGGTGCGTGGCGGCGTTGCTGCTCGCCGCGGCGCTTCCCATCGGCGGCTGTGCGCGGGGCGGCGAGCAGGAGCCGGTGGTGCCCGAGACGGTCCTGGACCTCGTGGTGACCTACGCCGCCGCCGTGGAGGACGCCTTTTACTACTACGTCGCGCTGGATACCGACGGGGACTTCGGCGCGGACGGGCCGCTGCCGGTGGCCGCTGGCCCCAACTGGGGCAATGGCTGGGGCACCGGCTCGCTGACACATTACGTGGAGTACCACCAGGGCCGCTACGAGCTGTTCCGGGCCACCCTGGAGCCGGACCTGATCGCCGCCGGGGGCGGTATCGTGGGCGTCGCGGGGACGCCCGATACCAGCGACGCCGGCGTGCACGCGATCACCATCGATTCGCTGTCGTTGGGCCAGGCGATGGTCACCGGCGATGGCGCTATCGCCTCGGTCAGCAACGCGAGCTTCCAGGCCGCGGGGACGCTGAGCATCGAGACCGACGCGGCGGGCCGCACCGTGGCGGATTCCGTCTCATGGACGCCCGCGGATGACGGCGGCCGGCCGCTCACCAGCCAGGAGCAGGCGCAGATCGATGTCCTCAATGCCGGCGGGGTGCAGCTTGCGGCGGACTCGCTGTCGGAGCTGGGGCTTGCCCTGACGCTCAACACCGGTGGCGACCTGTCGGGCGTGCAGACCATCACGGTGCAGCAGACGACCGCTCAGGTGACGGGCGTGTTCACTCCCGAGGGCCTGGGCGCCGGTCGGACCACGCAGTCCACGCTGCCGGCTAACAACGATGACACGCTGGCGGCGGGCCCCATCCCCGGGATGACCATCAGAACGCAGGACCTGGTGGTGGCTGAGTCCGCGCGCATCCGGCTGCTTCCCAACGCCGTGGGGGAGAGCCTGGGCTTTCCATACGAGTCCACGCTCCCACAGGGCGGCCGGACCCTCCGCGTGACGCTGGACCTGGCGCAGCTTGGCGAGGGCGTGGACGACGTGAGCATCAACTTCATCTCCACCGCGGAGCTGATCTTCGACCCCACGGTGGTGAACCCCGACGAGAACACCTACGATGGGCTGGGGCGGCTGGGGAACGACTTCTTCACGATTCTGACCAGCGAGGTGCAGACCATCAGCGACGGCGAGGGGCTGGTTGAGGAGGAGTCCGGGGATCCGACGCTCGAAGGGCCGCATCCGCAGGAGGCGCGCAACGCCGTGGATGTGGTGGACTGGCGGGTGATGGTGCGGCGGCTGCGGTAGGGGCTGGCCTCATCCCTCGGAGTTTGCGTCCCAAACTCCACTCCCCTCTGCCTGGCGGCTTGGCCGCAGGCGGGAGAGGGGGACAACGGTAACGTCGCGGGGACGAGACCCACAGCGGGAACCCTTATCTTGGGAGGCGGGCGCCCCCGCCCGCCTGCGGGCCGAAGGCCCGCTCCGAGGTCGCCGAGGGAGTATGTGCGGGCGGGGGCGCCCGCACCCCAACATGTGGAGTGCTGCGGGCACCGCGTGCGGATCGGACGCGAGGCCGTTGCCCCCTCCCGCCTGCGCCACGTCGTGTGTGGCGCCAGGGAGGGGGGTGGGCCGAGCGAAGCTCGGGTCGGGGGGAGGCGCGCACGGCGGCTTGCCTC
>JAYENL010000066.1:0-12974 GCA_034722055.1 Armatimonadota bacterium
CTGGCAGGTGAACCAGGTGCGGCAGTACATCCGCAGCTTCGATGCCATCGGCACTGACCCGTACCCGATCCCCACGCGGCCGGCGTCCATGGCCGGGGACTGGGCGGAGACCACCCGCCGGCAGGTCGCGGACGCCCGCCCATTCTGGATGGTGCCGCAGGTGCACAACTGGGACGTCTACCGGGAGACCGGCGAGGGGCGCCCGCCGACCTACGAGGAGGTCCGCTGCATGACCTGGCAGTGCATCTGCGAGGGCGCCGACGGGATCATCTACTACTCCTGGATGGACCTGCACCGGGATGAGACCACGCCCTTCGAGGAGCGGTGGCCCGACCTCAAGGCCGTGGCCGAGGAGGTCGCCGAGCACATCCCGACGCTGCTGTCCGTCGAGCCCACGCCGGAGCTGGAGGTGGATGCGCCCGAGGCCATCCACTGCACCGCGCGCACGCACAACGGACAGACCTGGCTGTTCATGGTCAATGAGAGCCCGCGGCCGGCCCGAGCGACCGTCCGCCCGGATGGGCGGATGCGCCATGTGCACGGTGAGGGCCTCTCGGTGAGCCGCATGGGCCGAACCTACCGCTTCGCGCCCCTGGAGGTCAGGATCGAGGAGTGGGACGGCTGAGCCGGTGGTCATTCGGGAGCTCGTGGCGTATTGCTGACGAGCGCGGTTGCCGGCCCGGCCTGTCCTGAGCACGGGCAGCATTCTCGTGGAGGGGCCGCCGAGCGCGGAGCGCTCGGTGCGGCCTGTAAGCTGAGCGAACAGGCCGCAGGTTCCACCCCGGCCCACAACATCCTCAGCCCGGCTTGTCGAAGTGCTGGTAGTCCTTGCAGCTCGACCACTCGCCGCCCCAGCGCCACCCGCGGCCGGTGAAGGCCCGGACGAGGGAGCCGTCCGGAGGGATGGAGTAGGGGTCCTCGCCCGGCCGCCACTCGCCCGGCTGGTAGGGCGCCTCGTCGGGGTGAACCACCTTCCGGCCGTCGCGGATCATGGGGTTCTCGGCCCGGTTGATGTCGATGGCCCTGCCCGTGGCGTGCCATGACAGCCGCGAGCCGCCCGTGACCGTGCGGTAGTCGTAGCCGATCACCTCGTGGATGGGGAAGCGCTCCGGGTCCAGGTAGACCTCCCGGAGGATCTCCAGCACCTCCCCCGCCAGGGCGGCGTTGACGACCACCGTCCGGGAGCGGGGAGCCTTGCGCTGGCCCTCCAGGTCCCAGGCCAGGAAGTGCACCGTCGCCATGCCCTCCAGCTCCGGGTGGGGCTCGACGGCGAAGCACTCCTCCTCCGCCTGCAGGAGGCCGCTCGGCTCCTGCGGGTCCGGGTTGGTGATGACCACGCGAGGCGGGTCATCCAGCACCTCGCAGCCGGTCCCCAGCTCCGATGCGAGGCGCACGATGCGCTGCGTGATGCGCTCCAGGTCCTCGCCGCGGGCGGGCCGCGGGTCGCCATCTCGCTCATCGAGGCGGACAGGGCGCATGACGATCCGCCGCCAGACGCCGCGCTCGATCTCCACCTCGAAGGTTGCGCTGTCGCGGTTGGGCTCCCAGGGCGTGCGGAAGGCGAAGTTGCCGAGGCTGTAGCAGACGGCCGCGCCCTCGTAGAGCTCCACGCCCTGGAGCACGTGTGGGTGATGGCCGATGACGAGGTCGGCCCCGCAGTCCACTGCCAGGTGTGCCAGGGAGCGGGGGAGGGCGCCGGGGCCGCCGCTGGCCTCGGTTCCCCAGTGGAAGGCGACGATGACGAGGTCCGCCCGGCCCGCGGCGCCTCTGATGTCCTCGCGCAAGATGCGCTTGCTGCGCCGTGTGGGCGCGTCACCCCGGCCCGTCAGCAGCACCGTCCCCGCCGTCTGATCCGTGGCCGCGAAGCCGGGGGTGTCCGGGAGCGTGTGGGCGGTGGCGTAGGCCAGGATGGCGATGGTCTGTCCCTCGACTCGGGCGATCGCCGGCTCGCGGGCGGCCGCCTCGTCCGGCCCCGACCCGCAGTGAGCCAGCCCGGCCGCGTCGAGCGCCGAGAGCGTCTCCAGCAGCGCCTCGCCGCCGTAGTCCATGATGTGGTTGTTCGCCAGCGTCACCGCGTCGAAGCCCGCGTCCGCCAGCCGCTGCGCCTGACTCGGCGGGGCCCGGAACAAAAACTCCCTGTGCAGGGGACGGCCGTCCTCCGCGAGCTTCGCCGGGCACTTCACGCCGTGCGTCGAGAGCGGGCACTCCAGGTTGCAGACCGCGAGGTCGGCGGCGGAGACCAAGCGGCGGACGGATGCGAGGCAGTCACGATCCTCCAGCGGCAGGACGTCGCCCACCAGCAGCAGCCGCGCACGGCGGGGCGCCGTGGGCTCCGGCGCCGAGAACGCCGGCTGCTGCGCGGACGTCTCTGTCACCGTGCGGTCGCGGACCAGCCACGATGGCAGGCCCACGACGCCGCCCACGATCCACCCGGCGGCGAACAGCGCGATCGCCAGGATCGCCTGCAGCGCGCGGTCGGTGCGCCCCCTCATGGCTGCCTCCCTCGTACCTGCCTGTCGTCTGTCCGCCCTCCCACCGAACGGCCCTCTCCTGTGCGCGCGGCGCTGCTCTGGTGTGTACTATCGGCCAAACCCACCGAAATGTTAGCGCGCCAGTTGCGCGGCCTGGCTACGCCCCGACGTCAGTAGAGAATCTTGTGGTCCCGCAGGCCGGTCACCCCGTCCACGATCAGCCACACCCCGGAGACCAGCATGGCCCCCAGGATCAGCCCCAGAAAGAACGGGCGGTAGCGCTGGACGGCTCGATAGCCGCCGTAGCGCATCGCCACCGTCTGGCAGAGCCAGCCGATGAGGACGGACAGCCACTCGCGGATGACGTAGACGTTGAAGCTCATGGCGTAGGCCACCGGGTGCAGCGGCCACCACACGAAGCGGATCCGCAGGAAGCTGAGCAGCGCCAGCTTCAGGGCCGCGTAGCCCATGATGGCAAGGCTGATCCAGTCGGTCTCCCTCAGCGCGGTGGTGGTGACCCGCTCCATGTACACGCCCGGGTAGCGCGCGAGGGTCACGAAGCGGGCGGGGTTGATGGCCACGCCGCCGTGGACATAGCCCGCACCCAGCAGGAAGTAGTAGCTGACCGGGATGGCCGCCACGGTGGCGATGGCCAGCGACCACGTGATGGCCCGATTGCCGGTCCGCGTCTCGTGCGCCAGCTTCAGCGACTGCATCATGCGCGGCATGGGGGTGACGCGCAGGTGGTAGACCGTCGCGGTGAGCATGCTCACCGACGCCCAGGAGCGCATCGGCATGGCCCGGTAGGGCACCACTGCGCGCACGATGTCCTGGGCCGCCCAGTAGGGATGGTCGAGCCAGGGCATGCCACCCTCCGCCAGCAGGCGGGTCATGGCCAGGGCGTAGGCGAAGACCACGCTCCAGACCAGCAGTGCCACCAGCGCCGGAGTCCCGGCGTAGCTCGACCAGCCGAGGATGAAGATGAAGGCGATCAGCCCCGACCAGGCTGCGGATCGGAAGCTGAGGGGCTCGCGCTGCTCGCCCTCGACCGGCCGCAGGGCCAGGCCTCGCCGGACGAGGCGGGCCAGGGGCCGGCGCGCGATCCACACGCTGACGGCCGCCAGCGCCAGGTAGGCGCCGGCGGTCTGATGCCCGGGGAAGGGCCAGGTGTCCCCGCCCGCCGCCGTGGTGATGCCGTCGATGCCCAGCGCGCTGCCCGCGACCGCCTCCGCCTCGCCCAGCCAGTAGAGCGCCCAGAGGCTGAAGGCCACCTCCCGGGTGAGCAGGAAGCTCAGCCCCACGATCATGGGCATGGCGGCGAAGCGCAGGGTCCCGAGGGCGTTCCAGGGCGTGCCCCACCCCCACGTCGGGACCCTCCGCCCGCCGAGCTGACACACCTCGATCACGGGCAGGTGCGGGTAGTAGCCGTGCAGGCCGTTGTAGAAGTGGATGCCGAAGGCGATGGCAGCGCCGATCCAGGTGTAAGGGTTGCGCAGGAAGCTGTTGAGGACCCGGCCTGCGTCCGGCGTCTCCACCACCCGCACCGGCAGCACGATGAGGGGGAACAGCAGCCGCTCCCGCTCGATCCACTGCCGGCGGAAGAGCGTCAGCAGCGACATCATGACCGTGTAGCTGGCCAGCACCAGCGCCGTCCAGGCCAGCAGCGGCACCAGCCACTCTCGCCACGGCACCCCGAACGGCCAGGCCTCGAACAGGCCCCGAATGACGAACGGGTCCCGGGGCGCCATCCACTCCGGGACGTGGCGCAGCAGCAGCTCCTCCCACCCGTTCTCCGGCGACGCGTAGTAGAAGGGCCCCGCGATCATGGGCAGCATGATCTGGGCCAGGCCCTGGGAGGCGATGCCGGAGGCCATGACGGTCATGGTGAAGATCAGCACCAGCTCCGGCGTGCTCAGCGTCAGCGGCCGGTGCACCGCGCGCAGCACCACGTTGAAGAGCAGGTAGATGCACAGGAAGACGAAGAAGCCGCCGATGGGGGGGAAGGTGAAGGAGAGCTGCGTGCCGTGGATGATCAGCTCGGCGTACTGCGTCCAGTCGCCCAGGAACACCGACGCCGCCACCCCGATGAGCACCGCGCGCCAGGTCAGCCCGCAAAGGGCGCCGCTGGCCGGGCTCTGGGAGGTCCGCTGCTCGTGCGCCGGATCTTGTGTCGCCATCATTGGGCGCTCAGTAGAGGATCTTGTGGTCGCGCAGGCCGGTGAAGCCGTCGATCACCAGCCAGAAACCGCCGGCCAGCATGGCCCCCAGGATCAGCCCCAGGAACAGCGGGCGGTAGCGGCGGAAGCCCCGGTGGCCGGCGTAGCGCATCAGCACCGTCTGGCAGGCCCAGCCGATGAGGATCGACAGCCACTCCCGGGGCAGATACACGATGTAGCTCATCGCGTACCCCACCGGGTGCAGCGGCCACCACAGGTAGCTGATGCGCATGAAGCTGAGGAACAGCAGCTTGGCCACCCCGTAGCCGATCAGCCCCAGGCTCAGCCAGTCCCGGCTCTTCACGGGGCTGGCCTGCAGCCGCTCCATCAGCTCCCCGGGCTGGCGCGCCAGGCTGATGAAGCGGTAGGTGTTGATGGCCACCCCGCCGTGCACGTAGCCCGCCTCCAGCAGCGCCCAGTAGGAGACCGGGATGGCGACCACGGTGGCGATCACCAGCCCCCAGGTGATGGCGCGGTCGCCGGTGTCGGTCTCCTCTGAGAGCTTCAGCGACTGCATGATCCGCGGCATCGGCGACACCCGCATGTCGTGGGTGAAGGTCAGCATCATCGCCACCGAGGCCCAGTTGGCCACGGAGATGGATCGATAGGGCACCAGAGCGCGGATGATGTCGTGCGCTCGCCAGTGCGGCTCGTCCATCCAGGGCATGCCGCCCTCGGAGACCAGCCGCGTCATCGCCAGCAGATACCCGAAGGCCACCAGCAGCAGAGGTACCGCCACCAGCACCGGCATCCCGGCCTGGTTGGCCCACAGGACCATGAAGGCGAAGGAGATGATACCGCCCCAGACCGCGACCCGGTAGGAGAGGGGCTCGACCTCGTCCTCGGGTGTCTTCCGCAGGGCCAGCCCCCGCATGACGATCTCCGCCAGCGGCCGCCGCGCGATCCAGATGCTCACACCCGCCAGCGCCAGGTAGGCCCCGGCGGTCTGATGACCGGGGAAGGGGAAGCTGTCGCCTCCGGCGGTTATGGTCAGGCCGTCGAGCCCCACCGCCGTTCCCAGCACCGCCTCCAGCCGGCCCAGCCAGTAGAAGGCCCACAGGCTGAACGAGACCTCGCGGGTGAGCAGGAAGCTGAGGCCGATGATCAGCGGCGCCACCTGGAAGCGGAGCGTCCCCATGGCGCTCCAGGGCCGCCCCCAGGCGTAGGTGGGGACCCTCTTCCCTCCGATGCGGAAGATCTCCGTCCTCGGCAGCCCCGGGTAGTAGCCGTGCAGGCCGTAGTAGAGGTGCGGCGCGAAGCCCAGGACGAGGCCGATCCACATGATCGGGTCGCGGAAGAAGTCGTTGAGCAGCCGCCGCCGGGGAGCGGGCTCGGTGACCTCCAGGGGCACCGCCACCAGCGGGAACAGCAGCCGCTCCCGGTCGATCCACTGCTTCCGGAAGATGGTCACCACGCTGAGCATCAGCACGTATGTCGCCATGGTGAAGGCCGTCCAGGCGCCAAGCGGCACCAGCCACGCCCGCCAGGGGACGCCGAAGCCCCAGGCCTCGAACAGACCCTTCACCACCTGCGGTTCCGTCGGCGCCAGCCAGGGCTCGATGTGCGGGAGGAAGAACAGGGCGTACTGGTTCTCCGCCGAGGCGTAGTAGTAGGGCCCCACCATCATGGGGATGAGCTTCTGGGCCAGGTCGATGGAGGCGATCCCGGAGGCCATGACGATCATCGTGAAGATGACCACCAGCTCCGCCTGCGTGAGGGTGAAGGCCCGGTGGATGGCCCGCAGGATGACGTTGAAAAGAGCGTAGATGACGATGAAGACCAGGAAGCCGCCGATGGGCGGGTAGGTGAGGGTGATTTGCGTCCCGTGGATGATCAGCTCGGCGTACTGGCTCCAGTCGCCCAGGAACGCCGAGGCGATGATCCCGATCAGTATCGAACGCCAGGTCAATCCGAAGCGCGCGCCCACGTCGCCCTCACCGTGCAACAGAATCGGCCGGCGGCGTGCACCGGCCGACGTGTGGTCTGTGCGGGATACCCGCGCCGGGAGGTCTTCCGCAATCCGCCGGTCAATACCTCCCGGCGAAGAGCGCCAGACGCGTCAGACGCCGAGTGGGAGGTGCCGCTGATGGGAGACCTGAAGGCGGCGATCATCGGCTGTGGCCACAGGGCCAAGGGGCATGCCGCCGGCTTCGCCGACGCGGAGGGTGTGAGCTGCGCGGCCTGCGCCGACATCGACCGCGAGCGCGCGGACGCCTTCGGGGAAGAGCTCGGGCTCAGGCCCTACTACGAGGCGATGGAGATGCTGGAGGTGGAGAGCCCCGACATCGTCGCCATCGTCACCAGAGAGGGCACGCGGGCCAGGCTCACGCGCATGTGTGCGGAGAAGCGCATCCCGGGGGTCATCGCTGAGAAGCCCATGGCGCGGACCCTGGACGAGGCTCGCGACATGGTGCGCGTGTGCGACGAGAACGGGACCGTCCTGACGGTCTGTCAGCAGATGACCTTCTCGCGCGAGTACGAGCTGCTGAAGGCCTGCATCGATGCCGGGGAGATCGGCGAGGTGCGCTTCCTGCGCGCATGCTCCTACGGCCAGCTCATGGAGCAGGGGCCACACATGGTGGACATGCTCCTGTGGCTGCGCCAGGGGCACGGCGTGACCCGAGTGATGGGCCAGGCCGCGGGCACCGCTGGGGCGAACGAGACGGTCCATCCCGCCCCCCTGTTCTCGTGCGGCTACCTGGTCTTCGACGACGATGTGCGCTGCGTGCTGGAGACCGGGCGCAGCTTCCAGCCCTACCCCGAGATGGATAGCACCTGGATGCAGAAGCGCGTCATGGTCATCGGGACCGAGGGGGCGGCCGAGGCGGTGGTGGGGCACTACTTCCGCAAGATGACCCCGGCGCTGCCCGGCTGGGACCTTATCGAGACCGGCGTTGAGTCCTGGAACAGCGCCACCGCGCGGTTCATCGAGGAGCTGGTGGAGGTGCTCAGCCAGGGCGGCGAGCATCGCAACGGGGCGGAGCGGTCCCTTGCCGGCTTCGAGGTCATTCAGGCCATCTTCCAGTCGGTGATGGAGCGCGACGCGGTGGAGCCGCCGCTGCCCGCGGGCGCCACGCCACTGGAGGACCTGCTCGACGCGTTCGGCGTCGAGCCGCAGGTGCAGTAGCGTATCAAGTCCCCCGCACAGACAGAGTCGCAGCCGCCCCGCACTCGGGGCGGCTGCGCTCATCTCTGCCTGATCGCTGAGCTACTCGAACTCGGGCAGGTCCGCCACGGCCTGGTCGATCTTCTCCTGCGGCAGCTCGTAGTCCACCATCTCGCCGCTGAAGTAATGCTCGTAGGCCGCCAGGTCGAAGTGCCCGTGGCCGGAGTAGCCGATGAGGATGCACTTCTCCTCGCCGGTCTCCTTGCACTTGAGGGCCTCGTCGATGGCCACCCACACGCCGTGGGCCGTCTCCGGCGCCGGCACGTGCCCCTCGGTGCGCGAGAAGGTGACAGCACCCTCGAACACATCCACCTGGTTGAGGGCCCGGGCCTCGATGACGCCCTGGCTCACCAGCAGGCACAGTTGCGGCGCGTCGCCATGGTAGCGGAGGCCGCCGGCGTGGATCGGCGCGGGGACGAACTTGTGGCCCAGCGTGTACATCTTCAGCAGCGGGGTGAGCTCGGCTGTGTCGCCGAAGTCGTAGTGGTAGATACCCCGCGTGAGGGTGGGGCAGGCAGTGGGCTCGGTGGCGATGATCTGCGTGTCGCGCTTGCCATCGAGCTTGTCCTTCACGAAGGGGAAGCAGACGCCCGCGAAGTTGGACCCGCCGCCGACGTTGCCGACGATGATGTCCGGGTAGTCGCCCGCGATCTCGAACTGCTTCTTGGCCTCCAGCCCCACGATCGTCTGATGCAGCAGCACGTGGTTGAGCACGCTGCCCAGCGCGTACTTGGCGTCCTCGGACTTCGCCGCCATCTCAACGGCCTCGGAGATGGCGATGCCCAGGCTGCCTGGGCTGTCGGGGTCCTCGGCGAGGATGGACCTGCCGGCCTCCGTCCGGTCGCTGGGCGAGGGGTAGCACTCGGCGCCCCACACGTGCATGAGCAGTCGCCGGTAGGGCTTCTGCTCGTAGCTGATCTTCACCATGTAAACCTCGGCCTGCAGGTCGAACACGCAGCAGCCGAAGGACAGGGCGCTGCCCCACTGGCCGGCGCCGGTCTCAGTGATGATGCGCTCCACGCCCTCCTGCTTGTTGTAGTAGGCCTGCGCCACGGCCGTGTTGGGCTTGTGGCTGCCGGGTGGGCTGAAGGCCTCGTTCTTGTAGTAGATGCGCGCCGGCGTGTCGAGATGCTCCTCGAGGCGATAGGCGCGGAACAGCGGCGACGGCCGCCACAGCCTGTAGACGTCCATCACCTCGTCGGGGATGTCGATCCACGGCTCCATCGACATCTCCTGCTCGATCAGCGCCATGGGGAAGACCGGCGCCAGGTCCTCCGGGCCCAGCGGCTCGCCGGTGGCGGGGTGGATGGGCGGCTGCAGGGGCGCCGGCAGGTCGGGGTTGATGTTGTACCAGGCCTGCGGCATGTCCCTCTCGGATAGGAAGATCTTGCTGTCGTCCATCGATTTGCCCTCCCGTGCAGATTCGTGTGTGCCGTCCGTCTCTCCGCGAGGGGTGACCACACGCGTACAAACCCTAACGGCGCCGGCAGCGCGCGCCCGCGTCGAGCGATAGGCAGCTTCAGCGACCTCGCAGACGGCTTTCGCCACCACCGCCCCCGGTTCCTCCCTCCGCGCGAAAACCGCCCCCGCTTGCCGATGCCGGCCGATTGTGCTATCGTTGCCGAAGCTGCTACACCGCGCGCGTTGCCTCGGGAAGACGGTGCGAATCCGTCGCTGCCCCGCAACTGTGACCGGCCGCCGTCGCGGCCGCCAGCCAGATACCGACACGCACGCTACGGATCATCCCGCGAGGGCGAACGGTGACCGTCACGGCTCCGCACGGCCCCGCGTGCAGCGCGGGGTCGCGCCGGTTCTGAGCCGCCATGCTCGGCCCGGGCCGCGAACTACCGCGGGAGGAAGCGACTCACGCCATGCGCGCGCTCATCTGTCTTCTGCTGCTCCCGCTCCTGCTTCCGACGCTGCTGGTATGCGGGGGCTGCCGCAGCGCCCCTGGCGGCCGGACCGAGCCGACCGAGGCGCCGCCGGATACCGCCGCCAAGACAGCTCAGGCCGGCGAGTGGCCCCGGACCTTTACCGATGACCTGGGCGCGGAGGTGACGCTCCCCGCGGCCCCGCAGCGCGTGGTCAGCCTTGCCCCGGGCTTCACCGAGGCGATCTTCGCGATGGGTGCCGACGACCGCCTCGTGGGCCGCAGCGATTTCTGCTACTTCCCGTCCCAGGCCCTGGAGCTGCCCTCCGTCGGCAGCCTGATCAGCCCCAGCATCGAGAAGATCGTCGGCCTGGAGCCGGACCTGGTGCTGGTGATCCGCGGGACGCCCAGGGACGTCGTGCAGAGCCTCCGGGATGCGGGCGTGCCGGTCATCGCGCGCAGTCTCGAGGACCTGGACGAGGTCATTACCTCCATGCGCGATCTCGGGCGCTACCTGGGGATCGAGGATCGCGCCGACGCCCTGGCCGGTAAGCTGCAGACCCGGAGGGAGGCGGTGGCGGAGCGCTCTGCGGAGGTCTTTGCCGATGCCCGCAGGCCGGACGTGCTCTTCGTCGTGGAGGTGGAGCCGGTGTTCGCGGCAGGGCCGGGCTGCTTCGTCGATGACATGATACGCATCGCGGGCGGGATGAACGCGGCGGCCGAGGCCGCGGGCGAGACCGGCAGCCCCTGGCCGCAGCTCTCGCTGGAGGCGGTCGTGGACGCCGACCCCGATGTGATCGTGGCCTCCCTGGAGGGCCACGTGGATGAGCCGGGCGGCGCGCTGGCGACCTTGCGGCAGCGCACCGGCTGGCGGGAGCTCACGGCGGTGCGTGAGGGCCGCGTGTTCGAGGCCGACCCCGATCTGATGGTCCGCGCCGGCCCGCGGCTGATCGACGGCCTGGAGCGGCTGGCCGAGATCATCCACGGCGTGGCCCTGGAGGGAGCCGAGAATGGCTGAGGCGGTGCTGGAGGCCCGGGAGCTTCGCTGCGGCTACGAGGAGCGTGAGGTCATCCGCGGGCTCACCATGCAGCTCCGCGAGGGGGAGTTCGCGGGGCTCATCGGGCCCAACGGGGCCGGTAAGACCACGCTGCTGCGGGCGCTTGCCGGGAGGATGAGGCCGACTGCAGGCGCGGTGATGATAGCGGGGGTGCCCATCGCACAGCGCTCGCATCGGGAGGTGGCGCGGATGCTGGCGGTGGTCCCGCAGATGTCCTCCCCGCCCTTCGAGTTCACGGTCCGCGAGGTGGTGGCCATGGGCCGCACGCCACACCTGGGGCGGCTGCAGCCGGAGGGCCCGGCCGACCGGCAGGCCGTGGACCGGGCCCTGGAGCTGACCCGGACGGGGGATCTGAACGCCCGGCCGGTCACGGAGCTGTCCGGCGGCGAGTACCAGCGTGTGGTCATCGCCCGCGCGCTCGCCCAGGAGGCGCCCGTGATGCTCCTGGACGAGCCCGTCTCGCACCTGGACATCGGTCACCAGGTGGAGATCTTCGACCTGCTGGTGCGCCTCAACCGGGAGGAGGGCCGCAGCATCCTGTGCATCTCCCACGATCTGAACCTCGCTTCCCGCTACTGCGACCGGCTGGTCGCCATCGCCGACGGCCGCGTGGCCGCGGAGGGGGCGCCGGAGGATGTGATCACCGAGGAGCGTGTCGCACAGCTCTACGGCTGCCGCGTGCGGGTGGATGACGGCCCCGAGGGGCGGCCCCGGGTGACGCCGCTGAGCGCGCATGGGGGAGAGCTGGCGTGACCCGACGGGCGGCATTGGCGGCCGGGCTGGGGGCGGCGCTCCTGCTCGCGTGCGCGCTCTCGCTGTCACTGGGTGCCGCCGATCTGGCGCCCACCGACGCCGCGCTGGCGCTGCTGGGGCGCCTTCCCGGTCTGAGTAGCCTCGACCCGGGCCTCTCCCGCGCCCAGGAGACCATTATCTTCGAGCTGCGGCTGCCCCGGCTGCTGCTGGCGCTGCTGGTGGGCTGTGCGCTGTCGGTGGCGGGCGTGGTGATGCAGGCGTTCTTCCAGAATCCGATGGCCGCTCCCTCAATCATCGGCATCAGCGCCGGCGCCTCGCTGGGGGCCACCATCGCCGTGGTCACCGGACTGTCTCTGGGCTTCGCAGGGCTCGGGCCCATCCCCCTGGCCGCCTTCGTCAGCGCCCTGGTCGTGACCGCCATCGTCTATGTGCTCTCGCGCCGCGGCGGGCAGACACCCGTCGGCGTGCTGCTGCTGACGGGCATCGCCATGGGCTCGCTGATGTCCGCGCTGGCAGCGCTGATCCTGGTGACCGGCCAGGACCCGGCGCGCCGCGACCTCGACCTGGTCGTCTACTGGATGCTCGGCAGCGTCTCCGGCAGGGGCTGGGCGCACGTCACCCTGGTGTTGCCCTACGTGCTGGTGGGCGGCGTGGTGACGTGGGTGTTCAGCCGCGACCTGAACGTGCTCAGCCTCGGGGACGACGCCGCGCACTACCTGGGGCTGCACGTGGAGCAGGTGCGCCTGATCCTGCTGGCGCTCTCGTCGCTGCTGACTGCTGCGGCGGTGGCCGTCAGCGGCATCGTCGGCTTCGTGGGGCTGATCGTCCCGCACCTGATGCGCATCATCACCGGCCCGGACCATCGCGTGCTGCTGCCCGCTGCCGGGGTGGCGGGAGGCGCGCTGCTGGCGCTGGCGGATGTGCTGGCGCGGACGGTGGCGGCGCCCACCGAGATCCCGCTGGGGATCATCACCTCAGTGCTCGGCGCTCCGTTCTTCCTGTATCTGCTGCACCGCCGCCGCGAGTACGGTATGTAACCGGCCGGCCGACCGCAAGGGCGTGGGAGCAGGGGGCGCGTTTTCAGATTGTCGGTTGCGGCCGGGCGAGAGTCAGCAGCGAGCAGCTACCAGCTCTCAGCTAACGGGAACGGCGGACGGCCAGGGGCGTGGACGCACCGTCGGGGTGGCCACGCCCGCGGGCCGTGTCGTGCGGAGGTCGGGCGTGCCTACGCCCGACGCGGGCCCAAGGCCCGCAGCCGTTGCTGTTGGAGGGGCCGCACGACGGTGGGTGCGAAGCACCCGGAGAAGGCCGGCCCAAGATGCCGTGCCGTTGAGGGTGCGCTCGAACGACAGTCGCGCTTCGCGCGACGGCTGGCCTAGGCAGGCCAGCCCTCCGTACGACACTGACCCGCAGCGCCGCAACTGCGCGGGCCCATCCGTA
>JAYENL010000067.1:0-45716 GCA_034722055.1 Armatimonadota bacterium
CTTGAGACCGAAGGTCTCCAAAGGTAAGGCCGTATGGAGGGGCCGGACCACTGTCCGGCCCGCCGTTCCTTACCTTTACGCACATCGTGGCGAGTGGCGATTCGCTGTCTGCCGTCCGGAGAGGCCGTCTGAGGCTCCAGCATCGTTCGCTGTAGCCCAAGCCGGCCCGGCCGTTGGCCGTCCAGGCCGCCGATTGCGTCACTTCGCCCCCAGCGGGCCGACTTCGCGCGCTCCTGAGGAGCGCCCTCAGGCGGCCCCTCCACGGCCAACAGCCCTCCGCTTGAGACCGAAGGTCTCCAAAGGTAAGGCCCTATGGAGAGGCCGAACCACTGTCCGGAGCGCTGTCTGCTGCCGGTACGCGACGGAAGGCCTGCAACGACAGACGACAACGAGGGCGGGCTGGGCAGCCCGCCGCTCCGTACGATGTAACGGCCCACGCTCCTCGTCAACATCTGCTGCCGTCCCCGCGGGGACGACAGTAACCCTTGCCGGGATCAGGGGACCTCGCCCGAACCCGACAAGCTACGGCCGCACTCGTTCCATCGGCACCATCTGCACCGCGTCCACCCACAGCACACCCCGGTTTTCGGGCCGAACGCTCACGTGTACCCGCCGCTCGTCCACCGGGAGTTCGATGCGCATGGCCTGGCGCGCCCACTGCTCGGTCACGTCCACGGTCATCGACGGCGTCTCCTCCCACGTTCGCCAGCCGCTGGCGCCCACGAAGGCCTGCATGGGGCGGTCGGCCTTGAGATACAGGCTCAGCTCGTAGCTGCCCGCTGCCAGCGACGCCGGGAAGGTCGTGACGGTCAGGCCCTTCCCGTCCGCGGGCGCCCGGATGTACAGCGAGTGCGTGCCCTCGACGGCCTCCAGGGGGTCGGTGCCCCAGCTCGCGCCCGTCTGCGCCGAGTAGCTGACGCGGCAGGCGTCGGGATAGCCGGGGTTGGTTGCCTCCTCAAAGCCGCCGTTGCGCACCAGGCTCTGCGGGTCCAGGGTCACCGGTCCGACCTCCACCTCGCCCACGCGATAGCGGTAGATGCGGACCCCAAGCGCGTCGATCATGTCCTCGAGGACGCCATTCTCCGACACCGGCACGGCGCGGTTCTCGAACATGACCTCCGCCGACGCCTCCACGGGCGCGGCCGAGCACTGCAGGCGAATGCTCTTGGGCTCATGCGCGGCGTTCACGCACACCACGTAGGCCTGCCCGTTGTGGAGCCGGGCGGCCAGGTGCAGGTCTCCGTCGCCGTCGATGGACTCCACCGCCGGCCCAGGCTCATGTGACAGCAGCGCGGGCGTGAGCTGTCGTATCTCGCGCGCCAGCTTGCGGCACTCGGCCCACATGCCGTCCACGAAGGGGTTGTTGTGCGGGGGACGGCGGATGAAGTACTGGATGCCGGTGGCCCCGTGAGCGATGGCCATGTAGGTCATGCACCGCTGCTCCTGCCAGGTGGGCTCGCGGGCCCACCCTTCGCCACCGCCGAAGGCCTGCGGCACGCACCAGATGGGCATGGTCCCGCCGGTGGCGTTGTCTACCAGGTCCACCGTGTCCGCCACCCGCGTCACCGGGCCGTTCGGGATCGGGTAGGGATCCACCATCAGGATGTCCATGCCGCCGGCGTACTGATGCGCCTTGCTGGGGACGCAGAACACCATGGTGGTCGGATGGTAGGGGTCGAGCCGCTTGACGTGCCGGTTGTGATGCACGTAGCGCTCAGGAGGATTGCCCCTGCCGGCCGGCTCGTCGGACAGATACCACGTCAGCAGACCCGGCGCGTCTCGGAAGGCCTCCACCTCCTCGGACAGCGTCGCATCGACCTCCTCGCTCGGCTCCCGGTCGGTGATCTGGCGCACGTCATAGTGCATGTGCATCCCCACCGCCTCGGCGTGGTCCACGAAGTCCGCGATGACCGGGCGCTGTTCGCGGCGGAACTCGTCGGGAAAGTTGTGATACACGCAAATCATGTTGAAGCCGAACGCGCCCTCCAGCCGCAGCACGTACTGCGGCTCCTGCTGGTCGTAGAACTGCCCGCGGTGAGTGTAGAAGCCGAACGGGAAGAAGGGCTTGCCATTCACGATCAGCCCGCGGGAGCGATAGTCGATCTTCACTTCGTTGGACTTCGGCGGGGCCTTCGCGAAGCTGGCCCGGCCGACGGCGATGAGCCGGCCATCGCCCATCAGGCGACACTGCACCTCATGCATGCCGTCGGGGACACCGGAGAGGTCAATCGGCACCACAGTCTCCTCCCCCTCCACTGCTACCTCGCGCCTCCCGCCCAGCGCCGTCCCCGTCAGTTCCGCCATCAGCTCCTCGGCGTCCGGGCGCTCATTGAGCGTGATCAGCAGCTCGGCCTCGGTCTCATGGGTGTACAGCGACAGCGACGGCACGAAGCGCATCAGCGGCACCACCTTCGTGGTCAGAAGCTGCCGGAACAGCACTTCCTCCGCGGCACTCAGCACCGCCAGGCGCAGACCGTAATCACCCGGCTCAGGCAGAGCCAGCGTCAGCTCCACTTGCCGCGGATCGGCCTGCAGCGGCGCAGTCTCCTGCACCTCAGCGACCTCCTCCTCGGCCCGCATGGCGGTCAAACGCAGGCTGACCGCGTCCGGCCCGCCCTCGGCGCTGGCCAGACTCATGCGCACCGACGCGCTCCCATCGCGCACCTCATCCTCCCAGGCGAAGTCCGCCACACGCACGCCCTCGATGACGCGCGTCGCCGGCTCCAGTGCGATCTCGATCCGCTCGCGGTACGTCTCTCCGTCGGCCAGCTCCTGGTCCCAGCCGAGGAAGAAGCTGCCCTTGTCCCGGTCGTCGTAGAGCGTCATCCCGTGTGTGGAGGAGAGCGTCCAGGTGCCGAACAGCGAGCCGAAGCTCATCTCTGTCATCCTCGACCACAGGACCCGGCGGTCGCCGCGGCCGTAGGTCATCCGCCCGCTCTCCTCGCCCTCCTGCGTCACGACGCGGTAGGCCGCGCCGTCCAGCCACGGCACCGCCGGGCGCATCCCGAGCTGCAGGTGCGCGTCCTCCAGCCCCCTCTGTCCGAACTCGTGCTCGATGACGATCTGCCCGCCCGGCTCTAACCGCACGGTCTTCGTAAACGAGAAGTGCTCGGTCTCGTCGCTGATGACCAGCGTCCGCGCATCGCCCGCTTGCTCCAGCCGCCCGCGGGCAGCGCCCTCCCTGGAGCTGTAGAAGGCCTGCGCCCACCCCGCGTCGTGAACGGTGTGCTGGGCCGAGTAGGGGACGAAGACTGGAAGGCCGTGGTAGTCGATGGACATGCCCTGCCCGGCGTGCCAGGAAACGGCCACATCATCGAGCGACATCTCGGCCTTGGACAGGTCCTGGCCGTATGAGGCCGCCGCCAGCACACCGAGTGCAACCACGATCGGCACGCGAATCGACGTCATCTTCATTCACTCCTGGATGCCTGTCTCAGTAGGCCACGAACCGCCGCCCCTCGTCGAGCATCGCCAGGAAGTTCTCCACCGGCACGTAGTTCGGGACGCTGTTGCCCGTGCCCACAGCCCATCCTTCGCCCGGCAATCACTGCTCGATGACCGCCCGGGTGTACTGCCGTACCTGCGTCTCGCTGCAGCGGCTGATCACATCCATGTCGATGCCACCGATCGCTGCCAGCCGGTCCCCGTAGAGCCGCTTGAACTCCGCCACCGGCTGGATGCTCAGGATGCGCTCGAACTCGGGCTCGCGGTCACGCCCCGGCACGGCTCTCACCTCGCGCGGTCACTCCCCGTGACCGAAGATCAGCAGATGCTCCTCACGGCGTCCGGTCGCCATCCATGTCCACCAGGAAGCCGCAGCGCAGGAACTCCCGCTCGCCGTGGTGCTCCGTGAGGTTCACGCGCGTCAGGATGAGGCCTTCATCGAGGCCCTCCGCGTAGACCTCCGCGTCCTGCGGCCGCCAGGTGACCGTTCTCACTGTGCATCCTCCCTGCTGCGGTCGAGACACGCGGTCTTTCGCTCCGCGGGCGGCACAATCCTCGCCGAGGTCGCGAACCAGCCGGCGCATATGCAGGAGCTGCTCTTCCAGCGGCGAAACGGTGGCCCGCGGGCGTAATGCAGGCCGGCGAGGTGCGACCATGAGCGACGACACGAAGCTGCGGGCAGGAGCGGCGCAGGTCGATATCACCCCGGAGGCCGGCACACACCTGGCCGGCGCGGTGGGCTATCACCGTCCGGCCCGGCTGGCGCTGGACCCCCTCCACGCCAAGGCGCTGGTGCTGGAGACGGGCGAGTCTCGGCTGTGCATCCTGGCGCTGGACGTGACCATCATCACTGAGGAGTGGACGGCCTTCATCCGCGACCGCGCCCAGAGCGTGTTCGGCCTGGAGCCGGACGGCGTCATGGTCCACGCCACCCAGACGCACTCCGCCCCGCCCATCGGGCACTTCATGCTTGACCCGGACTTCCCGGAGCTGCCGGAGGGCTTCGAGTGGGTGCGTGGCGGCGACGTAGACTACAGCGAGTGGGCGGCGAACCGCGCCGTGGACGCCATCGGCCAGGCGGTGGAGAGCGTGGAGCCGGTGGAGATGGCGGCCGCCTCCGGCTCCGACGGCCGCTGGGCCGCCAACCGGCGGGCGGTGACCACTGATGGTGGCATCACCATGGTCACCGGCACGTGGGCGGAGCCGACAGGCCAGCAGTCGATACGCTACATCGAGGGGCCCATCGACCCCGAGGTCGGGGTGCTGGTCCTGCGCAGCCCCTCCATCGACATCCCCGCGATCCTGCTGCATCACACCTGCCATCCCGTCTGCGTCTTCCCGCGGCCGCTGGTGTCCGCGGACTGGCCCGGAGCCTGGGGGGCACAGGTGCAGAGGACGCTTGGCGAGGAGTGCGTGCCCATTGTGCTCAACGGCGCCTGCGGCAACATCAACCCCGCCGACCGCTCCGACCACCGCCCCATGGCGCGCGGCCTGGCGGAGACCGCGCGCATGATCTTCGAGCGACTCGAGTTCGCTCCCGAGGCCGCCCTCGACTTCCGGCGGCAGGATGTGCCCATCCCGCTGCGGGAGCTGACCGACGACGAGCTGAGCTGGTGCCAGGAGGTGCTGGATGAGCATCCGGACCCGCCCTGGGACGACCAGCGCCCCAACCAGATCGTGCGGGAGTGGATCCAGGCCGCCAGCACCTGGAGCGTGCACCTCCAGCGCCGGCGCGATCCGAACCTGCAGTACGAGGTGCAGGCGCTGCGCATCGGCGACGCGGCCGTCGTGGGGCTGCCGGGCGAGCCCTTTGCGGAGCTGGGGCTGGCCATCAAGATGGCCTCGCCCTTCTCTCCCACCTTCCTCGCCCACTGCACCTGCCACTACACCGGTTACATCCCCACGCCCGAGGCGCTGGAGCGCGGCGGCCACGAGGCTACCACGCGCTACTGGGCGAAGCTGGTGCCGGAGGCCTTCGAGATGATCCGCGAGACCGCGGTGGAGCTGCTGGAGGATATGGCGCGCGGCTAGGTGACTCTCTCGCGCGGTGCCCTGGGCCGGGGTGGAACCTGTGAGGTGTCTCGCTTCGCTCGCGACCTCATCCCGCTCGCGTTGCTCGCGGCGGCCCCTCCACGGTATCGCCAAGCATGTTCGCCGCGAGGCGTAGAAGGGCGAGAGCGGCTGCCGCCCAGAAGGAAGGCTGTGAACATGGACCTGGAGCCGATCCGAGAGCGCTTCTCGGAGTTCGTGAGCGTGCTGGAGCCGGACCGGGACGAGCCGGAGTGGTGGGCGGGCGCTCCCTCGGTCGCCCTCGGGCCTGACGCCCGCACCTACCTGGCTGTCCGCATGAGGGAGGGCCAGTCCCCGCGCGGGCTGCGCGGCTACGAGGTGCGGCTGCTGGCGTCCGATGATGGCATGCAGTTCGAGACCATCGCGCGGCTGCCCCGGGAGGATGTGCCCATCAACGGCTTCGAGCGCCCCTCCCTGGTCTTCGATCCGGCCAGCGGCCTCTACCGGCTCTACCTGTGCGGGCCGTGGCCTCACGAGGGCGTGGACGACTGGTGCATCCTGCGCCTCGAGGACGTCGCGGACCCCGCGCGGCTTGACCCCTCCACCGCCCGGGCCGTCCTCTGCGCCTCGCCGCCGGAGAGCCAGCGGGATCGCAGCGTGCGCGGCTGGAAGGACCCCTTCGTGTGGATCGAGGGAGGCCGGTGGCACATGCTGGTGATCGGCTACCCCCCGGAGCGCACGTATCACTTCGCCTCCGAGGATGGCGACCACTGGCGGCCCTTGGGGGATCAGCCGGCCTTCGACATGGGCGGGTGGCACACCTACTTCACGCGCCCGGCCTGCGTGCTGCCGCTGGGTGTGGGGTGGCTGATGGTCTACGAGGGCTCGCACCCCACCTGGTTTGACCCGGCCTACAACATCGCCACCGGCCTCGCGTGGAGCGCGGACCTGCGCGAGTGGACCGACCTCACGCCCCACGAGCCGCTCCTGCGCAGCACCACGCCGGGCCGCTATCACACCTGGCGATACTCGCACTGGCTGTGGCGCGACGGTCACCTCTGGGCCTACGCGGAGGTCGCCCGCCCCAACGACACGAACGAGACGCGGCTGTTCCGCGTGAGCCCATGAAACAGGCCGAATGTTTCACGTGAAACATTCGTTCGGCCTGCGACAGGTCCCGCTTCATCCTCTCCGGCTGCCTCGAGTCCCAGCCGCCAGGAGGGGCGGGCTTCCTTGCCCGCCCGGCCGTTTGTCGTGGCCGCACGAAGTCGGCCCGGCCGTTTGTCCTTGTTCGCGCGACGACTTGGCAGCCACCGCTGCGCGACGGCCGCTCAGGCGCCCCGCCACACGGCACGCGCGGCGGCAATCCAAAGAACGGGCACACGGATTGAGATGCTGCCATCAGCGTGCCCGTAAGAGGGCTCATGCCATGCCCGACAGGTCGGCGATGATGGCCAGAAGGCCCACCGCCCAGCAGTAGGCGGCGAACCACTTGAGGTTCCGGCTCTGCACCGCGCCGATCACCAGCTTGATGGCCAGGTAGCCGGTGGCCGCCGCCACCAGCCCACACACCGCGTAGAGGCCCAGCGCTCCGGCTGCCTCCTGTCCGACGAGGTCTGTGAGCTTGAAGACGGTCCCGGCCAGGATGGCCGGCACTGACATCAGGAAGGCGAAGCGCGCCGACCACTCCCGCTTGAGCCCCACGCCCAGCCCCGCAGCGATGGTGGCGCCCGACCGCGAGATGCCCGGCGTGATGGCCGCGAGCTGCGCGAACCCGACCAGCAAAGCGTCCAACGCAGTCGTCTGCCGGTCCGACTTCTCGCGCCGCCCCAGCCGCTCTGCGGTGATCAGCGCCGTGCCGGTGACCAGCAAGGCGGCGCCGACCACCCACGGCGTGTTCAGCACCCGCTCCACGGCGTCCTCAACGACCAGCCCGAGGGCCGCGGGAAGCGTGGCGATGATCAGCAGAAGCAGCAGCCGCCGGCCCCACCCGGGGACCTCCCCCTCCGCGACCTCCCGATGGGGACGAAAGACGTCGCGCACGATCTCCACCAGGTCAGCCCAGTAGTAGGCCACCACCGCCACCAGCGTGCCGAAGTGCACCCAGATCACGAACTCCAGGGGCAGCTCCCCCGCCTCACCGCTGAGCCCGAACAGCCAGTGTCCCAGCGCCAGGTGGCCCGAGCTGGAGACGGGAAGGAACTCCGTCAGACCCTGGATGACCGCCAGGGCGAGGGCCTCAAGCGTCCCCATCGTCGGCCTCGTCCCCGTCGGTCGGCGCCATCTCCGCGGCGCCCGCCTCCGCGTCAAGCTCACCGTTGATCTCGGCACCCGCCGGCTGCATGGAGAGCTGGTCCGGGGGCGGCTCCTCGGGCTCCCTGGCGCGGCTGCGGCCCAGCAGCTCGTCCAGCTCCCGGCTGTGGCCCTCGTCGCTCATGTAGGCCCGGTAGTGAATGTAGACCACGCGGGCCGCGGCCAGCACCGGAACGGCGATGAAGACGCCGATGAGGCCGAAGAACTCCGCGCCCACAAGCAGCGCCAGGATGACTGCCACCGGATGTAGCCTCGCTCCCTCGCTCAGCAGCTTGGGGGTCAGAACCCGGTCGGTAGCCACCTGGATAGCGCCGTAGGCCAGGACGATGATCAGCGTGCGGCTCAGGCCCACGGTGAGCAGCGAGATGGCGGCGATGAGGACCACGGCCACCACTCCCCCCACCACCGGCACCATGTTCGCCACACCCGCCAGGATACCGAAGGTCAGATAGACACGAACCCCCGCGAGGTAGAGGGTCAGGGCGGTGGCCACACCGGTGATCAGCGAGATGAGCATCACGGTCTTCACGTAGCCCTGGATGACCTCGTCGGTGTCCTGCACCATCTGGTGATAGCGGGCCCGGGCGTCCGGGGGAACGTGTGTCGCCAGGCCCGCCCGCAGAGAGCTGGCGTCGGTCAGGAAGTAGTAGGCGAAGACCGGAACGATGAGCAGAGCAATCAGGTAGGCGCCGCTGGAGAGCACCGAGCCGATGAGGTTGATCTGCCACTCCAGGATGGCGCCGCCCCACTCCTCCACTCTGGTGCGCAGGGTCTCCGCCAGGCCGGTGCCCGTGAACTGCTCCTGGAGGGCCTCGATCTCGCGTGCCGCCTGCGAGCGATAGGGCTCCGGCAGGTTGCTCAGAAGCTGGTCGATGAAGGAGTTGATCTGCGCCGCCAGGTCCTCCTGAGCCCAGGTCGAGACGGTCTTGAGGAGGTTGCCTATCTCCTCCGCCAGGGGCGTCACGATCACCGCCATCAGCACCAGCAGCGCCACGGTGAAGACGATAATGGCGGTCAGAGCCGCCAGGCCGCGTCGCACGCGGCGGCGCCTCGGCCAGGAGACGCGCATCATAAGGTCCACTGCCGGGAGCAGGAAGTAGCTCAGCGCCACCGCCAGGATCAGCAGGATCAGGGTGTCGCGGGCTCGCGCGAGCAGGTAGTTGACGGTGGCCGGCAGCCTGAAGACGGCGTAGAAGATGATGGCGACGAGGACCGCCAGGAAGATGATGCGCCGGTTGGGCCAGCGATCCACGACGGCCTCCTCGCCGGACGTGTCAGCCATCCTCCTCCCTCCCGTTCAGCCGCCCCTGTGGCCGGTAGGCGAACTCCTGAGGGCGGCCATGGCGCATTCCCAGGACGAACTCCAGGCCGTCGCAGATGCGCTCGGCGGCGTGACCGTCGCCGTAGGGGCTGCCGGCTCCGGCCATGCGCGCGTAGGCGGTGGGGCTGGTGAGCAGCTCCTCCGCCGCCTCCATGATGTCCTCGGTCTGCGTCCCCACCAATCGCGCCACGCCTGCATCGATGCCCTCCGGCCGTTCGGTGGTCTCACGAGCCACCAGGACCGGCACGCCCAGCGCCGGCGCCTCCTCCTGGATGCCGCCGGAGTCGGTGAGGATCAGGTCGGCCCGGGACATCAGCGAGACGAAGGTGACGTAGTCGGCCGGCTCGCACAGGAAGACCCTCTCCACCCCACCCAGCAGCTCCGTCGCGGCCCGGCGCACCTTGGGGTTGAGGTGCATCGGGAAGACCACGTGCAGGTCCTCGAAGCCGTTCACCAGCCCTGCCAGCGCGGTGCAGATGCGAGTGAAGGGCACCCCCAGGTTCTCGCGGCGGTGGGCCGTCACCAGCATGACGCGGCCGTCGATGTCGGCCAGCCACCGGAACTGCGTGTCCTCCAGCGACGGGCTGCGCTCGCGGGTCGCCAGCAGGGCGTCGATGACGGTGTTGCCGGTGACGAAGATCGCACCGGGGTCGATGCGCTCGCGCAGCAGGTTCTCCCGGGCGCGGTCGGTGGCCGCGAAGTGGAGGTTGGCGACCGCGGTGGTGACGCGCCGAAAGACCTCCTCGGGGTAGGGGGAGTACTTGTTGCCGCTGCGCAGGCCCGCCTCCACGTGGCCCACGCGGAGTTGGTGGTAGAAGCCTGCCATGGCCCCCGCAAAGGTCGTGGCGGTGTCTCCCTGCACCAGCACCGCGTCCGGCGACTGCTCCGCAAGCGCCTCCTCGAGGCCCGACAGCGCGCGGGAGGTGACCTCGCCCAGGCTCTGCCCGTGCCGCATGATGTCCAGGCTCACCTCCGGCTCCAGCCGGAAGATGTCGCAGACCTGCCCCAGCATCTCCCGGTGCTGCCCGGTGCCGATCAGGACCGGCTCCAGGCCCTCGCGCCGTCGCATCTCGTCGTACACCGGCGCCAGCTTGATGCCCTCGGGCCGCGTGCCGAAGATGATCGCGATCCTGGAGGCTATCGCAACCACACCCCCAGGGCGATCATGCACAGCAGGCCCGTGATCCCGTACATGAAGAGGACGGTCTCGCGGGTGCTCAGCCCGGTGTCGAGCAGCCGGTGGTGGAGGTGGCCGCGGTCGGCATGATGGATCGGCCTCCCGGCCAGGAGGCGCTTGAAGATGGTGGCGGCGGAGTCGTAGATCGGCAGGCCCAGCACCAGCAGCGGGACGACCAGCACGAGCGCCGTGGGGCCCTTCACCGCCCCCACCACTGAAAGACAGGCCAGCATGTACCCCAGGAACATCGCTCCCACGTCGCCCATGAAGATGCTGGCCGGGTTGAAGTTGTAGCGCAAAAAGCCCAGGGCCGAGCCGGCCAGGGCCGCCGCCGGCACCACGACCGTCAGGCTCTGCTCACCGAAGGCCGCGATCAGCGCCAGCGTCGTGGCACCGATGGCGCTGATTCCACCCGCCAGCCCGTCCAGGCCGTCCAGCCAGTTGACCGCGTTGGTGATGAAGACTATCCACAGCACCGTCACCGGGAGCTCCAGCAGGCCCATGAAGATGTACTCAGAGCCAACCATCCCGTGCAGGGGATTGCTCACCTGCACCACGCGCACGCCGAAGTGGTAGGCGATGAGCCCCACCGCAACCTGCGCCCCCAGACGAGGACCGGCGGGAAGCCCGTGCTTGTCGTCGAGGGTGCACACGATCAGGAGGATCAGCGACCCGGCGAGCAGGCCCACCATCGGCCGGGACGGCGGCCACTGCAGCACCAGCGTGGTGAGCCAGAAGGCGACCACGATGGCGAAGCCGCCGCCGAAGGGAACCGGCTGCGCGTGCGAGCTACGGCGCACCGGCCTGTCCACGAACTCGTGGCGGATCGCGAGGCGGCGGGCCACCGGCGTGAGCGCCAGAGACAGCAGTGCCGCGACCACCAGCGGGACCGCGATGATCACGACGCCGCCTCCTCCACGTCCTCCGGCCACTTCTCCAGCTTCACGCCGGCCTCGAGCAGCATCTCCTTGCTCAACTCATCCGGGTAATCGACCTCGTAGACGATTCTCCGGACGTCGGCGTTGATGAGCATCTTGGCGCAGGTGACGCAGGGCATGGTGGTGCAGTAGGCGGTGACGTTCTCGAGCTTGACGCCGTGGATGGCGGCCTGGATGATGGCGTTCTGCTCCGCGTGCAGTCCCCGGCACAGCTCCTGGCGCTCGCCGGAGGGGATGCCCATCCGCTCCCGATAGCAGCCGCCCAACTCCGCACAGTGCTTCATGCCTTTGGGCGCACCGTTGTAGCCGGTGGCGAGGATGCGGCGGTCGGAGACCAGAACCGCCCCCACCTGCCGCCGCAGACAGGTCGAGCGGGTGGCTACAACCCGGCAGATCTGTATAAAGTACTCATCCCATGAGGGCCGGCGATCCAGCCGCCGGGTCTCGTCCTCAGACATTGGCGCCCTCCCGCCTCCGTGGCGCTACTGCTGCTCCAGCGCCATCACCTTGTCGCGCCGGCGGAGGTGGCGCTCGGCGTCGCTCACCGGCGTGCGGATGAAGGCGGTCACGATCGATTTCGCCAGCTCCGGGCCGACCACCCGCGCGCCGAGGCAGCAGATGTTGGCGTGATTGTGCTCCCGCGCCATCCGCGCGTGGTACTCGAAGCAGCAGGGCGCAGCCCGGACGCCTCGGACCTTGTTGGCCGCCAGACACACGCCGATCCCGGTGCCGCAGATCAGCAGCCCGAGATCGTACTCTCCGGAGCTCACCGCCTCCCCCACGGTGGCGGCCACGTCCGGGTAATCCACCGACTCCTCGCTGTCCACGCCCAGGTTCTCGGCCTCCACCCCCAGGTCGGCCAGATGCTGCATGAGCGTCCACTTCAGCTCCACGCCCGCGTGGTCGTTGCCGACGGCGATCCTCACGGCCACCACCCCATCAGGGCGAAAGACAATGCCTCCTGCACCGGGAGGCGACCTCCGATTGCGCAGGAGACGTATTCAGACGCTTCAGAGGCAGCGGGCACGTCTGCTCGCCGCGCTATTCGAGGGCCTTCTCGGGGTCCTTCGGGAGGCGGATGCTGAAGGTGGAGCCCTCCCCCACCTCGCTGCGGTCCAGCCAGACCCTGCCTCCGTGGGCGCTGGCAAGATGCTGAACCAGATACAGGCCGATGCCAGTGCCGCCGATGGAGCGGTGATCGACATCGTCGTCCACCTGGTGGAAGCGCTGGAAGATGCGGTCCCGGTGGCGCTCGGGGATCCCCAGCCCCTGGTCGGTGACGTCGATGCGCACCGCGCCGTCCTCGTCGCTGGCCGCGATCTTCACGATCCCACCGTTCGGGGAGTACTTGACGGCATTGCCCACCAGGTTGTCAAGCATCTGCGTGAGCTTGTCGGCGTCGGCGCGAATAGGCTTCATCCCGTTGGGCACCGTGGCCACGATCCGGTGCTTCTTGGTGTAGGGCTGGTGGCTGGAGGCCACCCGGTTCAGAAGCTGGGCCAGGTCCACCTCCGAGAGGTTCAACTCCAGCCCCCGGCCGGACTCGATCTTGGAGATGTTCAACAGGTCGGAGATCAGACGCGTCAGCCGCTCGCACTCCTCGTTCACGATGATGAGGAACTCCCGGCGCGTTTCCTCATCATACATCCCCTCGTCATCCTCAAGCAGCGTGGAGATGAAGCCCTTGATGGAGGTGAGCGGAGTGCGCAGCTCGTGGGAGACGGTGGAGACGAAGGCTGTCTTCATGCGCTCGACACGCCGGATCTCCGTGATGTCGTTGAAGATGGCGACCACGTTCTCGACCTCGGCGGTGTCCTCCCGGACCATCAGCGTGGTCTGCGCCTGGTAGATGCGACCATCGTCCTCCCCCATGCTGATCTCCGCGGTCCGCTCCTCGCCGGTCTCCAGCGTCTGACCGACCAGCTCTCGCACTGGTCCGCCGCTGATGACATCGGTCATCTTCGTGCCGCTGTAGTCCTTCTCGGGCAGCTCCAGCATCTCGGCAGCGGCGGGGTTGAGCAGCCGGATGGTGCCCGCCTTGTTCACCACGATGACGCCCACGGTAATGCTCTCGAAGGCGTCCTGCAGCTCCTCCTTCTCCTCGGTGAGCTGGATGTAGAGCTGCGCGTTGGAGATCACCGCCGCGGCCTGCTCGGCCAGCATCTCCAACAGCCGCACGTCCTCTTTGCTGAAGTCCTCATCGAAGCGCTTGTTGAAGACGTTCATCACGCCGATGACCCGCTCATCGACGAGACGCTCCTCTTCATCGCGCTGCTTGATCACAAGGGGGACGCAGATGCCATTGCGGACGGCAAGGAGGGAGACTATCTCCTTCGAGGTCCGGGGATCGTTGAGGGCGTCGTTGAAGATGATGGACTCGCGATCGCTGAATACCCGGCCGCTGACGCCCTCATCAACGGCCATGTCCAGCGCGTCCGCCTGGTCTTCGGTCACTCCCAGCGCCGGCGGGAGCACCGTGAGCTTCGCCGCCTCGGGCTGGTGCAGCAGAAGCAACACCTTCTCCGCCTGGATGATCATGGCCACCTTCTTCACCAGGCGCCCCAGCGTGTTGCGCAGCTCCGGCCTGGTGACCACCACCGATGGCACCTCGGCAATGGTGGAGGCCGCCTCGAGCTCATCCTCCAGCACCCGGATCCGCCGCCGCATCTCCTCCACCACGAGCCGGTAGTGCTCCAGCTCCCGGCGCAGCCCCCTGGGACTGTCCGGGGCATCGGCAGCACCAGGAGCGGGAGGGGTGGGGGCCTCCGACGGCGGCTCGGACCGCAGCCCCGAGCTCTGCGCCTCCGGGTCCTCCTCGGGCCGTGTGTCCCGATCCTTATCGTCCGACACGCTATCACTCACCGAGTCCACTCCGAGCCCACATCGACCGGAAGCCTGCGGCCGTCTCATTTCAGTGGCATGGCCAACTGCCTCTGCCCGGTCGGCGCCGGTCCGACTGGCTGGAGTGCAGCATCCGAGGTGGCCAGCCCGGTCCGGCGGCCCGGCTGAGCGGCCCACGGCCTTCCGGTTGCCGCGATGGCCCAAACGACGCAAGTACCGCACCGCCGTCGGCGCTCTGCGTCGGCCCCGTACGGCGCCGCTCACCGTCCCCCCTCAATCTGGCCGCCCGAAAACCTCAACGCCGTATGAGGCCCTCACACGGCGCACAGCCAGCGGTGGCAATTATAGGCCAAGGTGGGCGCCAAGTCAAGCTCGGTCCGGCGGCCCTCTGGCCGGCCACGGAGGCCCCGAATCGCGCCCTCAGAGGCCCTCTACGACCGCTCAGCGGCCAAGCAGCAGCACCGCCGCGGCCGCCCCGATCGCCGCTGCAAAGAGGGCCGGCAGCTCCGGCGGCGGGGCGCCGTGGATCACCGTCAGACCCGCCCCGGTCAGCCACAGCAGCGTTAGCAGACACAGCGCCACATCCACCGCCGCCTTCCGCCAGCCGCGGCCTGAGAACGCCCCCCGCACCCACAGGCTCAGGCCCACGATCAGTCCCACAGCCGCCCCCAGCAGCGCCCCCTCGTAGGGGGTGCCCGCCTCCGGCGCCACCTGCTGCTGGGCCCAGCCTCCGGCCTTGGCGGCCATCACTGTCGGCGGCCAGACCAGCACCAATCGCGCCAGCGCCAGCCCGATGCGGCCAAGCACACACCCCGCCGCCCCAGCCGGACGCGCGCCAGTTGCCTTCAGCTCATCGCCGCCCACGGTCCACCCTCAGCGCTTCACCGCCTCGGGCTCACCGCTTTCGGCCGACGCCCAGGCGGCCTCGGAGAGCTGAATGACCTTCAGCGCGTCCTCGGGCGTGGACTGGATCTCCTCCTTGCCACGGATGGCGGCGATGAAGTTCTCGTCAGGTGTCCAGGTCCGCCCCAGCGCCTTCCCCGTCACCACCTTCTTCTCCTTGTCCTCCCCCCACTCCCACACCTCGCCGCCGCGGATGGCGAGTTGTCCCTTCTCCAGCCAGATGGTGGTCTCCTCGAACATGCCCGGCCAGGACTGGTACCCCACGACCGAGAACGTGCACAGCGCCCCATCCTCGAACTGCACGTCGATGGCGCTGAGGATATCCACCTCCGAGCCCATCCTGTCCTGGTAGGCGAAGACCTCCGCTGGCTGCAGGTCGGTCATCCACAGCACAATGTCGATGAGATGACTGCCCGAGTCGTTGAGCTGCCCGCCGCCCGACCACTTCATCTTCGACCGCCACGTCCCCCGCTTCACCTGGCTCTGATACCAGGCCTGCGACTGCAGGGAGTTGATGAACACCACGTCGCCCATCTCGCCGGAGACGATCCTCTTCCGGCAGTACCGGAACGGCGCCATGGTATGCCGCTGGTAGGACACGCCCATGACCTTGCCGGACTTCTTCCACGTCTCGATGACCCGCTGGGCGTGCGTGGTGTTGCACACCATCGGCTTCTCGCACAGCACGTGCAGGTCCGCGGCCAGGCTGTCCATGATCTGCTCGTAGTGCAGCGTGTGTGGGGTGGAGATGACCACCGCGTCCATCTCCACCTCCTCCAGCATCTCCGTGTGGTCGTCGAAGGTCGGCAGACCCTTGGCGCCCTTGACGTCCTTGACGGCCTGCTTGAGTGCCTTATCGCTGGGGTCGGTGATCGCCACCAGCTTCACGTCATCCAGGGCCTGCATCCGGCGCATGTGCCCCCGCGCATTGCCCCCCGAGCCAATCGCTCCCACGCGTATCGTCTCAGCCATCATCACCCTGTCCCTTCCCGCCTGTCGAAGGTCGTTCTCAAGCGCGCTTGGAGCACCACAGGCCGTGGTCCCCGGCGCAGTTTCCGCACCCGCGAAACGATACCTTCTCTCGCCCTTCGGAAGGGGATTGAGGGGCGAGCTCCGCGCCGGTCCGCTCGGGCTCCAGGCGGCGCTTCCGCCGCGCCCTCAGAGGCCGAGAACACGCTGATCGGCGAGGCCCCACATAGCATAAGATATGTTCAGGTTCAGGGCTATAATCTTATACAGAATCTGCGATTGTCTCCGAGCTCTCAGAGCGCGCCTTCGGCCTGCCGAGGGTCCCTCCACGCGCCCCTCTGAGGCTTGACGGAAGAGGCTGATTCTGGTATACTTTCAAGGCGTGGGAGGGACAGGGAAGAGAAAGCACTTGCGCGGCTGCACGAGGGCCCTCCCGCCCCTGAGCAAACCACGCTGCCGGGGCTCTGCCGCGGCATCGAATCGTCGCAACAGCACGGATCGCAGCCGGCGCCCGGACGGCGCCAGTCGAGGCAACGGAGGCACCACCGACGGACGCAGGCAGAGGGGCAGTTGCAGGCACGTACCACTAACGTCCCGGCGCCTTCCGTCCACTGCATGGACCTCCTCACAAGCCGGTCGCTGGCTCAGCGGTCACGCAACTCCCGTGGCTCGCCTTCGAAGGAGCTAAGCGTAGATGCCCAAGAGAGAGTACACTGCCAAGTCGATCCAGGTCATCAAGGGCCTCGAGGCCGTGCGCCGCCGACCGGCGATGTACATCGGCTCCACCGCCGACCGCGGTCTTCACCACATCCTCAATGAGGTCATCGATAACTCCATCGACGAGGTCTTCGCGGAGGCCTGCGACGAGATCTCCATCACCCTCAATGAGGACGGCAGCGTCACCGTCGAGGACAACGGCAGCGGCATCCCCGTGGACGAGCACCCCACCGAGAAGCGACCCGCCGTGGAGGTCGTTCTCACCATGCTGCACGCGGGGGGCAAGTTCGACTCCTCGTCCTACAAGGTCTCCGGGGGCCTGCACGGCGTGGGCGTCTCATGCACCAACGCTCTCAGCGAGTGGCTGGAGGTGGAGGTGGTCCGCGACGGACGCACGCACTTCCAGCGCTACGAGCGCGGCCTCCCGGTGACCGACCTGGAGGACAGGGGGAAGGCCAACGGCTCCGGCACGGTCATCACCTTCATGCCCGACCGCGAGATCTTCTCCGTCACCGAGTACGACTTCGACACCATCGCCAAGCGCCTCCGGGAGCTGTCCTTTCTGGCCGGGGGCGTGGAGATCACGCTCACGGACCTCCGCGAGCACGCCCGCGACGAGGACGGCGAGCCCCGCCAGGAGGTCTACCACCACGAGGGCGGGATCGTGGAGTACGTGCAGTATCTCAATGAGGGCAAGGACCCCCTCCACAAGCCCATCCACTTCCTCCGGGAGGAGGACGACACCGAGGTCGAGATCGCCATCCAATACCACGATGGCGTCCACGAGAACATCCTCTCCTACGTCAATGCCATCCACACCGCGGAGGGCGGCACCCACCTGTCCGGCTTCAAGACCGCCGTCACCCGCGTGGTCAACAACTACGCCTTCAGCAACGGGCTGCGCAAGGAGAAGGAGCGCAACTTCACCGGCGACGAGGTCCGCGAGGGCATGACCGCCGTCCTCTCCCTCAAGCACATGGAGCCGCAGTTCGAGGGGCAGACCAAGACCAAGCTGGGCAACTCTGAGGTCGAGGGGATGGTCTACTCCATCGTCTACGAGTGCTTCAGCGAGTTCCTGGAGGAGCGTCCCCGGGACGCCAGGCGGATCGTGAACAACTGCATCACCGCAGCCCGGGCCAACGACGCCGCCCGCAAGGCCGCGGAGGCCACCCGCAAGACCGCCCTCTCCACCGCCGGGATGCCCGGCAAGCTGGCCGACTGCGCCTCCAGTGACCCCGAGGAGTGCGAGCTGTTCATCGTGGAGGGTGACTCCGCCGGCGGCAACGCCAAGCAGGCCCGCGACGCCCGCAACCAGGCCATCCTGCCGCTGCGCGGCGTCATCATCAACGTGGAGAAGAACCGCGTTGACAAGATCCTCGACAACAACGAGATCCAGGCCATGATCACCGCCCTGGGCGCCGGCTTCTCGCTCAACGGAGACAGCGACGAGGAGCAGGAGGAGCACGAGAACGGGGAGGCCTCCAGCAAGTTTGACCTCTCCAAGCTGCGCTACAACAGGATCATCATCCTCGCCGACGCCGACGTGGACGGCTCGCACATCCGCACCCTGATCCTGACCTTCTTCTACCGCTACATGCAGCCGCTGATCCGCGAGGGGCACCTCTACATCGCCCAGCCGCCGCTGTATCGCGTGAAGGTCGGCTCCAAGACCTACTACGCGCTCAACGACGATGAGCTGGAGCGCCTGCAGGAGGACTTGGGGAGCCGCCGCATGACGGTCAACTACTTCAAGGGCCTCTCCGAGATGGATCCCAACGACCTCGCCGACACCACCATGGACCCCGAGCACCGGGTGCTGCGCCAGGTGACCATGGAGGACGCGGCGGAGGCCGACCGGGTCATCAGCACGCTGATGGGCTCGAAGGTGGCCCCGCGCCGGGAGTTCATCCGCGACCACGCCCAGGACGAGCGCAACCTCGACCTGTGGGCCTGAGGCCCCGGGCGGGTCGGTAGCATATCGGCCGGGGTGCGGGCGTCCGCCCCCGGCCGCTCACTGAGCCTCGCACCACCGGGAGCACTCAATGGCAGAAGAGATCATCGACAACGGCGTCGATACTATCCCCCTCCATCAGGAGATGGAGGACTCCTTCATGCAGTTCGCGCTCTCCGTCATCGTGGCCCGGGCGCTGCCGGACGCCAGGGACGGGCTTAAGCCCTCCCAGCGCCGCATCCTGCTGGCCATGAACGACGAGGGCCTCTACGCTGACCGGGCTCACGTCAAGTGCGCCTCCATCGTCGGCGAGACCATGAAGACCTACCATCCGCATGGCGACCAGGCGCTGTACGACACCCTGGTGCGCATGGCCCAGGACTTCTCCATGCGCTACACGCTGGTCGATCCCCAGGGCAACTTCGGCTCCATCGACGGCGATCCGGCCGGCGCCCCGCGATACACCGAGGCCCGGCTCTCGCCCGTCGCCATGGACATGCTGGAGGACCTGGACAAGGAGACCGTGGACTGGCAGCCCAACTACGACGAGCGCACCGAGGAGCCCGAGGTCCTCCCGGCGGCCTTCCCCAACCTGCTGTGCAACGGGACCGCCGGCATCGCGGTGGGCTATGCAACGAACCTCCCGCCACACAATCTCAGCGAGGTCGTGGACGCGGCCATCGCCCTCCTCGACGACCCGGATCTGGAGCCGGAGGACCTTATCACACACATCCCCGGGCCCGACTTCCCCACCGGGGCCATGATCCTGGGCACCAAGAGCATCCGCAGCTACTTCAGCACCGGCAAGGGCTCCATCACTATGCAGGCCAGGGCGGTGCCCGAGCCGCTGCCCCGCAACCGGGAGGCCATCATCGTTACCGAGCTGCCCTACCAGGTCTCCAAGGCCAACCTCCTGGAGCAGATCGCGGACCTGGTCAATGAGGGGAAGCTCGACGGAATCTCCGACCTGCGCGACGAGTCCGACCGCAACGGCATTCGCGTGGTCATCGAGCTCAAGCGCGATGCCAACACCGACGTGGTGCTCAACAACCTCTACAAGCACACCCAGATGCGCACCAACTTCAACGCGAATCTGCTGGCGCTGGTGAAGGTGGGGGACTCGCTGGTGCCGCGGCAGTGCACCATGAAGGACCTCCTCAGCGAGTTCCTGGCGCATCGCCGCCAGGTCGTCACGCGCCGCACCAAGTACCTGCTCAAGCAGGCCGAGGCCCGGCTGCACATCGTGGAGGGCCTGCTGCGCGCGCTGGAGGTCATCGACGACATCATCGCGCTCATCCGGGCCAGCGACAACCGCACCGCCGCCCGAGAGGGGCTGATGAGCGAGTTCGAGTTCAGCCAGGCGCAGGCCGACGCCATCCTGGACATGCGCCTGAGCCAGCTCACCCGGCTGTCATACGACGACCTGACCAGCGAGCGGGAGAGTCTGGAGGAGGACATCGCCGGCTACAACAAGATCCTCTCCTCGGAGGACGAGAAGTCCAAGGTCATCAAGCGCGAGCTGCGGGCGGTGGCCCGCCGGCACGGTGATGAGCGGCGCACCAAGATCCACGAGACCGAGGCGGACGACATCGACACCGAGGACCTCATCGCCCAGGAGGACATGGCCATCACCATCACCCGCGACGGCTACATCAAGCGCATGCCCGTTGACACCTATCGGGTGCAGCGCCGCGGCGGCCGCGGGATCCTGGCGCTGACGAAGAAGGAGGAGGACACCGTCGCCGACATCTTCGTGGCGACCACCCACCACCTGGTCCTCTTCTTCACCAACCGCGGCAACGTCTACCGCGCCAAGGCCTGGCAGGCGCCCCTGGCCTCCCGCCAGGCGCGCGGGACGCCCATCAGCAACATCGTGCCCCTGGAGGAGGGGGAGAACATCACGGCCTGGCTGCCGGTCGAGAACTACGATCAGGGCGGCTACCTGCTGATGGTCACCGACGGCGGCTACGTCAAGAAGACCGAGCTGAAAGAGTACGACACCACCTTGCGGAACAGGGGCCTCATCGGCATCAGGCTCGAGGACGATGACGAGCTGCGCTGGGTGCTGTGGACGGACGGTACCAAGGATGTCCTTCTCACCACGCGTCAGGGCATGGCGATCCGCTTCGACGAGGACGAGGTGCGGCCCATGGGCCGCGGCACTCGGGGCGTGAAGGCCATCAAGCTTCGCGGCGATGACGAGCTGGTCTCAGCCGTGTGCGTCGAGAAGGACGACGACCGCGACCTGCTGGTCGTCGCCGAAAAGGGCCTCGGCAAGCGCACGCCGCTGTCCGAGTACCGCCGGCAGGGCCGGAACGGCCTCGGCGTGATGACGCTGAAGATCACCGACCGCAACGGGCCGGTGGTTGGGACCGAGGTCGTCGAGGACGACGATCAGATCATGTGCATCACCTCGGCGGGCGTCCTGATTCGCATGCCCGTGGAGAACATCCGCCCCACCGGCCGCAGCACCCAGGGCGTGAAGCTCGTCTCCCCCGATGAGGGCGCGCACGTGTGTGCCGTCGCCAAGGTCGTGCGCCAGGCGCTCGACACCCAGGCCGAGTAGGCCCGGTCGGGCCTGCGAAACTCCACCACACCCCGGGTTCCCACCCGGGGTGTCAGCGTCCAGGCACAGGCACTCGTTTCTGGCCGGCCTCGGGAGGAAAGCGACCCCCGGGCGCCTAACAGAGTCCCACGAGAGCAGGCGCGCAGCCTCGGGGCCCCTTGAGGCGCGGCGCGGAATTCATCTTGACGCCGCCTATCCGACTCGGTTATCGTAAAGGTCCGTATAGCTTTTGAGCATAAACCTGCACGGGGCTCCTCAATAAGGGGTGGGTCGCACCGCTGCAAGTCCGTCCGCCGTTCCAGGCCTGCCGGAGGCTTATCATGGGGACCGCCATCGAGACAGACTTAGAGCTATCAGAGAATGCCCTGACCGTCCTCGCCCGCCGCTACCTGAAGAAGGACATGGCGGGGAACGTCACCGAGCGGCCGGAGGGCATGCTCCGCCGCGTCGCCGAGAACATCGCCTCCGCTGACACCAACTACGGTGCCAGCGACGTGGAGGTGAAGGCCCTGGCGGACGAGTTCTACGGCATGATGGCCCGCCAGGAGTTCATGCCCAACTCCCCCACCCTCATGAACGCCGGGCGCAAGTTCCAGCAGCTCTCGGCCTGCTTTGTGCTGCCGGTGGAGGACTCCATGGAGAGCATCTTCGAGGCCGTCAAGAGCACCGCGCTGATCCACAAGAGCGGCGGCGGGACGGGGTTCGCGTTCTCCCGGCTGCGGCCAGCGGACGACATCGTCAGCTCCACCAGGGGCGTCTCCAGCGGGCCGGTCTCCTTCATGAAGGTCTTCGACTCCGCCACCGAGGCCATCAAGCAGGGCGGGGTGCGGCGCGGCGCCAATATGGCGGTGCTGCGCGTGGACCACCCCGACATCATGCAGTTCATCGAGGCCAAGTCCGACCAGACGCAGCTCACCAACTTCAACCTCTCCGTGGGCGCCACCGAGCAGTTCATGCAGGCGCTGCAGCGGGGCGAGGAGTTCGACCTGGTCAATCCCCGCACGGGCGAGGCCGTCGGCTCGCTCGACGCCGGCGACGTCTTCCACCGCATGGCGGAGCTGGCCTGGGCCGGGGGTGATCCGGGCGTCGTATTCCTCGACCGCATCAACGAGCACAACCCCACGCCCCACGTGGGCGAGATCCAGGCCACCAATCCCTGCGGCGAGCAGCCCCTGCTTCCCTACGAGTCCTGCAACCTGGCCTCGATCAACCTCGCGAAGATGGTGGAGGGCAGCGGCGAGTCCGCTCGCATCAACTGGGACTACCTCCGCGAGACCGTTCACAGCGCGGTGCACTTCCTGGACAACGTCATCGACATGAACAAGCTGCCGCTGCCCCAGATCGCCGAGAACACCCGCGCCAACCGCAAGATCGGCCTCGGCGTCATGGGCTTCGCCGACATGCTGATCCTGCTGGGCATCCCCTACAACAGTCAGCAGGCGGTGCACACCGCCGAACAGGTCATGCAGTTCGTTACGCAGCAGGCCCGCCACAGGTCCCAGGAGCTCGCTGAGAGCCGGGGGCCCTTCCCCAACTGGGAGGGCTCGACGTGGGAGCAGGCCGGGATGGAGCCGATGCGCAATGCCACCGTCACCACCATCGCGCCCACCGGCACCATCAGCATCATCGCCGGCTGCTCCTCAGGAATCGAGCCGCTCTTCGCCATCGTCTACACCCGGCACGTGCTGGACGAGGACGAGCTGCTGGAGGTCCATCCCATCTTCGAGCGCATTGCACGCGAGCGCGACTTCTACTCCCCGGAGCTGATGAAGGAGATCGCCGCCCGGGGTACGCTGCACGGCATCGAGGAGGTCCCCCAGGACGTCCGCGAGCTGTTCGTCACCGCCCACGACATCACGCCGGAGTGGCACATCCGCATCCAGGCCGCCTTCCAGGAGTTCACCGACAACGCCGTCTCCAAGACCGTCAACTTCCCCAACGAGGCCACGGTGGAGGACGTGGAGCACGTCTACCGACTCGCCTACGAGCTGGGCTGCAAGGGCGTCACCATCTACCGCGACGGCTCCCGCGAGGAGCAGGTGCTCACCACCGGCAAGACTGAGAGGGTCCGAGAGCCGGAAACCGAGGTCTCGCCGCGCCCCAGGCCGCAGGTGGTAGAGGGCTCCACGCGCGCCATGCGCACCGGCTGCGGGAAGCTCTACGTCACCATCAACCGCGATGAGCAGGGGCCCTTCGAGCTCTTCGCGACCATGGGCAAGGCCGGCGGCTGCGCGGCCTCGCAGGCCGAGGCCATCGCCCGCCTCGTCTCGCTGGCCTTCCGGTGCGGGATTCCGACCGAGGAGATCATCAAGCAGCTCCACGGCATCAGTTGCCACATGCCGGCCTGGGAGCCGGGCGGGGGGCGCATTCTCTCCTGCGCCGACGCCGTGGCCAAGGCCATCGAGCGGGAGATTATGCCCGAGGGCGAGCAGCTCGCCATGGACTTCGACGGCCAGACCTTCCGCCACGCTGGCGCCTGCCCCGAATGCGGGGGAAGGCTGGTGCAGGAGGGCGGCTGCAACGTCTGCCGCGACTGCGGCTACTCACAGTGTCAGTGAGCGGGCAGCGTCAGGAAGGGGCGCAATCGATGACCAACGTGCCCACCAACATCGGTCCCCAGTTCCAGGAGGCGACCAAGTACGCCCGAGGCAGGCCGGTGCCGCAGGTCGCCGCCTGGGCCGCCCCGCCGCCCACCTACAAGACCTACGAGGACTATCTCGAGCGCGTGGAGCTTCCCGACCCGCGCCTCGAGGGCGGCGAGGGCCTATGGGCCATCATCCGCGACCGCCGCTCCCGCCGCCGCTTCACCGGCCAGCCCCTCAGCCTCCAGGAGCTCTCCCAGCTTCTGTGGGCCACCCAGGGCGTCACCGGCCAGGTGCATGACGTGGAGCTGCGCGCGGCCGCCTCCGCGGGCGCCCTGTATCCCAACGAGACCTACGTGGTCGCCCAGGCGGTGCAGGAGCTGTCCGAGGGCGTGTACCACTACGATGTCCGCGGTCACGCCCTGGGGATGCTGGCGGAGGGTGACTACTCCGGCGATCTGGCCCAGGCCTGCCTGGGTCAGACCTGGATGCAGAGCGCCGGCGCCGTCTTCGTGTGGGGCGCAGTGGTCGCCCGCTGCGCATGGAAGTATCAGAACCGGGCCTACCGCTACGTCTACCTCGACGCCGGGCATCTCGGGGCACAGCTTCAGCTTGCCGCCGACGCCCTGCGCCTGGCAGCCTGCAACGTGGCGGCCTTCTTCGATGACGAGGTGGCCGGGCTGGTGGGCATCGACAGCCGCAGCGAGGTGGCGGTGTACGTCACGGCTGTGGGCCGACCCTCGCCCAGTGAATCAACCTGACCGCAGGTCCAGCACCTCGTAGATCTCGATGGGCTCGGAGAAGCCCCGCACCTGCACCGGCCCCAGCGGCCGGGCCTGCACGGCCTCGGCCACCAGCTCGTAGGTGCTGCTGCTGATCAGCGTCGGCGCACCTACCTCCTTGGTCATGGCCTCCAGCCGCGCCGCCAGGTTCACGTGGGCCCCGATGGCGGTGTACTGCATGCGCTCGCGCGTGCCCACATACCCCACCACCGCCTCGCCGGTGCTGATGCCGATCCCGGCCGCCAGCTCCGGCATGCCGTGGAACTCCCACTCCGCCTGATTGTACTCGATGCGCCGCTGCAGGTGCACCGCGGTTCGCAGCGCCAGCAGGGCGTGGTCGGGCTGGCTCACAGGTGCGTTCCAGAACGCCATCAGCCCGTCACCCATGTACTTGTCGAGCGTGCCCTCGAACTCGAAGATAGTCTCGTGCACCAGCGCGAAGAAGCGGTTGAGCAGCTCCACGGTCTGCTCCGGCGGCATCTCCTCAGACTTGGCCGTGAAGCTGCGCAGGTCCGCGAACAGCACGGTGACCACCCGCCGCTGTCCCTGCAGAAGCATGGCCGGGTCCTCACCCACCGCCCGCTCCATGATCCCCTCGGGCACGAAGCGTGAGAGGGCGTCCCGGACTCGCTCCTGCTCGCTCTCCTCCCCCATCAGCCGCACGGTCAGCGCCGCCAGCGTGCAGCCCAGCAGCACGACGTTCGGCGTCGCCACGTCGATGGCCAGCCCGGCGCCGCTGAACAGCGCCAGCGCCACCCAGTTGTAGCCCACCAGCAGCGCCAGCACGAGGGCCACCGCCCAGGTGGGACGCAGACGCGACAGGCCCGCGTAGAGCACCGCGGCCAGCAACAGCACCGCGAGCAGGCAGCTCTCACCGGGCGCCTGACGCAGGAATCGCCGCTCCAGAATGTTCGCCAGAGCGTTGGCCTGCGTCTCCACGCCGTTGTAGACGCTGTCGAAGGGGCTGGCCCGCAGATCATACAGCCCCGGCGCGGTCACCGCCACCAGGACGATGCGGTCTTCGAACCGCTCCCGCGCAGCCGCCGGATCGCTCCGCAGCAGCTCGGTCGCCGACACGTAGGGGAAGGTCCCCGAGCCGCCGGCGAAGTCCACCAGCATCCGCCCCATGGAATCAATGGGGATCCGGCGGCGGCCTCCCAGGTCCACCGCGTCGCCAGGCCTGATGACCACCTGCTCGGGGCGCACCTGCAGCATGCTGGCGGCGACCGCCACCGGCAGGGACGGGAAGAGCATCTCGTCGCGCCTGACGACCGGCAGGATGTGGCGATAGACGCCGTCACCGGAGTCCACCACGTTGACGAACCCCACCCCCGCAGCCGCCTCGATGAGGCCCGGCAGCGGGGAGGTGACCTCGCCGACCTCGAACAGCTCCGCAGCGGCGTTGAGCCCCGAGCCCTCCACGACCCGGGCGGATGACCAGCTCTGCCGCGCGAGTGCCCTCACCGGCCCCCCCGACGTATCCTGGCCGAGCGCGTGACCGAAGGCCGCGTGATACACCATCCCCCCCTCTCGGGTGGCCTCCACCAGCTCCCCGTCCGATCCCCTCTGGGCGTCGGAGACTACGCTGCCCTCTCCAGCCTCGGGTTCGGCGAAGAAGATGTCGAAGGCGATCGCGCGCGCGCCCGCCCGGTCGAGGCGGCGGATGACCTCGGCGAAGCGGCTGCGCGGCCACGGCCAGCGGTCCACCTCCCGGAGGCTCTCCTCGTCCACCTCCAGGATGACGATGCGGGGATCGGCGGCTCGAGGCCCGCGGCGGAGGAAGCGCCAGTCGATGGTGCGCAGCTCCAGCCGGTCGAGGACGGTCAGCGCCGGCGAGAAGCGCAACATCAGCGCCACCACCACCACGGCGGCGATCAGCCACGCCAGTCGTCTGCGGACAACGGCCTCCGAGGTGCTCATGGCGCTCGTCCAAGAGACTGCATTTACGGCCTGTGCGCCCTGTCAGCGGAGTTTACCGGCGCCGTGGCGCGGGTATCACCAAGGCGGGAGCGCGAGCGCTCCTGTGTTCATCTGTAGAGCATCGGCAGTATAAACGGGGAAGGCGACATGCGCAAATCCGTGCTGCTGCTCATCGGGGTCCTGATAGTATTCATCTTCCTGGGTATCCTGATGATGCAATCGCTGGTCGTCGTGCAGCGCATCGCGTCGGTCAGCGACGTGGTCGGCGATGTCTACGTGCAAGCTCGCGGCGAGTCTGACTTCCGGGCGCTGGGAGCCACCGAGCATGTGCTGGCCGGCTCCACCGTCAAGACCACGGCTGACAGCGCGGTCACCCTCAATTGGGTGGACGGCTCGCGCATCCGACTGGGCCCTGAGACCTCCATCAATGTTCGTAAGTGCTCTCTGAATACAAGCACGAAGGAAACAACCTCGCTGTTCGACCTCGACGCCGGTCGCGTCTGGGTGCGCGTGCTCACCATGCTTCGCGGCAAGAGCAAGTTCGAGATCCGCACTCCCACGGCCACCGCGGGCGTGCGGGGCACGGTCTTCTACGTGGAGGTAGCTGACGCGGGCGAGACCACGGTGGCAGTCTATGAGGGCGCGGTGTCCGTGGAGGCGGAGGAGGTCGCCACGACGGTGCGGCCCCAGCAGCAGGCGATAGCCGCTGAGGGCTCCGCCCCTACTGTGATGCCCGCCGTCGGCGATCTCGCCTGGGAGCAGCATCAGGGCATCATCGGCCCCCGACTGGACCTCGACATCGGCCCCGAGGTGACCGTCGCTGCCGACCAGAGCACACTCACCGTCTCCGGGGTCGCCGAGCCTGGGGCGAAGGTTACCATCAATGGCAGTCCCGTGGAGCTCGACCCCATGAACCGCTTCGCCGCCGAGGTGCCCATTGGAGCCGCTCCAGATGGAATGCTGGTCGTCAGCGCCACCGATGTGCGAGGGCACGCAACGGTGCGCGCCATCGCTGTGACGCGGGGGGCATAGCCTCTCACCTACCGCACGCACAGACGCCCGGGCCCCGGCCCGGGCGTCCCGCGTTCTGCTGGGATGGGAGCCACGTCAGATGATCTTGCGCCGCAGCACCGCCCACTCCACGGCCTTCAGCACGTAGGACATGGCCAGCAGGCCCAGGATGACGTAGAAGAACACCCACACCGCAGGGCTGTCGAGGCGGTGGATCCAGCGCTCCACAGGAACCTGGGTGCCGAAGGCGAAGCGCTCCGCGAGTGCAGCCGTGAAGGAGATGAAGCCCGCGTAGAGCCTGCGGACGACAGGGTAGGCGAACCCCAGACCGACGATGGCCGCCACGATGATCAGAGGGTTGAGGAGGCGGAACTTCTGCCGCTGGTGCTCATTGAAGATGGGGCAATTGCGGCATTCCCGGGTCCGCTCTCTGCCCGCCACCCGGTCCCCGGTGAGGTCCGAGCGCGTGTACTCGGAGGTCTGCTCGGCCAACAGGTCCGTTCCGGCGCCCTTGCGCAGCAGGGACTCGATCAGGTAGGGGTCGCAGTTGCAGCCCTGCCCCAGGCGCCAGCAGTCCGTGCGGCTCGTGTACGCCGGGCACGTCTCCCTGATGGCCCCGTGGCAGTAAGGCATCTCCCAGCAGTGAGAAAGGCGCCACCAGGGAGTGTAGTAGCTCTTCTTGGGCTCCTCCTCAAACCCCTGCTCCCGGGCGATGGCGGCGCGGCGAGCCGGTGCCTCCCTGACCCAGTTGACGATCTCCCACGCCACCCGCAGGCCCACGACGATGAGCATGAACTCGCCGGCGCTGCTCGTCCAGTAGGTGATGATGTCGCCAGCGCGCTGGGCGCCGCCCCGCACCTGCCCCGCCACCAGCAGCGGGAAGCCGAACATCAGCACCAGGCCCACGATTCCGGCGGTGACCGCCACTGCGATCTCCTCATGGGTGACGATCACCAGACAGACCGTGCCCAGTCCGGCGGCGGCGGCCATCACCTGGCCCATCAGTTGCAGGTTTCCCAGGATCCGTGCCTCAACCTGCCCCGACAGGTGGCCACCGAAGATGCCGTAGAGGATATAGGCAAGGCTCACCAGGAACGCCAGAATCGATATCTTCAGGCCCGTCACTGACCACGCGACGAGCTTCTCCATGAGGTCGATGCTGAGGGTGGACGCACCGCCCCTGCCTCTGCCCTGTCGCACGTCTCCCCCTCCAATCGTCCAGCCGTAGCGATGTTGCTATCGCCGCCGAGCATCAGCCGCCATCGGCCAGCTCCGCCGCCTGGCGGTACTCTTCAGGTATCGCGTAGTCGTCAAGGAACTCCAGCAGATCGGTCTTCTGGTTTGCGCGATTGTAGGCCTCCTCGAACTCGATCTCGCCCCCCTTGACCAGTCGCGCCAGGTGGCTCTCCAGCAATTGCATCCCCAGATGCCTGCTGCTCTGGATGGTGGACCGCATCTGAGAGGTCTTGCGCTCTCTGATGAGGTTGCCGATAGCGGCCGAGCCGCCTGGCTCACCCACCATGATCTCGTAGGCCGCGATGCGACCCCTGCCATCCTTGAGGGGGATCAGCTCCTCCGAGAACACCGCCATCAGCGAGGTGGAGGTCATGGCGCGGATCTCCTCCTGCTCGGCGGTGGGGAAGGCCGTCACCAGTCGGTCCACCGTTTTCGGCGCGCTCACCGTGTGAAGCGTGGAGAGCACCAGGTGACCGGTCTCCGCGGCCTGCAGGCACGCCCGCATGGTCTCGAGGTCGCGCATCTCCCCAACCAGCATGACGTCCGGGTCAGAGCGCATGTTCCGTGTGACGGACTCGGCGAAGCTGGAGACGTCCACACCGACCTCGCGCTGGTTCAGGATGGACCGCTTGCCCTCATGGAAGTACTCAATGGGGTCCTCGATGGTGATGATGTGGGTGTCGCGGTTGCGATTGATGTAGTCGATCATGGTCGCGATGGTGGTTGTCTTCCCGCAGCCCGTGGGGCCCGTCAGCAGGATGATGCCGCGGGGCTTGTGCAGCATCTCCTTCACCGACTCCACCGGGAGGCCGAGCTGCTCGAAGGTCAGGATCTCGTCGGGAATGAGCCGCAGCGCGATGGCCGGATGGCCCTTCTGCTGGAAGACGCTGACCCGGAACCGAGCGCCACGCTCCTCCAGGGCCGCGGCGATGTCCGCCCCGCCGCTCTCGTGGAATCTCTGCCAGTAGCGATTCGTGGGCTCATCCTCGCCCAGCAGGGCCAGAGTGGCCCCCAATGTATCCTCGCCGTCCAGGTCCTTGTAGCCCTCCACGCGGTAGAGCCGTCCGTGCAGCCGGAAGATGGGCGGCTCCCCCACGGTGAGGTGCAGGTCGGAGGCATCGAGCTGGGCGCACGCCTCCATCAGCATCTCCACAACCTCGCCATCCATGGTCCTCCCGGCAGTCGCCGTCAGCTCCGCCGGGGCCTTCATGGTTCGTCGAACATAGTCTTCGCTCATTTGTGATCCCCTCGCCAGCGTGTGATAGCACGACCATCTCTTATGCGTGCGCGGCAACGTCCGAGCAAGGCCGGACGAGTTCAGCCGGTCCGTCGCTCTCAGCGTCTGGAGCTGCGGCGACTGCCGCGCCCCCGCCCCTGGCGCTCGCCCTCAGACTGCGTTCCGGCGCGGCCGGTCACCCCGGCGGCGGCCTCCTCGGCCTCCGGAGTGTCCCCACGGGCGCCACCCATGCCGGGCTGCTGCCGTGCGGCCTCCTCCGCCTCCGCGGGGTCCACGCGCCGCAGCATCTGCCGCATCTCCGTGTAGTTGCCGGCGTAGAACAGCGCGTCGCGCGCCGTGATCTTGCCGTCACGGTACAGCTTCAGCAGCGCCTGGTTCCGGGTCTGCATGCCCCAGTAGGCGCCGTCCTGCATTGCCGCGTAGGTGTCGCCGGTATGACCGTCCTCAATGAGCTTGGCCACGGTCGGATTGGCCACAAGCACCTCCACTGCCGCCACCCGGCCCTCCGTGGCGGCTCGCGGGACCAACGCCTGGGACAGGATGGCCCGCAGGGACTTGCTCATCCGCAGGCAGATCATGTCCCGCTGGTGCGGCGGGAACATGTTGATGATCCGCTCCATCGTCTCCGAGGCGCTGGAGGTGTGGACCGTGGAGAAGACCAGGTGGCCGGTCTCCGCCGCCTGCATGGCCACGTTCATGGTCTCCACGTCCCGCATCTCACCGATGAGGATGACATCCGGGCTCTGGCGGACCACGTACTTCATGGCGTCCGAGAAGCTCATGGTGTCAACGCCCACCTCGCGCTGGTTGACGATGCACTGCTTGTCCTGGTGCACGTACTCGATGGGATCCTCGATGGTCACGATGTTGGCCTGCCGGTTCTCATTGATGTGGTCGATCATGGCCGCCAGGGTGGTGGACTTGCCGCACCCCGTGGGCCCGGTGACCAGCACCACGCCCTCGGGGCTCATGGCGATGTCGTTGAGGACCAGGGGCAGCTCCAGCTCCTCCACGGTAGCTATCTCCACTGGGATGATGCGCATAGCCAGGCCGACGTAGTTCTGCTGTCTGAAGATGTTGATGCGCAGCCGGCAGGTGTCCTCCAGGGTCATGCCGATATCTCGCTCGGGGAACTCCTCGAACAGCTCCTGCTGGCGCTCGGTCATCAGCTCATTGGCGATGGCCTCAGTCGTCTCCGGCTCGACCACCGGGTAATGGTCCCACTTACGGACCTTCCCCTGCAGGCGGATGTGGGGGTGCGCGCCGGCCTTCCAGAAAACGTCGGAGGCCTCGATCTCGGCGGCCTCGAGGACGATCTTTCTCCAATCGTACACCACCTGCTGCCTCCTCAGCCCATCTCGCAACAAAGTGGGCGACCAGTGATGGCTCACCTAAGATTTCCGCGTGCGGCGGAGTATGTCCTTCGTAAGCGAAGAGCGCGAGCAACCTGTGTTGCCCGCGCCATAATCAAGCCATGGTGGAGCAGGCGGGAGTCGAACCCGCGACCTTCTCCATGCCAAGGAGACGCGCTCCCACTGCGCCACTGCCCCACTCCTCTTCACCACCTTATGGTATCAGACCACCGTCGCAGCGTCAAGGTTCACGCCGGCGCGGCCGGCGGTTGCCTTCCGCCCCACGTCAGTGGCCAGGACCGGTCGGCCTCACCTGCTGCTGGGAAGGGAACCCTCGACGGCACCGCGAAGTCCCGTGGGGCGGCCGGCGTCAGCGCCGGCCGCCAGGTCGTGAGCACATCGATTGGAGCGATCAGGATGCGCATGAAGGTCGGAGTCGTCGGATCGGCGGGCGGCGAGCTCACCGACGAGGTGCGGGAGAAGGCGCGCCAGATGGGCCGGTGCCTGGCCAGGCACGACATCATCGTGGTCACCGGCTCCGCCCCGGGCCTGCCCCAGGAGGCGGTGTTGGGCGCCAAGGAGATCGGCGCGCTGGTCATCGGCATCTCCCCCGCGCACTCCCTCGACGAGCACCGCGACGTCTACGGCTCTCCGTGGAAAGAGTACGATGTGCTGATATTCACCGGCAGCGGCCTGATGGGCAGGGAGATCGAGATCATCCGCACCTGTGAGGCGGTGGTGGTCATCGGCGGCCGCTCCGGGACCCTCGGGGAGTTCGCCATCGCCTACGACGAGGCCCGACTGATCGGGGCGCTGACGGGCACGGGGGGCGTCGCCGATCATATCCCCGAGCTGCTGGAGGTCATCAACAAGCAGACAGGTGCGGCCATCGTCATGGACGACGACCCCGAGGAGCTGCTCAGCAAGATGATGGCCCGCCACCGCGAGCGCGTCAGGCGCGGCCTCGCCTACCGCGGTCCGGTCATCCACGACGGCTGACGGTCCGGCGATGGGAGCGGGCCCCGCCGGTCGCCCGGCCACCTGCATCCTCCCTGCGGGAGGACTCAGCCCTGCCAGCGCTCGGCCATCACGATGTCGTCCAGCGACAGGCGCTTCTTGGGGGGAGCCTCGGTCGCCGGGTAGCCGATGGGCAGCAGGCCGACCACGATCACCTCTTCTGGGATGCCCAGCAGCTCCTGCACCTTGTCGGCGTTGAAGGCGCCGATCCAGCAGGTTCCCAGCCCCTGCTCCACCGCCGCCAGGGTCATATGGGTCATGGCGATGGCGACATCGATGGGGAAGCAGTGCAGGCCGCAGGACATGACGTGCTCGCCGCTGATGGCGCATCCCACAATCACCACCGGGGCCTCGCCCACAAAGCGCTGGCCGTTGGCGGCCTCCGCCAGAGCCTCACGCATGCGCGGGTCGCGCACCACCACAAAGCGCCACTCCTGCAGGTTCCTGGCCGACGGCGCCAGCCGCGCCGCCTCCAGCACCGTCTCCAGCTTCCCCTCCTCGATCTCGTAGTGCTTGAACTTCCGGACGCTGAAGCGCTCTCGTATGGCCTCCATGACATCCATGTGTGATCACCTTTGTCAAAGATAGAGGCGAAAGGCTGTACCTACGTCAGCTCGCCGACCGGGGCCGCCGGGGCGAACTTGCCACCGAAGTTCATCAGCGTGGCCACCGGCTGCTCCGGCAGGTGGGCCGCGACCACCTCCCCCACGAAGATGGTGTGATCCCCTGACGCGTAGGCCTCCCACAGGATGCATTCCAGGTTGATGGCCGCCTCCGCCAGCAGCGGCACGTTCGTCACCGCCGGCTCCGCGACGGCGATGTCGAACTCCGCGAACTTGTCGATGTCGCGGCCTGAGGTGGAGCCGGTCTGCTCAACGAGCCGCGCCTGATCCTCGCCCGCCCAGGCGAAGACGAACTCGCCGGTCTCCTCAATGCATCGGTGCGTGTAGCGCGTCAGCCCCACCGACACGCACACCAGCCGCGGCTCGCCCGAGCAGATCATCCCCCAGCCGGCCGGCATCACATTCGCCTTGCCCTCCCCATCACGGGCGACCACCAGTATCACCCACTCGGGGTACTTCTTCTCCATGGCCCTACCCTCACCGACCTGATTGATGGCAGGCCCTCCTCTCTACTGCGGCCGCTCCCCGCCTGGGGCGGCCTCGATGCGGCTGCGGACGAGCTCCAGGTAGCGCGCGTAGTCCTCCTCCGGAGTGTCACTGCGCGGGGTCTCCAGCACCAGCCACTGATCGTAGCCAATCTCCTCGATCGCGCCGGCCACCTCGTCCCAGTCCACGTCCCCCTCGCCCAGCGGCGAGTTGACCTTATCCTCAGTCATATCCTTGATGTGGATCTGCTCCAGGACTCCGGCGTCCGAGAGCATCTCAAGCTCCACCGGCGTGTCCAGGCCGATCCACACCGCGTTGCCCACGTCGTAGTAGACGCCGACGGCGTCGGAGGCGACGGCGTCTATGATCCGCAGCCACTGCCCGGCGTCCACGGTACCCTCCAGCGCCAGCGTCACACCCCGGCTCTCGGCCTTCGGGGCGCACGCCGCCACGCCGTCGATGGCCCGCTGCACGTCGGTCTCGTCCTCGATCATCTGGTCGCCGAAGAAGGCGGTCAGGATGCGCTCGATGCCCGCCTCGGCGCACATGTCGATGAGGTGCAGCATCACCTCCGCGGCCTCCCCGCGCACCTCCGGGTCGTCATCGGTGAAGCCGCGGCGGTTGTAGCGGCCGCCGATCAGCGATGGCATCGCCAGCCCGTAGCGCTCGCTGAGTCGCCGAAGCCGGCCGACTCCCTCCGGCGTCCAGATCAGCTCCTCCTCACACTCCAGGCGGTTGAAGGGGATCTCCAGCCCGTCGAAGCCGATCTTGCTGGCCATCCGAAAGGCGTCCTCGATGTCATCGCCGAACCTGCCGGCGGCGACGATTCCGTAGTTCATCAGGCCGTCCTCCCTGCTGCGGGATCACGCCTCGGAAGGACCTTCTCTGCGGCGGCCGACACTCCTTCCGCCGTCCACCAGCCCACAAAAAGGACTCTTCGCGCCTGTGCCGAAGGAGTTCCGGCGACGGATGTACGGGCGTCTGGGGGCGCCCGGCCCTCGGGGGAGTCTTGCTGGCCTTGCCGATGAGGTCGCGCACGGTCGCCGCTTCTGCACGCTGTGCTTTCTGGAGCCCGGGTGGGTGCAATGTGACGGAGATCAACTGGTTCGAGATCGTCACCGGGACGCTGGGTGGCGTCGCGCTCCTGATGTACGGCATTCGCATCATGGGCGATGGTCTGGAGAGCGCCGCCGGGGACGCCATGCGCAGAATCCTGGCCGCGCTCACCCGCAACGCCTGGCTGGGCTGCGTGGTGGGGGCGGTTGTGACCGGGATCGTGCAGAGCAGCAGCGCCATCACGGTCATGACGGTCGGGTTCGTCAACGCTCAGCTCATGACGTTCCGCCAGGCGCTGGGCGTCATCTACGGCGCCAACATCGGCACCACGGTCACCGGCCAGATCATGGCCTTCCAGATCACACAGGTGGCGCTGCCGGCCATCGCCGTGGGCTTCGCCATGCAGTTCTTCGCAAAGCGGCGCTTCGTGAAGGACCTGGGCCAGGGCATCCTGGGCTTCGGCCTTCTCTTCCTGGGCCTGATGCTGCTCAAGGACTCCGTGGAGAGCCTCAAGCAGAGTGAGCTGGCCGTCAGCCTCTTCACGGACTTCAGCCACAATCTGGTGCTGGCGGTCGTGGCCGGTACCGTTGTGACGATCTGCATCCAGTCGAGCTCCGCCTCACTGGGCATCGCCATGGCGCTGGCGGCCCACGACCTCATCACGCTGGAGGCCGCCATCGCCCTGATGCTGGGCGACAACATCGGCACCTGCATCACCGCACAGGTCGCCTCCATCGGCACACATCCGACGGCGCGGCGTACCGCCTGGGCGCACACGATCCACAATGTCGTCGGCGTGCTCCTGGCGCTGATTCTGCTCAAGTGGTTCACCCCGGCGGTGCTGGCGCTGTCGCCTTCCACGGCGGGGCTGAAGGTAGGCTCGAGCGCCTACCAGGCGGCCCTGCAGCGGCAGGTTGCCAACTCCCACACGCTGTTCAATGTGCTGGACGCGCTCCTGTTCCTGATCTTCAACAACTGGTTCGCGTCCGTGCTTGAGCGCTGGATCCCCGAGCCGCCACGCCGGGTGGTGACGGAGGCCGCGCATATCGATCGCCGGCTGCTTGAGACGCCGGCCGCCGCCGCCGGCGCCACGCTCCAGGAGCTGGCCCGCATGGCCCGCATCTGCCGACATCTCGTCGAGGGGTCCACGGAGGCGGTGCTGCGGCCCCCGGAGGTGGACACCGAGCCATTGTGGGCGGAGGACCAGGCCATCGACCACCTCCAGGACTCCATCACCGAGTACCTCGTCGAGCTGGTGGAACGCGACATCCCGGACTACGTCTCCGAGCAGGTCCCGGCCATGCTGCACGTGGCACACGACCTCGAGCGCGTCGGCGATCACTGCAAGAACCTCCTGGAGCTGGCGGAGCAGCGCGCGGCGCAGGACATGCCCTGGTCACCGGCGGCCGACGAGGCCGTAAGGGAAATGGCGGAGCTTGTCGATGAGATGCTGGCGTCGGCCGCTCTGGCGCTCACCGGAGCGGACGGCGCCCTCCCTGAGCGAATCCTGGAGCTGGAGACGGTCGTGGACAGACGCACGCACGAGGGCCGCATGGCTCACCTGGAGCGCTCGCGCCAGGGCGAGTGCCTCATGCTCCCGGGCGTCCTCTTCCTCGACGCGCTGATGAACTACGAGAAGATCGGCGACCACGCCAGGAACGTCGCTCGCGCCCTGGAGGGCGGGCTGATGGAGGCCGGCGCCAGGCTGCCCTACACGGAGGGAGCCGCGTCCGCCGAGTGACCCCCGCGGCCACCGCCCTCCGAGCGGATGCCCAGCGTCTCCGCGAGGTAACGCCTGTTGATGGTGCAGGATCGGACCGGATCGAGATCGGTGTAGTCCAGGTCCACCACGATCCAGCCCGAGAAGTCGCCCTGGCGCAGGACCTCCCAGCAGTGCGGGAAGTCCACCACGCCGGTGCCGAGCTCGGTGAAGCGTCGGTCCTCGCCGAGGTCCTTGAAGTGCACGTAGACGGTGCGATCGCGGTGCCGGCGGATGGTCTCCGGGACGTCAAAGTCCCCCAGCGTGAGCTGCGCAGTGTCGGGGGTGAACTTCACCAGCTCCGGGTCGGTCAGCTCCATCAGCCGCTCGAAGGGCTGCTCGTACTCGAAGATAGAGCCCCAGTGCTGGTGCCAGGAGCAGACCAGGCCGTGCCGCCGGCAGAGCCGGCCCATGGCGTCGGCGCCCTCCGCCGCGCGGCGGATCTGGTCATCCCCTCCGCCCCCGTCCTTGCGGCCGCCGTCGATGAGCATCAGGTGGCAGTCCGCAGCCTGGCAGAACCGCGCGACCCGCTCGCCCTCCTCCAGCCACCGCTGGACCTCCTCGTCGGAGGTGAAGCCGCAGGTGTAGTAGAGGCCCGAGAGCACGAGCCCGGCGTCCTGCAGCAGAGCGCGGATCTCATCGGGGCGGTCGAACCACGGCTCGAAGACCCGCGCGGAGTACTCCAGCCCGTCCCAGCCCTGCTCGCACACCGGCGGCAGCGCTGCCAGGAGCTTCTCGAGGCCCTCGCCTGGAAAGGTGGCGGGGTGGTAGCCGAGTCTGATCATTGCTGCACCTCATGCTGCGAGCGTTGGCGTGGCGACGGTCCCGAGATCAGTCGCCCTCGCTGAAGACCTGGCAGGTGAAGACGTGCAGCTCCGCGCCCCTCCGCCAGGCGTCGGCGGGGAGCCCCGCCTTGTGGGCGCACAGGTACTGGAGCATGGTGTCGCGGTCCCAGCCCTGCTCCGGCGCCACCTGCGGCAGAAAGACTCCGCGGCGCGCCCCGTCGGCCACCATCACCCCGTGCTTGCCCACCACGATCTCGTCGGCGCTATCCACCTTACGCAGCGGCGAGAGCACGCTGATCTCGATCTCCAGCTCGTCCAGCTCCTGTGGCGTGACCGGCGGGAAGCGCGGGTCCTGCGTGGCGGCCGAGACCGCCGATGACTGCACAGCGGCCGCCAGCGGCTCACGCGGCTCCAGGGAGCCGATGCAGCCGCGGAGCTGGCCGTGCTTGTGAAGGGTCACGAAGACCGCCCGCGGCTGCTCCAAGGCCGGATCGTCGGCCGGCAGATCCGGCAGGACGTCCTCGGTGACATAGCGCTCAATCGTCTCGCGCGCCAGGTCCAGAAGCATCTGCTGCTGCTGCTCGTCGAGCTCCTCCTGTGCGGTCTGGTTGGCCATCTCTACCATCTACCCCTCTCTCCCCTCCGAATGCCCTCTTCCCTCTGAGGTCTTCGCTGCCGGCGCCGGGCCGGCCTCCCGCCTATCCGCCCGACTCTGCGCGCTCGCAGCCCCGGACGAACACCAACAGCGCATTGGAGACGCGCCGCGGCACTCCATCGGTGGGCCGGTTGAGCAGCTTGCCGCCCGCGACGAAGCTGGTGGAGCCGCCGCCATCGACGTTCATGGCCTGCCAGGCCCCGAGCTTGATCATGGTGCTGGCCAGCTCCTGCAGCGTCATCCCGGTACCCGCCGTCTCGCCGGCTCCCTGCGCGGCCACCAGCAGCAGGCGCCCCTGCTTCGTGACGCCTACCGCCGTGCGTGAGGGGGCGGTGGCGTGAACGTCCGAGCGGAAGCCCTCCGGCGCGGCCGTGACATGAGTGCGACCGTCCTTCACCAGCCGGGGGCCGCCGCCGATGGCGTGGCGAAGCGGCGGCCACTGCGGCGAGGTGCCCAGCCGCGCCTCCACCTCGGTGCCCAGCTCCACGACGTCCAGGCTGCGGGCCATGCGCCCGTTGCCGGAGAGCACGAAGCCGCCGTCGGGGATCCGCACGATGCGCCCGTCCGTCTCCTTGTGAGCGACGACGCCCGCAGCGTCCACGACCAGGCGGGTGCACTGCCGCGCGCCGACCACGAACTGTCCCCAGCGCCGGGTGTACATGGTAAGCGTATCCATCTCGTCCGGACCGTGGTTGATCCCGTGCAGCCGCTGCGTCCCCAGGCCCGAGAAGGCGACCTGCGCCGCGAACTCCAGCCGGTCCATCAGCACCCGCCCGTCCTCAGTGATGCCCAGGACGGTGCGTCCACCCCAGGGCTCCCGTATCCACTCGCCGTCGATGACCAGCATCCCCAGGGGCTGGCCGCTGCGGGCGAAGAAGCCGCCGTTGATGCCACCGTAGGCGCCCGTCGAGGCCACCATGCGCGTGACGGTGGCGCGCTCGTGCACGGTGGCCGACGCCAGCGCGGGCCGCACGTCGATCCGCTCGGACCGCGGGTCCACCTCCAGGACGAAGACGCGCACCGGGCCCCTGGCGGTGCAGAAGTTGCGAGTGTGCAGGACCCCGGCCGCCCCCGGCAGCGGCGGCAGCATGGGCGGCCCCGGCTCGGGGGCGATATCCTCGGGGTCGCGGAAGAGGTCCACCACCACGCGGGGCGGCTCGGCGAGGCTGAAGATGCGCGGCGGACGCGACGACCCGTGCACGATCTCCACCCGGATGGTCTCGCCGGTCGTCGGCCCCTGACGCAGCTCGGAGATCAGGGGATCATCGAAGCGCAGCAACTGCACCGAGCGACTCCATGCGCCTCCCTCATCGGGGGCGGGAAGATCGATGAGCAGCCGACCCGGCTCCTGCCACCAGGTGAACGCCGTGGGGCGGCTGACCTCGAGGACCAGGCGAGCCTTCTCCCGGTGCACCCCCTCGCGCACCTCGGTCAGCTCCACGCCGGGGCCGCGGAGCGTCCACACGGTCACCTCGTTCTCGCCGCGCATCCGAGCATCGACGCCGAAGGCCCGGCGCACCATCGCCAGCGGGATCCACAGCTCCCCGTCGGTCACCACCGGGCAGCTCTTCGCCCGGCGCAGCTTCCCGGCGACGGTGTAGGCCTTGACCTCGGGGCGCACCAGCACGGTGACGCCGAAGCCCCGGACGGTCCACGGCCCGTCGCCCTCAGGCTCGGTGACAGTGAGGCCCAGACCCCGCTGCAGGGCCTCCGCCGACAGGAGCAGTGCGCCCGCCTCATCGCACTTCGCCAGGCCCGCCTCCAGCGGGATGCCGTTGGCGAGCACCATGCACTGCTCTGCGGCTGCGGGCCAGCCGCAGAGCGTGAGACACAGTGCTGCGATGAGTGCCGGTGTCATGCGTCGGATTCTCATGTCTGGCCCGTGATGGCTCAATTGAGCCCCCGCGGCCGGCGGGTGCCCGCGAAGCGCCCCTCGGCGTAGATGACGCGCCCGTCGATGATCAGGGTCTCCACCCGGCCGGGAAGCTCGCGACCGGCGAAGGGAGTATTGCGCCCCTTGGTCTCGAAGCGCTCGGGGGCGACGGTCCACCGCTCGTCGGGGGCGAAGATCAGCAGGTCCGCGGGCGCCCCCACCTCGATCCGCCCCCCAGGCAGGTCCAGCACCCGTGCGGGACTGCAGGTGAGCGTCGCCAGCGCCTCAGCCAGGCTCATCCCTGCCTCACCCACGAGGACATCGACGACCACCGACAGCCCGGTCTCAAGCCCCACGATCCCGAAGGGCGCCTCGACCAGCCCGGCGGACTTCTCCTTCGGCGTGTGAGGTGCGTGGTCGGTCGCCACCACCTCCACCACGCCCCCGCGGACGGCCTCGATCAGCGCCAGGCGGTCCTCCTCCGTGCGCAGCGGCGGGTTCATCTTGGCGTTCGCCCCCTGCTCAGCGATGGCCTGGTGGGTGAGGGCGAGGTAGTGCGGCGCGGTCTCCGCCGTTGGCCCGTCCTTCCAGTCTCGGAGCAGCCTCGCTCCGGCGGCGGTGGACAGATGCGCGATGTGCAGGGGCGGCGCGCCGGGCTCGTCCCACGCCTCCCGCCAGGCCTCCAGCGCGCGGACCTCCGCCTCTGCGTCCTGCCCCGGCACCGCAAGCTCGCGCGACAGCGCGCTCTCGTGCATCACGCCACCCGCGGACAGCTCCTCAGCCTCCGCGTGGGCGATGAAGATCAGTCCCGCCTCCGCGCAGCGCAGGAGCGCCTCGCGCCGCTGCGCGAGGGCGGTGAGCATGAAGGCGTCGTCACTGACCGCCACGCAGCCGGCATCGCGCAGCTCCGCGAAGTCGGTAAGCCGCTCGCGGTCATTCTCCCGCGTCGCGGCCCCGATAATCCCCACCCGGCACCACGCGGAGCGCCGGATCCGCCGGTGCACCTCCGCCACCCGCGCGGCTCGGTCCGGCGGGGGTTGCGTGTTGGGCATGGCGCAGACCGTCGCGAAGCCCCCCCGCACGGCCGCCCGCGTGCCCGTGTCGATAGTCTCCTTGTGCTCCCCGCCCGGCTCTCGCAGATGAGCGTGCAGATCGATCAGCGCCGGACAGACGACCATCCCGGAGGCGTCGATGACCACGTCCGGCGGCGGACCGCCGGCGCCCACCGAGGCGATCCGTTTCCCCCTCAGCGTGATGTCACGGCGCTCGTCGATCCCGCTGACGGGACAGATCACGCGCCCGCCACGGATTACGGTCGCGCGTTCGACGCTCATAGCGGCTCCACCAAGCCTGCCCGAAAACGCAGAAGACCCTCCGTGCGCTGCGGGGGGCCTTCTGTGGCAATCACCATGTGACGGCCGAGGCTACTCCTCGACCTTCACCTCAACCGTGTCGATGCGATCGACCTTCTCGCCCTGGGGATCACTCACCCTCAGCGTCACCGTGTAGTAGCCCGGGGTCAGGAAGGTCCAGGTGGGCTCCTGCCCGTAGCCCTCCTCCTGGATGCCGTCGAGCGCATCGAAGTCCCAGACATAGCTGGCCTGGACGCCCTCGGCCTGGGGCGCGGCCTCAAACCGTGTGATCTCCTCGACCGTGGTGGTCACGTTCTCACCGGCGTCGGCCACCAGCGGCTGCTCCTCGTAGCCGAGCGTCAGCTCGCCCACCCAGAAGCTCTCCTCCACGTCGCCGAGCAGCGCCACATACTCGATCTTCGAGCCCGACAGGTCCACGGTACCGCCGAAGGCGCTCAGGGGCACCACAATCTGCTTCCAGCCCTCGACAACCTCGATCTGCTGCTCCAACTCCAGCGCACCCGAATCAATGGCACCCTTGTCGGTCACGATCAGCACCCGCAGCGCCTCGATCTTCGGCGGCGGCTCCGCGGCCGCACCGACCTGCCCGGCTCCGGGAACCCCCATGCCGGGGCCCATTCCGCCGGGCACTTCCCCGGGCATTCCCGGACCCATCCCGCCGGGCACCTCCCCGGGCATGCCAGGGCCCATCTCGCCCGGCATCATCTCACCGGGCATCCCCTCCGGAGGCATCATCCCTCCCTCGGGCGGCATGCCGGGGCCGAATTCGCCCGGCATACCCTCCGGGGGCATGCCTCCGGGCGGCATTCCTTCGCCGGGGATAATTGGCCCGGGCATTCCGCCCGGGAACCGCCCCTCCCCGGCGCCGGGCTGACGGAAGGTCTCCAGCTCCGGCTCATGCACCTTCACGACCAGCTTCACGTAACCGCCGGCGGGGTCCTCCATGAAGCGGTCCATCTCCAGCGGCTCCGCAAGGTCCAGGCGACCGCCCTCAAAGAATCCCGTCGTCTCCACGCGCAGCGCCGCGCCCTCCAGATAGGTCTCGTCCTCATCCACCTCGACCGTCCCTGCACCCCAGCTCCCGAGCTCCACGCCCTGCAGCTCACCCGAGAACAGCGAGACCTTAGCGTCGGCCCAGGCGCTGGCGGTGAGCCCGGTCATCAGGATGGCTGCTGACAGAACCATTGCCGCTCGTCGCATCAAGATGATCACCCTTCTGCGCCGGTCCGCTCCCCCGACCCGGCGGCACGCAGGCGCCGGGCCGGCTCTGACCATCGCCTCAGTGCAATTCTACCCCTTGCCGCCGATTCCTGCAACCGTCAATCGCTGTCCCGTCCTGGATGACCAGCATCCCGCCGTCGGTGTCATCCTGTCCATCCTGTTCCCTGTCCTCGCTGTTGCCGTCGTCTCTCCGACATCCTGTCGGCAGTACATCAGGCCAGCCGCACCACGACCTCACCGTGCAGCGGCTCCCCGGCCTCCGTGAGGCGCAGGCGCTGCCCCAGCTCCACCAGCCCCATCTCAGCCAGCGGCTCCGCCCGGCCCAGCAGCTCCGACACGCGCTCCGGGCCATAGGCGGCCTTCAGCGCCGCGACCTCCAGCCCTTCGACCATGCGCAGACCCATCATGACCGCCTCGGCCAGCGCGTCGTCCGGATCGAGACGCTCCGCATAGGCCCGTGGCTCCTCGCCTGCGTCGAGCGCCGCCACGTAGTCCTCCGGCTCCCGCAGGTTCGCGCTGCGCACACCATCCAGGTAGCTCCAGGCACCCGCGCCCAGCCCCAGGTAGGGCTCATTATGCCAGTAGGTGATGTTGTGCCGACACTCGAAGCCGGGGCGGGCGTAGTTGGAGATCTCGTAGCGGCGCAGGCCGGCCCCTTCGCACAGCTCCCGCGTGGCCTCGCGCATCGCCAGGTGCTCCGCCTCGGCCGGCGGCTCGATCTCACCGCTCTGCCACCGCTTGAACAGCCGCGTGCCCTCCGCCAGCTCCAGGCCGTAGGCCGAGACGTGCTCGGGCTCCAGCGCCAGCGCCCGTGTAAGCGTTCTCCGCCAGCGCGCCACCGTCTGTCCTGGCAGCGCGTAGATGAGGTCCAGCGAGAGGTTCTCGACGCCCGCCCTCCGAGCCGCCCGCGCGGCCCGCTCGGTGTCCCCGGACGTGTGTCCCCGGCCGAGCAGCTCCAGCTCGCGGTCATCGAAGGACTGCGCGCCGAGGCTGAGACGATTGAAGCCGGCCTCCTGCAGCGCCCTCAGCTTCGCCTCATCGACGCTCTCGGGATTGGCCTCAACGGAGACCTCAGCGTCCGGCTCGGTGGCGCATCGCCCGGTGATGGCGGCCAACAGGGCACCGAGGTCGTGCGCGGGGTAGAGCGTGGGGGTGCCGCCGCCGAAGTAGATGGTGTGCACGGGCTGCCGGCTGAGCTCGTCGCCGCGGCGCGCGATCTCGGCGTGCAGGGCGCTCAGGTAGGCGGATCGCAGCGGGGCGGGCGCGGGGCCGGAGTTGAAGTCACAGTAGTGGCATTTGCGGGCGCAGAAGGGCAGGTGGACGTAGACGGAGAGGCCGCTGGCGCTCATCGAGCCCTCACTCCTCATCCCCGAGGCGGAGGATGGACATGAAGGCCTCCTGCGGCACCTCCACGTTCCCCACCTGCTTCATCCGCCGCTTGCCCTCGCGCTGGCGCTCCATGAGCTTGCGCTTGCGCGTGACGTCGCCGCCGTAGCACTTCTCGGTGACGTTCTTGCGCAGCGGCGGCACGCGGGTGGAGGCCACGATGCGGCTGCCGATCGAGGCCTGGATGCGCACCTCGAAGAGCTGCCGGGGGATCTCCTCCTTGAGCCTGCGGGCGATGGCTCTGCCGCGGCTCTCGGCGAAGTCCCGGTGGCAGATGATCGCCAGCGCGTCCACCGGGTCGCCGTTGATGAGCATCTCCACCTTCACCAGGTCCTCCGGCACGTAGCCGGCGTGCTCGTAGTCCAGCGTAGCGTAGCCGCGGGTGGCGGACTTGAGGGCGTCGAAGTAGTCCACCACGATCTCCGCCAGTGGCAGCCGGTAGTGCAGCGCGAGGCGGTCGCCCCACATGTACTCCTGCTCGCGGTACTCGCCCCGGCGGTCGTCGGAGACCTTCATGACGTGGCCCACGTACTTCTGCGGGCACATCACCACCGCGTCCACCACCGGCTCCTCGATGACCTCGATCACCTCCCGCTCCGGGAAGGCGGCCGGATTGTCCACCTCCATGACGTCCCCGTCGGTCAGCAGGATGCGGTAGACCACGCTGGGCGCCGTCGCCACCAGCTCCAGGTCGTACTCCCGCTCCAGGCGCTCCTGCACGATCTCCATGTGCAGCAGGCCCAGGAAGCCGCAGCGGAACCCGAAGCCCAGGGCGGCGGAGGTCTCGCGCTCGTAGGTCAGCGCCGCATCGTTCAGCGACAGGCGATCGAGGGCGTCCTTGAGGCCCTCGTAGTCCGCATTGTCGGTGGGGTAGAGCCCGCAGAAGACCATCGGCTGGGCCTCGCGGTAGCCGGGTAGAGGCTCGGCGGCGGGCCGCTCGGCGGTGGTGATGGTGTCGCCCACCCGGCACTCCTCGACGCCCTTGATGGTGGCAGACAGGTAGCCCACGTCCCCGGCCCGCAGCTCCTCCACGTCCACCATGGCGGGCGAGAACACGCCGGTGCGCGAGACCTCGAAGCGGCGGCCCGAGGACATCATCATGATCTCGTCGCCGGGCCGGATGCGGCCCTCGAAGACGCGCACGTAGGCAATCACGCCCTGATGCACGTCGAACTCGGAGTCGAAGATCATGGCCCGCAGCGGCGCCTCGGCGTCCTCATCGGGCGGCGGAATGCGCCGCACGATGGCCTCCAGCAGCTCGTGCACGCCCTCCCCGGTCTTCCCCGAGGTCATGATGATCTCGTCGTCCGTGAAGCCGAAGCTGTCGCGCATCTCCTTCAGGGCCATCTCCGGCTCGATGTTGGGCAGGTCGATCTTGTTGACGACGGGAATGATCTCCAGGCCCGCGTCCACCGCCAGGTAGACGTTCGCGACGGTCTGGGCCTCCACGCCCTGGGAGACATCCACCAGCACCACGGCGCCCTCGCAGGCCTGCAGACTCCGGGAAACCTCGTAGGAGAAGTCCACGTGGCCGGGGGTGTCGATGAGGTTGAGCTGATACAGCTCACCGTCATCGGCCTCATAGTAGAGGCGGACGGCGGAGGACTTGATGGTGATGCCGCGCTCGCGCTCGAGGTCCATGGAGTCCAGCATCTGCTCGGTGGCCTCTTCGACGTTGCCGCACACCTCCAGGAGCCGATCGGCGAGCGTGGACTTGCCGTGGTCGATATGGGCCACGATGGAGAAGTTCCGCACATTCTCCTGCGGCACGTCCCGCACCGTGGCCTGCTGGTTGGCCTTCGATTCACTCGCCATGCTCTCTATCGTTACCCTTTCACGTCACAATCCGGAGTCCAGGCGTCCTCGCCTGGACGTCGTTTGTCGTTGTCGTCATCCGTTCCGTTTGGAGGGGCCGGTCTCCGCCCCGGCCCGGCTGTATGTCGTCTGTCGTTCCGTGGCACGCACACTCCTGTGCGTGCGCCGGTTGCCGTCGCCGTTCCGGAGGGGCGGACCTGCGCGTCCGCCCGGTCGTTTGCCGTAAGCCCAGCCGTCTGGAGGGGCCGGTCTCCGCCCCGGCCCGGGCGTCCGCCGTCTGCCGTTGCCGTCTGGCGTTGCCGTCCGGAGCGACGCATGTTCACATGCGTCGGCCGTTTGCCGTTCTGGAGGGGCAGACCTACGCGTCCGCCCGGCCCTTGTGGGTTGCCCAGACGTG
>JAYENL010000068.1:0-12777 GCA_034722055.1 Armatimonadota bacterium
GGCCGCGTCCCCATGCTGGCCCCCACCCGCTCGGCAGCAGCCTCCGCGCTCTCGCGATTCAGGTCGCAGACCGCCGTGACAGCGACCCTGTCGTAGCCCTCCTCCACGAGCGCCTCATAGCCCTTCAGGTGGGCCTGGGCGATCCCGCCGCACCCAACGATTCCGAGACGAACCGCATCCGGCATGGCCATCAGTCTCCTCCGTGTCGCAGCGATTCCGAGCGCCGGCCATTTCGCTGCCCGCGTCCGCGAACCTGCTGGAGGACGCAAGGCCCCGCACGGGGAATAATAGTGATGACGCGGTTGCCTTCAAGAGGTGACGTCGATACTGGGCGCTGACCCGCCGTCGGCGTCCCATGGTCAGAGAGGTACACATGGCGCTGTATCGATCGCTGATCCTGGGCTGCGGGCCGCGGGCGAAGGCGCACGCGGATGTCTACCCCCAGATCGAGGACATGAAGCTGGTGGCGGCCTGCGACCTCGATGAGGAGCGCCTGGCCGCCTTCACCAGCACGTACGGCATCCCCGAAGGCTTCACCGACTACGAGACGGCGCTGGATGCGGTCGGCCCGGACATCGTTCACGTGGTGACTCAGCCCGGCAACCGCGTCTGGGAGGCCGAGTGCGCCGCCGAGGCGGGCGTGAAGGCCGCCATCATGGAGAAGCCCATCGCTATTGTGCCCTCCGAGATCATCGAGCTGCAGCGCATCCGCGATGAAGCGGGCATGAAGCTCATCGTCAACTGCCAGCGGCGCTACTTCCCGCAGTTCCGCGACGGCCACATCAGGCAAGTGATGGAGGAGCAGATCGGCGACGTCTATCTCATCCGCGCCTCCACCAAGGGCAATCTGATGAGCATGGGCCCGCACACCATGGACCTGCTGCTGATGCTCATGGGGGACGTGACGCCGCAGTCGGTGTGGGCCATGGCCTACGGCATCGACGAGACGGGCTACAAGGCCCACCACCGCGCCCCGGAGCATCTGCTGGCCGAGTACTGGTTCCCGGGCGAGGTGCGAGTGCTGTTCGACAGCGACGTCGATGCCCTCGGCACGCCGGACGAGGACAGCTTCTTCATGCACCTGCACTTCGACATCCTGGGCTCGACGGGTCGCATCTACGTCACGCAGAATCGGGGCTGGTGGTGGCAGTGCGAGGGGATGGCACAGCCGGAGTTCGGCGAGAGCAGTTGGGACACCCAGCAGCGCGACGGCCAGCGGGATTTCACGGCCGCGGTCGCCCGGTGGCTGACCGGCGGAGAGCCGCACCTGAACCGCTTTGAGACCGCCAGGGCCACCTTCGACGCCTCCATGGCCGCGCTGCAGTCCGTCTACGAGGGGCGGCGCGTCGATCTGCCCCATTCCTTCACCGATGCGCAGTGGCACCAGCTCAGGGAGCGCCTCCTGGCGCTGGATAGTCAACACACGGCATGATGTGCCGGCCCAGGCGGAGACAGGAGGACAGTCGCCCTCAACCGGGTGATTCACAGAATGGCGCCAGCAACGGTTCTCGTTATTGACGACGATCCACAGATAGCCTCGATGATGAAGATGGTGCTGGGGAGGGAGGGGCACCAGGTGGAGGCGGCGCTCACCGGCGAGCAGGCTCTCAGTCTCGCCGCCGAGCGCCCGCCGGATGTGATACTGCTGGACCTGCACATGCCGGACATCCCAGGCACGACGATCATCGCCCGCCTCCGAGACGAACTCGGCCTCACCAAGGTGCCCATCATCGTGGCTACCGGCGATACTGAGGCCCCTGAGCTGCCCGAGGCCTTCGCGACCATGATCAAGCCCTTCCATCTCGACAGCCTCCTGGAGACCATCGAGGCCGCGGTCGCGCGCTGGGGCCAGGAGCAGTAGGCCCGGCGCAGGGCGCCGGGCATGAGGTGAGTGGATGAGCCCACGCGAGCGGATCATTGCGGCGATTGAGCACCGGGAGACCGAGTACGTCCCCTACGCCATCCCCATCGACCCCGAGGTGGTGGAGCGGCTCAACGCCCACTACGGATCGGAGCACTGGCGGAAGCGTATCCACAGCTTCGTGCACTCCGCCGGCGTGCAGTGGCGGGACGGCGGGCCGGGCGACGGCCGCTGGACCGACAAGTTCGGGGTGGTCTGGGAGGACGCGCCAGGCCCGGGTGCCTGGCACAGCGTTCAGGTCCCGCTGACCGAGCCCACGCTGGAGGGCTACCAGTTCCCGGAGCTGCTGACCGACGAGGAGCTTGAGGAGCTGCGCGAGCGCTTCTCGGGGCCCCATGAGCAGTACCGCATGGTGGGAATGGGGATGCTGTTCTTCGAGCGCTCCTGGGCGCTGCGAGGAATGAATAACATCCTGATGGACTTCCACCTGCACCCCGGGTTCGCCCATGAGCTGTTCGAGCGGCTGATGCAGGTGCATCTCGACCTGACGGATCGGCTTGCCGAGCTGCCCATCGATGCCATTCGCTTCGGCGACGACTTCGGCGCCCAGAGCGGGCTGATCATGGGCATACCGATCTGGCGGAAGTTCCTCAAACCGCGGCTGGCGCGGATATACGGCCGGGCCCACGACCACGGCTTTCACGTCTGGATCCACTCCTGTGGGGACAACTCGCCAATCATCGAGGACCTGATCGAGATTGGCGTTGACGTCTTCAACCCCTTCCAGCCGGAGGCCCAGGACGTGTACCGGATGAAGCGGCGGGTGGGAGACCGCATCGCCTTCGAGGGCGGCATCGGCACTCAGGAGCAACTGCCGAGGTGGCGGCCGGGCCAGATCCGCGCGGAGATCCGCCGGCTGGTGCGCGAGGTAGGAGCCGACGGCGGCTTCATCATCAGCCCCACAAAGCCGATCATGCCCGATGTGCCCACCGAGAATGCAGTGGCCTGCATCGAGGAGATCCTGGCGCAGGCCAAGCACTGAGCCACGGTCGGCAGGCGCGATGGAGCAGACGGGCGTACGGGTGGGCGCCAGTCTGTGCGCGGAGGGACATCGGCGGCGGAGGTCCCCTGTCGCCGATCAGGGAAGATGGGACTGGCATCGAGCAGGTTGCGGAGGTAGGCCCATGGTCGAGTCTGTAAAGCCCCGCGTGGCGCTGGTGCAGTTCCCCGGCTCCAACTGCGAGTGGGAGACCAAGCGGGCGGCCGAGGCCGCCGGGGTGGAGTGTGACGTCTTCCGCTGGAACATCGATCCCCAGGCCCTCGGCGCCTACGACGGCTACATCGTGGGCGGCGGCTTCTCCTACCAGGACCGGGTCCGCTCCGGCGTCATCGCCACCAAGGAGCCCATCGTGGCGCGGATGATGGATGAGATCCTGGGGTCCGGCAAGCCCGCGCTGGGCATCTGCAACGGGGCGCAGGTGCTGGTGGAGGCGGGGCTGATCCCCGGCATGCACACCGGGCATGTGGAGATGGCGCTGGCGCCCAACCGTCCGGACCCGGCCCACCGCATCGCCGGCTTCTGCTGTCGCTGGGTCTTCATCACGCTGGCCTGCCAGCCCGACCGGTGCCTGATGACGACCGAGCTGGAGCCGGGTGAGATCATCCCCATTCCCATTGCTCACGGCGAGGGGCGCTTCACCACCCGCGATCCGGAGCTGGTGGAGCAACTGCGCGAGAACGATCAGATCGTGTTCCAGTACTGCGACGCTGACGGCCGCGTCGAGGACCGTCCGGAGATCAACCCCAACGGAGCTGTGGCGAACGCCGCCGGGATCTGCAGCCCGGACGGCAGCGTGCTGGCCATGATGCCACATCCCGAGCGGGCCAGCTTCCTGGGGCAGGTCCCCACCGACCTGGGCGGGCCGTGGTCGCGGCGGCGCCGGGAGGCCTACGGCGATGCCCGCGGCCTGGACTCGCCGGGGCCGGGCAGAGCCATCTTCGAGTCCATGCGCCGGGGGATGCTGGTGGCATCGCCAGCCTGAGAGGCGCAACACGGAGCGGGGCGCGGCGCCGACGAGCCGGCTCTGCTGGCGCTTGACAGTGCATTGGCGCTGGGCTATACTCACCCTGATTCGGCCACGTGCTGCCGGTAAGGTGGAATTACTGTGGCGGTGGTTTACTGCAATCGCTGCGGATGCGAGAACGACTCCAGAGAAGGCGCATGCCTCCGATGCTACAACCCCCTCGACTGGCCGCCGGGCGGCCTCTCCTGTGGTGCATGCGGCGCCGACAATGCCGAGGAGGCGCACTACTGCGCTGAATGCGGCGAGCCGGTCATTGATGTGCCCAGGCAGCCGCCGTGCAGCCTCGACGCCGCCATCGACCTCGTGCTCGGCAGCGAGGCTGAGGCCGCCCCGGCCGAGGAGGAGCTCGTCGGCGAGGAGGAGCCCGCCGGCGTCCCCGAGCTCGACTTCGAGGAGGAGCCCGCGGCGGCGCCCGAACTCGAGGCGCCCCCGGCACCCGAGCCGGAAGAGGTAGAGGAGCTCGTCGAGGAGGTACCGCCCCCGCCTCCACCGGCCGTCGAGGTCGAGGAGGAGCCTGCGGCGCCGGAGCCGCAGGAGCCCGAGGAGGAAGAGGAGCTCTTCGAGCCCGTGGAGGCTGGGGAGGCGCCGGAGTTCGCTCCACCGCCCCCGCCACCGTCCGCTGATGAGATCGAGGAGGAAGGCGTTGAGGAGCCGGAGGCTCCAGCCTTCGAGCCGGTCGAGGAGCCGGCGGAGGAGGAGGCCGCGGAGGACGTGGAGTTCGGCGACCTCGACTTCGAGGTGTCCGAGGAGCCGGCCGAGAAGCCTGCCGAGCCCGCCGAGGAGGAGAAGGAAGAGGAAGAGGAGGCGGGCGGCTGGGTGATCGACTTCGACGAGGACGAGCAGTAGCCGGAGAGCGGCTTGTCGTTGACATATTCTGAGATCGCCGACAATTATCGCGACGTGAACCGCCGGATCGCGGCGGCGACGGAGCGTAGCGGCCGCGAGCCGGATGACGTGGTGCTGGTGGTCGTCACCAAGACCAGGAGCCTCGACGAGGTCCGAGCCGCCGTGGAGGCGGGGGCTCAGGACTTGGCGGAGAACTACGTGCAGGAGATGGAGGAGAAGGCGGAGGCCCTGGCTGACGCCGACGTTAGGTGGCACGCCATCGGGCACCTGCAAACCAACAAGATCAGGCGCATCACGCCCTTCATCAGCCTGGTCCACTCCGTGGACAGCCCGCGGGTGGGACGGGAGCTTGACAGGCGCGCGGAGCGCGACGAGCGACTGGTGCCCTTCCTGCTGCAGGTGAACGTCAGCGGGGAGGAGAGCAAGTTCGGGGTCGAGCCGGAGGCGGCGGAGGCCCTGGCCCGGGAGCTGGTGGAGTTGGAGCACTCCCGGCTGGTGGGGCTGATGACGATGCCGCCGTACTGCGAGGACCCGGAGGAGAACCGGCCCTACTTCCAGCGCCTGCGAGCGTTGCGGGACCGGCTGGTGGCCGCAGGGATTCCGGAGCGGAACATGCGCCAGCTCTCCATGGGCATGACGTGCGATTTCGAGGTGGCCGTGGAGGAGGGGGCAACGCTGGTGCGAGTGGGGAGCGCCATTTTCGGACCGCGGGAGTAGACAACTGGTTGGCTCGGGCATCCGTCACAAGGCCCGGAGTCGTTGACATCCACAGCAACAGTCACAGCCGTCATCGCAGAACCATAGGAGGGATGTACGATGCCAAACCGCTTCGCGGCCGCGGCCCTGGACTTCTTCGGTTTCGGGGACGGGCTCAACGGGGACGGGTTCGAGTTCGACGACGAGATGGACGTGATGGAGCCCGGCGACGACCCGACCGGCGTGTATCCCCTGCGCACCGAGCGCACCGAGTACAGCGGCATGGCCATCATCCGCGCCACGCCCGGAACCATGGACGAGGCGCCGCAGGTGGCCGAGCAGATCAAGGACCACCTCCCCGTTATCGTCAACCTCGAGGACGTCCCGGAGCCCGAGGCACGCCGTATCGTGGACTTCCTCGGCGGGGTCATCTACGGGTTGAACGGGTCCATGAAGAAGATCGCGCGCTCGGTCTTCATCTGCTCGCCCTTCGACATTCCCGTCGAGCAGCTCTCCATCAGCCCCGGGCGGACAGGTCCCGGGCCGCATGAGGATGAGGAGACCGCCGACGTGCGCGTCAATCCCTTCTGAGAGCGCACCGGAGAGGCCCGCGATGACTGACAGCGCCTCGTACCGCCTGGGCGTGATAGGCACCGGCGTGATGGGTCGGGCGCTGCTGAATGCGGCCATCCGCGGCGGGGTGGTGGCGGCCTCCGAGGTCATCGCCTCCGACATCAGTCCCGGCTGCCGGCGGCAGGCCGAGCAGATGGGCTGCTTCGCCACCGACGACAACCATCAGGTGGTGGTGGGGACCCAGAATCTGCTGGTTGCCGTCAAGCCCCAGGTGATCCGCGAGGTCCTGACCGAGCTCCGGGAGGACTTCCACCAGGGCCAGCTTCTGATCTCCATCGCCGCAGGCGTCTCCCTTCAGACGCTACGGGAGGCCGCCGGCCCGGCCCCGAACCTGGTGCGGGTGATGCCCAACATCTGCTGCACCGTCGGCGAGGCGGCCTGTGCCTGGGCTCCCGACGATGCCGCCACCGAGGAGCAGCTCCAGTTCGTGGAGGAGCTGCTCTCAGCGGCCGGCGAGACGGTGCGGGTGGAGGAGAGGCTGCTGGACGCGGTCACGGGCCTCTCGGGCTCTGGCCCGGCATTCGTGGCCGTGTTCATCGAGGCGTTGGCCGACGGCGGTGTGAGGGCCGGCCTGCCGAGGGAGCAGGCGCAGCGGCTGGCGGCTCAGACCGCTCTGGGCGCGGCGCGGTGGATCCTGGACACCGACGAGAGTCCGGTGGCGCTGAAGGACCGTGTGTGTTCGCCGGGCGGCACCACCATCGCGGGCGTGGCGGCGCTGGAGAGCCGGGCATTTCGCGCGGCGGCCATCGAGGCGGTGGTGGCGGCGGCCGAGCGCGCCAAGGAGCTGGGAGGCTGACCGAGCAGCGTTCGGTCGGGTGAGTGTGGCCAGACAGGAGATCGCTAACGCCGTCAACCTCGCGTTCAACATCTACCTCTTCATCATCCTGGTGCGGGTCATCTTCAGTTGGATCCGGCTAAGGCGACCGCCGGCCATCGTGCGGCAGATCGAGCGCTTCGCCCATGCCGCCACGGAGCCGCTCCTGCGTCCCATCCGTAACCTGCTCTATCGCTATCAGTCCGGCTCGCCCATCGACTTCTCGCCGGTCATCGCCTGGCTGCTGATCCTGGTCGTCCAGCGTATAGTCATCCGGCTCATCTCCACGGTCTGAGCGCGCCTCGAAGGAGCCGCATCACGTGCTCTACCACCCGGCCATCGGCGACATCAGGGCCCAGGTGCCCCGTATCGGCCTCATCGCCGCCATGGTGGCGGCGGCATTCACGCTGCTGTCGATCGCCGGCCAGCGCGCCGAGCTGCCCTCCGAGCGCTGGTACCGCGTCTCCCGCCAGCAGGTCATGCAGGCGGACCTGGCCTGGCACCTCGGCGAGTCCCTCGAGCGCGTGCTACGGCGGGCGGCCCTCACCATCGGGGATGCCCCCTGGCTGCTGAAGGAGCGGGGCGTCGCGGTGTGGGAGCGGCGCGTCCTGCGGGCCCGTCCCAGCCACGCCGCCGCCTACCGCCTGGGCGTCATCTACGGCCACCGCGGCTATCCGGAGCAGTCCGCCGACATGCTCACGCTGGCCGCCAGCCTTGATGAGGCCAGCGCCGACTTCTACCACGCCCTCGCAGAGGTCTACTCCGATCGCGGCCTCTCCGCGGAGCAGCTTCGCGAGAAGGCCCGGATCATCGCCGGCCGCACGGGATGGCTCATTGACATCGTGCTCGCGGACTGCTACCGGAAGCTCGATGAGGAGGTGGCGCTGCGGGCCGTGCGGGAGAGGCAGTACCGGCGGGCGGCGCGATTCCTCGGCGGATTCGCAGCCATCTCGGCGCTGGGCACCATGCTGGTGCTGGTGGGCGTGGGGACGCTGGTGGGCCTGCTGCGCCAGGCCTTGAGCCTTCCGCGACCGCGGGCGCGAGTGCCCTTCATAGTCCCCTGGACCGTCATCGACATCGCCGAGGCCGTGGGGGTGCTAGTCTTCGCGATGGCCCTGGGCGGGTGGCTGCTTCCCATCGCCGTGGGTCGGCTGGCCCTCTCGGAGCAGTCTTCGGTGGTCAGACCACTGGTGCTGATGATGCACTACGTGCTGGTCTCGGGGCTGACCATCGGAGTGATCCTCTACCGCGTGGCCCCGCGCAGCTCACACCCGCTCCGGAGCCTCGGCTGGCGCTTCCGCAGGGCGCTGTCGCTGGCCGGCACGGGCGTGGCCGGCTACGGCGTCTTCGTGACCGTGATGGTTCTCGTTGCCCTCGTCGCCAGCTACGTGTTGGGGCAGAGCCTGCCGTTGGCGCAGACGGCGGAGGAGGTCATCGGCTCGGCGCGGAACCCGGCGGAGGTCGCCATCTTCTTCGTCCTCGTGTGCATCATGGCGCCGGTCTTCGAGGAGCTGATCTTCAGAGGCTACGTCTACGGGGGCCTCCGCCGAGTGCTGCCCTCGCGCCACGCCATCATCATCGGCGGGGCGCTGTTCGCCGCCGTGCACCTCAACGCCGAGGCCTTCGCGATCATCGGGCTCATCGGCGTGCTCCTGTGCTATCTCTACGAGCGGACTCGCTCCCTGCTGCCGGGGATGATCGCCCACGGAGTGCACAACGGCATGGTGCTGGCGGTCGTGCTGCTGCAGTCGATGTGAGGGCGCCTTTCATGGCCGGCTCCGGCGTGAATATCCGCCTCAAGGTCATCCCCAACGCTCCGAAGAGTCAGGTCGTGGGCTGGCGTGGCAGGGAGCTGACCGTCAAGGTCACCGCGCCGCCGGTGGAGGGCCGCGCGAACCGGGAGCTGCTGCGCTTCCTCGCGGAGATTCTCGGCGTCTCGCCGGCCGACATCACCATCCTGCGCGGGGAGACCTCCCGGCGGAAGACGGTCCAGGTGGCCGGCATCACCGCCGATCAGGCCGGGGAGCGGCTGAGGCCCCACCTGCCCTGACGCTATCCCTCCGGCTGCCGGACGATCCTGGGAGTCACCGTCATCACCGAGCCGCGCGAGGTGCGCACGCGGCCCTCCGAGGCCGGGAAGCTACGGCTCAGCTCATCCAGCCTGCGATCCATGCCCCCGATGACCATGGGCTGTCCGTCGGCGACGCGCACGGTCGTCTCCACCAGCGTCCGGGTGACCACGTCGGCGGCGCCGACCTGCGCCGCCGGTCCCGCTGCCTCCGAGAGCATCGGCCGCAGGACCATGGTCACCGTGTCGTCCCGGTGCACGGTCGGCAGCACCCAGAGGGTCACGCCCACGAACGCCGCCTCCGGATAGTACTCCACGTGCCGCCGACCCCAGGGATCGTAGTGGACCGAGCTGGCGATCCACGGTCGCACCTGGCCGGCGGAGATCACCATGGGCGTGGCGCTCATGCCCGTGACGTTCGCCGCGGTCGTGGCCTGCCGCCGGCGCGTGCCGGCATCGTAGCCCAGGATCGCCTGCAGGCCCTCGAGCGCGTAGCCGAGCAGCGGCTTCAAGGCCCGGCCGGCCGACGCCTCGCCGCCCCAGCCCCAGGCGCGCAGCGCCGGCTCGATCTGCCGCATGGCCTCCCGGCTGACCTCCTCCCAGGCCAGCTCCACGTTCACCATCGGCGTGGGGACGTCCAGCATGGCGATGAGCTCGCCGAGCTCGTCGATGGCCTCCGCGGAGCCGCGGGCGATGAGGGCGTTGCGGTTGGGCGCCGCCACCGGCGGCCCCGCCAGGCCCTCGGGCAGCAGGTGCGAGAGGTCCTGGCCGCCGGATGGAACCGAGCGGCCGCGGCTCACGGGGATCGGCTCCATCGTCCCTGACCGACCGCGGGCCTGGTCGGCGGCGTGGCGCACGGCGTCCACGGCGAAGGCCACGGCCTCCTCGCGGAGCACATCGGTCGGTTTCGTGTCCGGCCCGGCCAGCGAGGCCGCGAACTGTGCGGCGTCCAGGTGCATCAGATCGATGATCTCGATGCCCTCCGCGGCGGCCGGCGCCTGCGCGGTCAGCATGATGATGGCGACGATCGCGTGCCTTCTCACGCCACGCACCTCCACTTGCGATTCGGCCTGCGAACAGGGTTGCAGCCAGCTTCCGCGAAATGTCCCCACGACCTGCCATGCCCTGTCTCGGAGGCCGAATGATGCTCACGCGACTGATCCTGATGCTGGTGATCCTCAGCGCGACACACCTGGCTCTGGGCCAGGAGAACCTGCTCGTGAACCCCGGCTTCGAGACCGGCGACAGGTCGCCCGCGGGCTGGACCTTCAACCACCGCGGCACCGACGGAGAGATCGCCTGGGACGACACCCGGGCCAACTCCGGCGAGCGCTCCGTGCGCCTGACCAACACCGAGGGGCAGACGGGCAATGTCGTGCAGACCGTGCGGATCGACCCGCCCCTGCCGCCCGGCAGCCGCGTGACCTACTCCGCCCTCTGCGCCACCGAGGAGGCGGACAGCGCGCCGAGCATCATCCTCTACCTCGTGCCCGAGAGCGGCCCGTACCAGACGGTTGCGGCCCGCGGCCTCGCCGGCTCCCGCGACTTCGCCGAGGTCCGCAGCACCAGCCTCGCCGACCGACCGGTAGCGAGCATCGTCGTCTACCTGTGTCACTACGGCACCGGGACCGCCTGGTGGGATGACGCCGCGCTGACGGTCGAGCGAGCGGAGCCGGTCACCATCCGCCCCCGACCGCAGGGCCGTGACCTCCCCGCCCTGTCCACCGATGACGGGCTGTCGCTGGTGATGAATGACGCCGGCGGCGTCTCTCGGGTTCGGGTCGGTGACGCCGACATCACCGCGACCGGCCTTCGCTCCGGGCTGTGGGTACAACCATGGCAGGGCGATCTCATTCCCGTGACCGGCGTCGTGGCGCGCGAGGAGAACTGGCTCCATCAGAGGTGGGAGGACGGGGACCTGGGGTTGCGCTTGGCCGCCCACTGGTCCTCCAGCGAGGATGGCATCATCTGCTTGGCCTCGGTCAGCGACCTCACCGGCGAGGACCGGGGGGTGGATGTCATCGCGTCGCTGCCGGTGGGCCGGTCCGGCGATCGCTGGGGGCAAAGCATCGTGGAGGATATCCCCATCGGCGAGACGCCGCTGACGGTCGAGGACCTCACGTTCTCTGCCATCACGGGAGCCGACGGTGGCATGTCGCTGTGTGTCCCCGCGGAGAGCCCGTGCGACTGCCGCTTCGGCTGGTCGCCGGAGCTGGGCTACTACGTGCGCTTCCGCATCGGCCTGTCGCCGGCGGGGATGGGCACGGGCGGTCTGAGAAGCGAAGGGCCCGTGGAGTTCGTGATCCAGCGCATCGACCCGGACTGGGGCCTGCGAGACGCCGCCAGGCGCTACCAGCAGTACAATGACTGGGCGTTCGAGAAGCGCGCAGAGCGCGAGGGGCTGTGGATGTTCGGCACGCCACGGATCGATCTGCCGGACCCCGAGAACTACGCCTTCCACGAGGGCGGCCCCACAGGTTGGGAGTACGACGACGAGCACGGCATCGCGACCTGCCCCTACATCATCCCCGGCCAGCGCGAGATCAAGCGGCTCGACAGCCTGCCGGCGAGCGCCGCCGAGGCCCTGGAGATCTTCGAGACCTGGGAGCCACAGGAGGACGAGCGCGGTCGCGGCTGGGGGCTGATGCAGAAACAGATCATCCGCAACTGCATGCTCCACGACGCTGACGGTGATCCGGTGGTCGAGATCCGCAACACCGCGTGGGGCGGCAACTCCATCACCTTCCCGCTTAACGCCAACCCCTGGTTGTTCGCCTTTGACGATGACCGGCCGACGATCGCCGGCGTGCTCCTCGATGCCGTCCGCGTCCAGCACGACGAGACCCCCGGTCTCGACGGGACCTACGTGGACTCGCTGGGGCACTGGGGGAACTTCGTCAACTTCCGCCGCGAGCACTTCGCCGCCGAGCGCATCCCGCTCAGCTATGACCCGGCCACCGGCCGCCCGGTCATCAACAACCGCTTCACACTGCTGGAGTTCCTGTGGGAGCTGGGCACGTACCTGCATGACCGCGGCAAGCTGCTGTTCGCCAACGGCGTGCACCCCAACCGGCGCTTCCACTTCTTCGCGCTGGACGTCCTCGGCGTCGAGGGCCACGGTCGGCTGGAGCAGAAGCGGACCATGGCGGGGCCGAAGCCCTTCCTGCTGCTGATCTACAACATCCACGAGGACCCGGCGGAGATGGAGCGGTGGTTCAACATCTGCACGCATTGGGGCATCTACCCGTCGTTCGGCAACATGCGCCTGTTCGATACCCAGGAGAAGTATGCGCCGATCGCGGAGCTGAATAGCCGCTACGTGCCGACGCTCCGGCGCGTGACGGCCGCCGGCTGGCGGCCGGTCACGCACGCCCGCACCGCACACCCGGAGGTGGCGGTGGAGCGCTGGGGGCCGGGCGATGACGGGGAGCTGATCCTGACGGTGCTGAGCTCCGCGGAGCAGGACCTGGACTGCGAGCTGCGGGTGGATGCGCCAGCGCTGGGGCTGCAGGGAGAGACGCTGGTGGCGACCGACCTGCTGGCAGGGGACGGCTTCGAGGGCACCATCGCCGGCGGCGCCACGCGACTGACCGTGCCCGTCAGTCCCCAGCGCGTGCGCGTGCTCCAGCTTCAGGCGCGGTGACCGCCTAGTACTAAGTCGCAGGAGTTCGCGTACCTTCCTATGTCCCGACAAGACGCGTGCCCGCCATGGAGGGGCCGCCGCGAGCGAAGCGAGCGGGGCGCGGTCAGGAGCGGTAGCGACTGACCGCGCAGG
>JAYENL010000069.1:0-45318 GCA_034722055.1 Armatimonadota bacterium
GTGGCGCCGTCGGGGATCCTCGCGACCGCTTCGGCAACCGGCATGGTCTTGCTGGGCATGCGGTTCACCTCTGAACGGAAGCTGTCAGCATCGTACCGCGAGCCACCGGCAGCGGCATGATGCTGCCATCCGCCCGCTGCATCCATGTTCGCGCTGCCGCGTGCTGGTAGCCGATCGCTGGTAGGTGGCAGCTACATGCGCAGGCCGCCGTTGACAGACAGGACGTGGCCGGTGATGTAACGGGCATCCTCGGACGCCAGGAAGGCCACGGCCCCGGCGACGTCCTCAGGCGCCCCAAGCTCACCCATAGGGATGCTCTCCACGACCGTCGCAAGGATGTCGTCGGGAATGGCGCGCGTCATCTCGGTATCGATGAACCCCGGCGCGACCGCGTTGACCGTCACGCCCTTGCGCGCCAGCTCCCGCGCCAGGGACTTCGTCATGCCGATGATCCCGGCCTTGCTGGCTGCGTAGTTGGTCTGGCCGAAGTTGCCCATGAGCGCCACGACCGAGGAGATGCTGACGATGCGCCCCCAGCCGCGTTGGGCCATCTGCTCGACGACCGCCCGCGTGCAGTTGAAGGCCCCGGTCAGGTTCACCGCGATGACCCGATCCCACTCCTGGGGCGCCATCTTCCGCATGGTGCGGTCTGCGGTGATCCCGGCGTTGTTGACCAGCACGTCCACCCCGCGCAGGCGGGCGGTCACATCCTCGACCATGTCGGCCACGGCTTCGCGGTCGGTGACGTCGGCCTCAACGCAAACGGCCTCGACGCCGGTCTCGCGCGCCTGCTCGGCCACGGCGTCGGCCTCGGCGGCGTTGTCGCGCCCGGGCTCCTCGATGTAGTTGACCGCGACGTCGTGCCCGTCCTCCGCCAGTCGCAGCGCGATCGCCTTACCGATGCCGCGCGATGCGCCGGTCACCAGCGCCACGCCTCTGTCCGACCCCATTGCACTCACCTTCCTGGCGCGGAGAGGGCGAGATCGGCGTCACCGGCCGTACTCGTGGAACCCCTCGCCGCTTTTGCGGCCCAGCTTGCCCGCCGCCACCATCTCGACCAGCTCCGGCGGCACCTCGAACCGCGGGTGGCCGGTCTGCTCGTGGAGTGACTGCAGCAGCGCGAGGCACACGTCCAGCCCGATCAGATCCGCGGTAGCGAGCGGGCCCATGCGGTGCCCCAGGCCCAGTTCCATGGCGCCGTCGATGTCCTCCGGCTCCGCGCCCTGGCGCCAGATGTCGATTGCCGCCGACAGCAGAGCGGCGAAGCCGCAATTCACCAGGAAGCCCGGAATGTCCGGCGCCAGCCTGGCCTCCTTGCCCATGCGCTCACACAGCGCCACGGCAGCGTCAGTCACCTCCGGCAGCGTGCGCTCTCCGGGGATGACCTCCACCAGCTTCATGGCCGGCGCGGGGTTGAAGAAGTGCGTGCCGATGAAGCGCTCCGGCCGCCCGGACATCTCCGCCAGTCGGCTGATGGGGAGCGTCGAGGTATTGCTGGCGATGACTGCGTGCTGGGGCGCGTCCTCGCCGGCGCGCTCCAGCACCTCCGCCTTCACCTCAAGGTCCTCAAAGACCGCCTCGGTCACCCAGTCGGCCTCGCGGAGGGGCTCCCGGCTGGTCGTCCAGGTGATGCGCTCACGCGCCTGGGCCGCCTGCTCCTCGGTGAGCTTCTCGCGCTCGATCCCGCCCCGGAGCGATTCGTCCAGCATCCCGCGGCTGCGCTCCAGGGCCTCCCGGGAGGTGTCGATGAGCTGCACCTCGATACCCGCCTGGGCCGCCACCTGCGCGATGCCGGTGCCCATGGTGCCGGCCCCGATGATCGTCATTTGCTCAACGTTCATCCGTCCTGCCTCCCTCAGGGCCGGCATCACTGGCATTCGATGGCCATCGCCATGCCCATGCCGCCGCCGACACACAGGGTCGCCAGCCCCAGCGCCAGGTCCCGTTTCTCCATCTCATGCAGCAGCGTAACCACAATGCGCGCGCCCGTGGCGCCAATGGGGTGCCCCAGCGCCACGCCGCTGCCATTCACGTTCACCCTCTCCTCCTCCATCCCCAACTCCCTGATGACCGCCAGCGCCTGGACGGCAAAGGCCTCGTTGAGCTCGATGAGGTCGAACTCATCCAGGGCGATGCCCGTCACCTCGCACAGCGTCCGGACCGCGTCCACCGGGCCCATTCCCATGACCTGCGGCTCCACGCCTGCCCACGCGGAGCCGAGGATGCGGGCTCGAGCGGTCCAGCCCATCCGGTCCGCTCGCTCGCGGGACGCCACCAGCAGCGCCGCCGCGCCGTCGTTGATGCCCGAGGCATTGCCGGCGGTAACGCAGCCGTCGCGCTTGAAGGCCGGCTTCAGCGCCGACAGGGCCTCCATGGACGTGTCCCGAGGGTGCTCATCTACCGCAAGCGGCTCCTCGCCCGGTCGCGGCACCGGCACGATCTCGTCGGCGAACCGGCCCGAGGCGATGGCCGCACGCGCTCGCTCCTGGCTGCGCAGCGCCCAGGCGTCCATCTCCTGGCGCGTGATGCCCGTCCGGTCGGCGATCTCCTCGGCGGTCATCCCCATGACCATCCCCGTGATGGGACAGCGCAGCCCCTCGTCCGTGACGGCGTCCGCAAGCGTCACTGATCCCAGCCTGTGGCCCCATCGCAGCTCGCGCACGTAGAAGGGCGCCTGGCTCATGCTCTCCGTGCCGCCGGCGATGAGGATGTCACCCTCCCCCAGCGCGATGGCCCTGCGGGCCATGTCGATGGCGCGCATGCCCGAGGCGCACATCATGTTGATGGTGGAGCCGCACACCGTCACCGGCAGTCCGGCCTCGACCGCCGCAGTGCGCGCCACGTTGGCGCCCGATCCGCCCTGGATGACCTGGCCGAAGATGACCTCATCGACCTCGACCGCCGGCACCTGGTTCCGATCCACCAGCTCGGCGATCAGCAGTGCTGCGAGGTCTCCCGCTGGCAGCTCCCTCAGCCCGCCGCCGAAGCGCCCGATGGGCGTGCGCACCGCATCGACGATGACTGTCTCAGGCATTGTGCTCCTCCCGCCACTTCCGTGTGTTGCGATCCATGGGTAATCCCGACCGGGATTATGGCGCAGTTGTGTGGCAGTGACCGACCGCCCGCGCGATCAGCGGCCGCTTCGTCCTCTACGGCCTCTGGAGTATGGTCGCTCCCGACACCTTCGTCCGCGGTGGCTGCGGTGGCATCCCGACCCTCGAACTCATGCCATACGATCCACAGCAGCACGCCCCACAGCAGCAGGCCCCCGTAGAGCTTGCTGGAGACGGCGAGCATCAGCAGACCATGCCACAGCGCCTCCTCGCGGAAGCCAAACGGCAGCGCCACCAGGCAGTATGCTGCGGCCAGGCCGCCGGCGAGCCACCAGAAGCGGCGCCCACCGGGCTCGAGCTCCCTCACATAGACGGCCGCCGCGGCCATGGGGATCGCCAGCAGGAAGTAGGCATGGATTGCGGACTGGTTCTGTGCAAGGAGCACGGCCGTGAACAGCAGACCGAACTCAGCGAGATGAGCCGCAGGCGACAGCTCCTCCCAGCGCTTGCGCACCAGCAGAATCAGGACTGGCAGCATGAGCGCGGCCGCGGCGGCCCACGTCAGGGGCTTGACGAGGTGCTCATTACCGGGAAACGGTGAGCGCCCCTCCCAGGCAAACAGACGGCCCCAGAAGGCGGCAAAGTCCTGGTAGTTCACGCCGTAATCGACGCGGTCGAGATACCACAGAATGTGCTCCAGGTAGTCCATGTGGATGTCGGTACCCAGGACCGCCACGGAGATCACTGTGAGCAACACGATCCCGAGGACGGTGTAGGCCACCAGCCGCCAGCGACGCTTCAGCAGGGCGTAAAGCATCACAACCACCGCGGTGGGCTTGAAGAACACCGCCAGGGCGAGGAGCCCGCCGGCCTGCAGGTCCCGGTGTCGGGCGGCCAGTGTGAGAACACCCATGATCAGCGCAGCGTTAAGGACGGTTGTCTGGCCCACCTGCAGGGAGTGCCCCAGCGAGTAGAAGCTTGCCAGCAGCAGCGCGCCGACCGCCCCCCAGATGACACGCGTCGGCCCCCGCAAGTCACCGAGGAACCATGGGCTGAGGAGCCTGACGAACACAAGCAGCGCGACCAGGCTGATGGTGGCCCACACGCGCTTGGCAATCTCCCACGGGAGCAGGGCCAGCGGCACAAAGAACAGGCTCGACAGCGGCGGATAGACGTTCAGGAACCGCGTCTTCCCGAACTCGGCGGCGATGGTCGATGCATTGGCGGCATCGTAGTAGTTGATCCCCCGCAGCAGACCCACTGCCCCCCCATGGAAGCACAGGTAGTCGTACATGTCAGCGCGCACGAAGGCCGTGGCAAGTCCCTCATCCAGCAGAACGCCACACGCCACCAGGTAGATGACCAATCCCAGAAGGCGCACGCGCTTGCCGCCTGGCCGCACGGCGTTCGCTCCTCTCACAGCGGGGACAGGTCCCGTGCCACGTTCTCGCTCACGGGCGCGCAGACGGCAGCCCTTCGGGCGCGCCATCCGCCTGCGCCCCACGGCGTCGCCATCCGCCGCCGCCCGACAATAGCATACGATTCGCGGTGGGTCAACGCGCCTCAACCCCGCCCGGGCAGGGCCTCATCGTGTGTGTAGCGGTTGACTACGGATGGCGGATGGACGGCTGCCCGCCGTGTCATCGCGGAGGTTTCCAGGTTCCCTGCGCAGCAAGCGGATCCGATACATGAGGGTATGAACAGCTCCGCCGATGTTGCACCGCGGCCTCGGTCGCGGCCGGAGCAGCAAGCGCAGGCTTCAGGAGCGAGAGACGACCTCCCAGCCGCCGTCGCCGCTGCGGAGGTGCACCCGCGAGCCCACCGCCACCGTGGCCCGGCCCTCGTACTGCAGCCACGGGGAGAACTCATCGGTCAACACCCCCGCCTGTGCGTCATATGAGAAGCCCGGATGGCGCGGGCAACGCAGGAGCGTCCTCTGCCCCACTGCCTCCACGCCGGACACCGGACAGACTCGCTGGCCCGTCCCGACGCGCACCAGCGCCTGCTCCGAAGCGGCCAACTCCACGCCCTCACCGGCCTCCTCCCAGACGCCATCCAGCTCCAGTGCGAAGCTCCCGTCCTCGCCCCGCATGACATTCACCAGCGGCAGCGGCGGCCTGGAGGCGACCTCCACGTCCAGGCCCGGCATGCGGAAGCTGTTACAGTCATAGAGGTAGACGTCGGTGACCTCGCCGGAGCGCATGACCGCGGCGTAGCGGCCGTCCAGCCACACGCCCTGCCGCACCTGCACGGGCTCGCCCGGCTGGGGGCAGTAGTAGACCTCCGCCTCGATTTCGGGCTGGCCCGCCGAGCGAAGCCCGACGGCGACGGCATCGGCACGGTCGGGCGCGAGGTCCGCCACCTCCGCCAGGGCACGCTCAGCGTGCGTCGGCTCCCAGACGGCCACGAACCGGCTGCGCAGGTAAGCGCCGTCGCGACGGACGATGAGCTTGGGCATGCGGAACTGCTCCACGAGGCTGTGATCCTCGCCGCCGGCTGCCTCCGACCAGCACCGCCGCAGGCTCGGCACGGTGCAGGTGTACACATCCGCCTCCCGGGGCTGGAGCATGTGCAGGTGCAGCGGCGGCAGCGCGCCGCCGTCCGCGATGAAGCTGGCCCGCATCGGCGCCTCCATCCGCCCACGATGAACGTCGCGGAACACCCCGTACCACGGATCCGGCTCGCCCTCGGCAAGCAGCCACTGCGGCAGGCCCTGCTCCACGCGCTGCTTCGCGTACTCATTGTAGGCCGGCGGCTCAAAGGGCTGACCATCGTCGGCGTAGCTCTCGGCCAGGTGCGCCGTCGGGGCGGACAGCTCCAGGCGCTGGTCGATCATGGCGCTCCCCTGCGCCATCCACTCGTGCGTGTCGCCGCCCTCCACGGTAAAGATGTCCACCACCGCGTTGTCATCCTCGCCCAGCGGCACCACCAGCAGGGCGCGGCGGTAGACCGGGCACTGCGGGTAGACGCGCTGCGACCGCGCCTCGACGACCTGCAGGCCCTGCGCGGCAGGATGCCAGCCGACCAGCGTCCCATGATCCTCGCACCGCTCTTGATAGCGGCGATCGACCACCACCAGGTTGTGCCCCAGCGACCAGTCCGAGAACATGCGGTAGGTGTGCGCGTAGCCGATGTCGCTGACCAGCTCGCCCTCGTAAGCCCACAGGATCAGGTTGAGCATGTCGCGGTGGTCGTGGCCCCAGCTCCCGGAGTAGTGCAGGTGCGCCTGGATCTGGTTGCCGCGGTCCCGATGCCCGCGGGCGAGGGCCGCGTGCCCGAAGGACGGATAGATCAGCGGTGTGGTCTCCGCCGGCGCCGGGTGGCCCTTGGTGACCAGGGTGCTCCAGGTGTCGTGCATCATGATGTAGCTGCCGTCCGGGTAGACCATTCCCTCCAGCGTGGCGATGGCGCGACCCAGGTGCGGCATGTCGCGCGCCATGTCCAGGTCCTCGAAGCGCTCTCCGTCGATGGTGGAGACGAAGCCCGGCGGGTCCGTGTGACCGACGGACAGCAGGAGGGCCTTGGCCAGGCCGTAGATGTGCTGGCGAGCGTAGGACGGGCTCTCGGGGAAGATCCCGTCAGCCATCAGCGTCTTCTCGGCGAGCTGGCGGGCCTTCCAGGCCCCGTAGTGGACCAGCTCCGGCATCCCCGCCGCACGGCCGATGGCGGTGAGCCCCGCTATCTGATACGGGATGTAGTTGCTCAGCGCCGCGTAGGCCTCGGGGTAGCGGATGTCGTACCGGATGGCGTCGCGGGCGGTGTAGAGGAAGAGGTCGCGCTCGATGGTCTCCCGCGCATCGCCGCCGGCTGCGTCCGCATCCAGCTCGCGCCACACGTCGGCGCCCGCCACCAGGTCGTACCCGAGCGCGAGCTGCTTCGGCGCGCGGTTCGTCCCCGTGTGATACTTGTCGTACCAGATGCCCGCGTAGACCGTGATCTCATCCACGGGTCGGAAGCGTTCGATGCCCTCCACGTTCGGGCGCCCGCGGTGGATCTTCGGCCAGTGCGGCACCGCCCCCGCGAAGTCGTAGATGATCGCCGCCGCGCGGCGGGCGGCGGCCTCGTCACCGTCAACCGCGTAGAGGATCCCCAGCTCCCGCGCGGCCCGCGAAAGCTCGTGGACGCGCAGCGTGTCCATGAACTCCGCCTGCACGAAGGTCCGCCGGCCATCGGGCGCGTCGTGGTAGGGGTAGCGCTGCATCTCGCCCAGCGGCCCGGTGATCTCAAAGACGCCGGTGGGCGGGAACAGCTCGAACGGATCGACGGCGTGGCCCTCGGTGCAGCGTATCTCATCCGGGCGGTCCGGCGTCCACTGCAGCCGGCCGCCGTCACCGGTGGGGCACGGCGGTGAAGCGTGGCCGGGCATGACGCGAGCATTCCCGGCGAGCCGATTCCGGCGTGGCACCAGCCCCAGCAGATCCTCCGGCTCCACAGCCAGGTAGGGCGCCATTCTCCGGCGCATCGCCGCCAGCTCATCGCGGGTGAGCCGGATCACAGCCCCGGACCAGGCCTCGCGGCCCTCCGACTGCTCCTCCACGACCTCCACGCGCTGGAAGGGCCCGCTGCGCTGCTCGCGAGGGAGCGGCTCCAGGCGCCGCACCCACTCCTCGGTGGGGTAGAACCCGCCGTAGTACTCCGCGGGGTCCATCCCCTCGGGAAGCTGCGGCAGGGCGCAGGCCGCCGCACACAGCAGCGTCAGCAGTGCCACGGAAGGCAGGTGCCAGGTCATCGTCATCGCTCTCCCCGGAGACGGCGGGTGCACCGCTATGACAGCCAGATGGGCGAGGCCCAGGCCATGTGCCCGTCCTCCTGCGTCACGCGCAGGTAGTACCAGCAGAACGGCTCCGTGCCGAACCGGGGCTCGACCAGCAGGCCCTCCAGCGGCTCCTCATCGGCGAGCACGCCGTCGAAGGTCATCGCGTCCGGGTCCGCCTGAGCGATGACCTCGTTGTTGCGCAGAAGCTGCACCGAGGCCAGCTTCCGCGTGCCGGCGGCGCGCACGGCGAACTCCCGTGGCCCGTCGCGCAGCGGCAGCTCACAGCCCATGGGCTGGTCATCGAGCGCGAAGTAGACCAGCATCTGCTCCCCGGAGGTGCCGTAGCAGCGCCGGGCCTTCAGCGCCTCGTAGACCGCCGCGCGCGACAGCTCCTCGGCCAGCACCCCGGTCAGCCCGCGGCCCTCGTTCATCCCGAACGGCCCGTTGCCCGGCTGCGCAAGCTGATTGTCGCTGCCCGCCATCACCCCCAGCCGATGGCCCTTGCGCAGCGCCTCCTGCACGCAGTAGGGCCCGCCGACCTCGCTGGTCCCCCAGCGGGAGTAGATCTCCACGCAGCGCTCGCACTCCGGCAGCGGCTCCTCCCAGTCCTCCGGCCAGATGTAGCACGGGTGATGCGGGATGGTGATGGCCTCCAGCCCCTCCAGGGCCGCCCACAGGGCCTGGGGCTCGGGCCACGCGCCGCCCTCCATGGGGTCGATCAGATCATACTCCGGCCCGCGATCCCACGCCACCACGAAGCGTCGGGCCTCCTCGGTGCTCGGGAAGTAGGCGATCCGGTGGCCGTGTACGAGGTAGGTCTCGACTCCGGGGATGGTGAGGCTCTCGGGCGGGGCGTTCATCTCGTCGGCCAGGTCCAGGTGCTCGTGCCAGGCCTGCTGGTCGAAGCGGAAGTTGGTGGAGTTGTGCTGCACCACAATCGAGTAGAAGTCCAGGTTCGACCACCATCGCCCGTACTCGAACGGCTCCCGCATCTCCTCCTCCGCCAGCCCCAGCGGGTGCACATGCAGGTCGCCAAGGTAGACGTTGTGGCCGCCGAAGTCCTCCGGCCGGCCCATGGGGTTGCTGCGGGCGGCGATGGCGTTGTCGGCATCGTGAGCCTGGAAGTACTCGAACTGCCGCTCGCCGGCGCTGGCGGACACCCGCGAGACCCGCGCCTCGGTCGTGTGGCGCACCGTCTCCGCCTCGCCCTCAGCGCCCTGGCGCGAGACGCGCACCTCCGCGTCATAGCCGCCGGCCGGATTCGCGCTGGCGCCATCCACGGCCACCAGCCGCAGCTCGCACTCCTCGCCCGCCGGGGCGGTGGAGGGGCAGCGCAGCCGCAGGGCCTCGACGGGGCGTCCGTGCGCGCGGATCTTCGCCGGCTCCGCCGCGTAGTGGAACGGCTCCGACGGCCCAGCGCTCACCAGCGTCGGCATGACGTGCGTCCCCACGATCTTGGGGATCTCCACGGGCATACGGCTCGGGTCTGCCAGGTAGAGCGTCAGCGTCTCCCCGCTGTGCAGCACACCCCGCTGGATCTGCAGCTTCACGACGTAGTGGAAGCCCATGTCCAGGACCTCCGCGGCGACCTGCAGGTCGCTGCCCTGGGGCGGATAGGGCTTCACGAGGCAGAAGGCCCCGCCGTGATGTCGGGACTCGTCGGCACCCAGCTCGATATGCAGCTCCCGGAAGGCGTTGCCCCGGTGCTTGCGCCAGTGCCGGGTGAGCTGTACCAGGATAGCCGCGCCGGCGGGAAGCTCGAAGCCGCGCGGGGTCAGCTCCAGCCGGAGGTGTACCGGCTCGCGCGCCATCCCCTCCTCGGGGATCGGCACGACCTGCAGATCAACGCGATCCCGCGTCAGGGCCTCCAGCGCCGTCCTGCGGAACTCGTCATGCTCCATGCATTCGCCTCCATGCCGGGGCTGTCGCGGCTTCGGCCTCCATTGCCGGACGGTGTTGTGAGCTCGGCCCGGTTCTACCTGATTCCGGCTCTTGCCGACGCGGGAGACATCTTCCACGGCTGGAGGCCATCAACGCGGACGGGTCCGCCGAACCGCGCCAGCCGGGCGCTACTGCCTCCAGCGCGCCATGGCGTCAGGCACGGAGTGTGTCACCGACCTGCCGTCGTTCGGGCGCCACAGCTCATGATCGCCTCCCGTCACCACGATGCCGACCCGGCTGTGCTCGCGCAGGTCCAGGCCCTCGAACCGGACCTCGATGGTGCTGGGCTCGAAGCCTTGCGGCGCCGGCAGGCCCGGGACGTGGACCCGCGCCTGCATCCGCGGGTCGTCGCGCTCCTCATCGGCGCCCACATCGCCCACTGCGCGTAAGGGACGCTCCGGCCACCCACCTACCGGCGATAGCTTAACTTCGAAGGGCCCTGCATCGCCGCCCCCGATGTTGTGTACCGTCGCCACCCCCAGGCCACTCTCAGGATCGACCCTGAGGTCTCCGGGACCGATGGCCAGGTCAGGCCGGTCGCCGGCGGGCCCCAGCGCCTCCGCCCGCCGAAGCTCCACGAGCATGACGCGCCGTGGCGGAAGCTCGACGCCGACCCACTGTCGCCGGCAGTCAACCGGCCATCGCAGCCGCTTGGGCTGGTCGTCGAACTCCCCGTTCTCGTCCGCGTCCTCACCGGTGAGGACCTCGTACTCACCGCGCTCCAGCCGCCACAGGGACATCAGCGCGCGCGTCGTGAACTCGCTCACATTGACCAGCCACATCTTGAGGTGCGTCGGGCTCTTCTCGAGCACCCACACCGCCAGGGAGCCGGGATAGCAGCCCCAGCTCACCCAGTGCTGCGGGTAGATGCGGTTGCGCAGCATGGCGACGTCCCCCAGCCGCATGTGGTTGAGCAGCGGCTGCGGCAGCCACAGGCGATCCGGCGACTGCTCGGCGGTGGTGTACATCGGCATCTCCCACGTCAGGTCCGAGAGCATGGCCTTCAGGGCCTCGGTGACCGCCGCCGTGTCGCCGGTCATCAGCCACTGCAGATACTTCAGCTCCGGGCGGTCATCGGTGTAGCGGATCGGCGACTCCCACAGCTCCACCTCCGCGATGGCCTCGCGCAGATTCTCCCGGAAGTCCTCCCGGTCGGTGTGCCGCAGGATCTGCTGCGCCACATTCATGCTGCGGATGGGCCGCTCGTAGTGCCGCCGGTCGCACTCCCAGATCAGGGGCAGGCCGTCGGCGTACCTCTGCTCGCCCGTGAGGTGGAATGCCCCCGCCATCAGCGTCTCGAAGCCGTAGGAGGTCAGCCGCTCGGCGCGCTTCTCGCCGGTCTCGAAGCGCACGGTGCAGGCTCGGCCCTTCCCGTCCTCGGGGTCCACCAGGTCCTCCAGCCACGCGTCCAGCCACTGTGTGAGGTAGCGCTTCGCGCTGGGGTTGCCGCTGTACCAGGCCAGCAGCGCCGCCGCCTGCATGTTCAGCGCATTGCTTGTGGTGTCCCAGCCGTAGCGGCCCTCGGTGACGATATCATGCAGGCCGTAGCGGTTCGAGCGGTAGTGCCTGTGGCCGCGCGGATTGACACCGGTCAGCTCGTCGAGGTGCTGGCACATCTGCATCATGCGCTCGATGTAGACCGGGTTCCCGTAATCCATCACGGCCATCATGGTGTTGACATTCGCGCCCCACTCGTAGGCGTGCAGCGGGTCGGTGACCTGGTTGTTGATCCCGTCGGTCATCGTCCGCTCCCAGCACATGTCGGCGACCCTCCGCGCCGATCCCACGAGCTTGCGGTCATGCTCGCCCATCAGGTACAGCGCCAGCCAGTCCTGCACCAGCACGGAGTCATCGTTGGGGCCGTCGTTGGAGCCGAACTCACCGGTCTCCACCTGCCGGTTGTCGATCCACCAGTGCGCCACCTGGCGGCACTTCTCCAGCACCTTCACCTGATACCACGCCCACTCCGGCACGCCCTCCGGCGGCGGCTCAAGCTCCACGCGCGGCTTGGGCTCCCAGTAGTGCGTCCAGTGGTAGTAGGCGCGGACATCGCGGTCGTCGGGCACCAGCTCGCGGAGCTGTTCCATGCAGGTGAAGAGCTGGTCCAGCAGCTTGATCTTCTCCCGCGGCCAGCCCCACGGCCGGGCCTCGCTCAGGCCCATGAAGTAGGCCTTGAGCATGCGCCTCTGGTCGGGGACATACTCCTCGGCGGCGGTCGCCACAGGGGCCTCGTCCAGCGCCATTAGGCAGTCCTCGAGCTGCACCGGCTGGGCGAACTGCAGCGTGAGGTGGATGCGCTGGCCCGGCTCCAGGATCAGGTCGCGAGGGTCCAGCACCAGCTCTACGGTTCCGCCGTCGGCGAGGGAGAGGTCCAGGATCATCTGCCTGCGCGTGTGGCTGAGCGGGTGAATCAGCTCCAGATGCGCCACGGTCTGGGACGAGGCGTTCACGCTCAGGCCCAGCCGCACCCGCCGGACCCCGGTGCGCTCCTCCGCCGGGCCGGAGACGATGTGCAGCATCCTCATGGCCGGCAGTTGCACGCTTCTCTGGCCGGATCCGGGCGCCAGCGTGAGCTGGTCGCGGGGCGGATACTCGCTGCGGATTCGCGCGCCGACATCCCCCAGGTCCCCGAGGTCGGCAAGCGCCCAGCGCTGGGACGGCCGGATGGCCTCCGCGGGCATCTCTGGCGTTACGTTCAGCACCTGCAGGTCCGCCATCGCCCCGTCCTTGCGCCGCTCGGACGGGTCCTCGGAGACCTCGCGCAGCACGTGCGCTTCCTCGGCCCCCATCGGCTCGTCCAGGACCGCGCGCACCACCATCGGGTCGCCGTCCTCACGATGCAGTGGGACGGTCGCGTCCCCGTCTGCGACGAGCTGCAGCTTCCCGCGCATCGTGCCCGTCAGCGCGACGTAGTTGACCGGCTCGCCGGCCATCTCGATGTCGTAGCGATGCCCCTCGGCCCGGTAGCGCCGCCCCGAGGGCCACTTGCTGGCCAGCTTGCCGTCCACGCCCGTCATCTGCGTGCGCAGCACGTCCCTGGCGGTGACAATGCGGGGCTGCGTGACCACCAGGGCGCGCCCGTCGCGCGGCGCCACCGGCAGGCCCCGGGCGCTGTCGAGCGCCAGGCTCTGGATGCGATGCTGCGCGATCTCGTCCTCATCCAGCTCCGGGCCGTCGCGCACGTCCTCGCCACGCGCCAGTGCCGCGATCTGCTCATCGCTCAGCCAGCGGTCGTAGCTGCGCACCTCGTCGAAGCGCTGCTGGCGGAGCGCGCCGGACTTGGCGTGGTGGGCGACCGCGGACATCCCCAGCCCGATCTGGTTGAGGTGCACCGGCATGTAGAAGGGCGTCCCGGACTGGCGCATCAGCTCCCCGTTGACGTAGAGCCCGATGCCGCGCGTCGCGTCCCAGGCCATGGCGAGGTGATACCACTCGCCCTGCTGAGGCTCGAGGTCGCCGGAGGAGATCATGGCGCGCTTGAGGTCGAAGTGCCAGTCGATGAGGTAGGCGTAGAGCCTCCCGCCTGAGCAGTAGAGGCGGTACCAGCGGCCGTAGTAGAAGTGGTCGAGGGAGCCGACGGTGGCGACCGTGAACTCGGTCCGCCCCACCGGCTCCACGCACTGCCACCAGAAGCTGAGCGTCCCCCGCTCCCAGTAGGCGTTGCCGGGCGCGTCGTAGGTGAGGTTGCCGCCGGGCCTGACCTCCGCACAGGTGCCCGAGACGCCGCCCTCGACCGTGGTCGTGCCCTCCCGCGCCCAGACCGGCTCGGCCTGCCCGTGCGCCTCGTCAGCAGTCAGATCCTCGTCGAAGGAGGCACGGAAGAGGAGGGCGTCGCCCTGGGCGACGCAGGCGACGGATGATGTTACGAGCAGCAAGGCCACAGTTGATCTTCGCATGTTCGGTTCCCTCACGAGCCGTCTGCGTCGGAGCAGTTCGTGCGTCCACATGACCGCGATCGGCGCCCCAGGCCCCAGCTTGCGCTCGCCGTCGCGCAGCGTCGCGTCCTCATCAAAGATCGGCGGCTCCCCGGCCATCACCACTGGCGCGATGGTGAGGAGTATCGTCACGGCAAGCCTCGCGACTCGGGACGAGGTCATCGGCTTCCTCCAGGGTCCACCATTCGGCCTGCGGTCTCGGCCTCCTCCCGCCAGGCTGGGTATCGCAGCAGATCGCGCGCCAGGATGACGATGAGCCGCACGGACAGGCGCGCCTCTGTTCGGGCATGCGCGGCGTGCCTGCCCTCGTCCTGGCGCCGTGTCGGCCCAGACCCCTCGCGGTCCAAGGCGCCACATTGACCTGCTTTCGGGGCCGGGTCACCTGCAGCCTGTAACACCGCGAGCGGTCCGGGCGAAGAGAGAAGCAGACATAGCAAGGAAGCCGGCGCGGCCACGGACAGAGTCTCGCAGGCGGTGAGAGCGATGAACAGCGCGTTCGTGCTGGCCGGTAGCGGCGGAGCAGGGCGCTGTTCGCCGGAGTGCCTGCGGTTGCAGCAGCCAACGTGCGCGGCACGTGGGCAGTTGTTCGGCCCGTGCATCGGCGACACCCGTATGACATCGACGGTTCCAGAGTACCGGAAGGGAGAGTGTTGTCATGAGAAAGGGCATCGCGTCCGTCGCGCTGGTCGTGGCTTTCCTGGTCGGGATCATATGCGTGGGGTCGGGGCAGGAGCGGGGGCGCGACGAAGGGGCCGTCCGCATCGAGCGTCCGCCTGCACGTGTAGGGCTGCCGGAGCCAGGGCACAACAAGATCGTCTACCACCGTCACGTGAGTGACGCGGAACGGACGCAGGTGTTCAGGAGCCGGCTCGGTGCCACGGGCGAGCTGCAGCTCACCCGTGGCGACTCCCCCGCGCAGTTCCCCCGGTGGTCACCCGGCGGCACGCGGATCGCCTACACGCTGGGCCTGAGCGAGCTCCGCATCCACATCATGAACCAGGACGGAACAGGCGACCGTGAGGTGCTGACGGGCGACGTCCACGGCATGCAGCCGACCTGGGCCCCCAACGGCGCCCTGCTCGCCTTCGCAGGCCTGAGGGGCACCCAGTGGGACATCTGGCGCATGGAGACTGATGGCAGGCACCTGACGAATCTCACGGACTCGGAGCTGGCGGATTACCACCCGGACTGGTCCCCCAACGGCGCCAGCATCGTCTACGACCACTACCGCGGGCCGGACAAGGACTACGAGATCTACAGGATGGACGCCGACGGCAGCAACCAGACCCGACTGACCTCCAACCTGATCTATGACGGCATGCCACGGTGGTCACGCGACGGGAGGCGGATCGTCTTCTGTCGGAGGCTGGCACCGACGCCGCCCCGGACCGGACCCCTGCCGAAGGACAGGCCGGGGCTCGAGGTGTTCATCATGGACGCCGATGGCAGTGATCAGACGCGGCTCACCCGGCGCAACGGGGATGACTACTGCCCGTGCTGGTCCGAGGACGGCAGCGAGATCCTGTGGCTTCGCGGCGACCGCCGCGATATCGAGGAGCTGTGGGTCATGAATGCCGACGGGACCGACCAGCGTCGGGTCAGGGAAGACTGCGGCACATCCCTGGACGGCTGGGGACGGCCACGTCCTCTACTGCAGATCCAGCCCGGCATCATCCTCCGACGGCCCGGGGGCTGAGCCGGCGCTGATGGCAAGCCACTCTGTGCCGACACGTTCGGCGGCGACCCTGACGTGAGACAGTGTGACTGGCATGCGCTTTGCATCGTAGCGGTCATCCGCATCAAATAGGAGAGATCGGCATGAGACTGATCGTTCGCGTTGAGGCCATCAAGGGCCGCTGCCCCGTCTACAATGAGGGCGATCTGATCGTCCTGGATGACGGCTTCCGCCTCAACCTCCGCGAGACCACCGCCGGCTGCATGCACTCCTTCGCGTCGATCATTCCCTACCACATTGCGCTCGCCAAGGGCGTCAAGCCCGAGCAGATGGGCCTTGCCCACAGGGAGAGAGCCGATGGCAGGGCCTACGTCCAATGCCTTGACCCCTGCGAGGTGACCGGAGGCGGCACGGTCACGTTCAGCATCGAGAGACAGGAGAGCTGACTCCCTGTGGGCCTCGGGGTCCGAAGAGCAGCCTGCTCGTTGAACGATTCCGGATAGCCACTCTCCCATCCGGTCGGAGGTCCGCACGCTGCGCCGGATCGGTGAACGCCCACCGCTGACATCGCCCGCTAACTGAACTGGAAGGCATAGAGCCTGCAATCCTGCATGAGGAGGCGCATCCGGATCGGCCTCCTGCTCAGCGCGCTCACGTCCGTGCTGCCTCCCCATGACACGGGCATGCGCACCGAGCTGCCGTTGACTGGCGTGGCATCCTGTCTGGTGTAGCCTGGGATCGGCGCGCCGGACTCGTCCAGCAGCTCGACGACCACTGATCCGCCACCGCTCGTGTTGACGTTCAGCTCCAGCCTCGAGCCCTCAAACCGGATCGGGGGCGTCACGATCTCTCCGCCGGCATATCCCGCGTCGGCCGAGACGAAGCCGTCCAGCCGAAGTACCGCTCGGCTGACCGCCCCGAGATACCTGCCATCGGGCGCGGCGGGATCGATGAAGCCGTCGTGATCCCGGTTCGTGCCCACGTAGTAGATCCACAGCTCATCGCCCACCCGGATCGGGTTTGGCATGGCCCAGACGAGCCTGGAGTCAAACTCTCCCTCGGCCCCCAGCGGGATGAAGGGGCGGCGGTGGCCGAGGCGCTCGAATCGCTTCCCGTCACGGCTGGCGCACAGCCTCACGTCCATGGTGGCCGGCGCCCAGCCCTCGCCTCCATTCCGGGGATGCCAATGCCAGAAGGCCTGCGCCAACATGAAGTAGACGTCAGGCGCCTCCTCATACTTGAAGACCGCGCCGCCGTAGTAGTCAACCGGGGGATAGCCCTGGGGCGTGTCGTGGGTCCTCAGATCCTGCTCGTCGGCCGCCAGGACGATCTCCTCATTCCTCCACTCCACCAGGTCCGTGGATTCGAGCCGGCGGAAGATGCGGTACGCGTGCTCCGTCTCCGGCGGCCGGACCCACCTGCGCGTGTAGAGAACGTAGCACTGGTAGGCGTCATCCCAGAACGCGATGCTCTGCGTGTCGCAATGGCCGATGTCCGTGGTCCGTGTCAGCGTCCAGTGGACTCCGTCCGGTGAGCTGTGCAGCGCCAGCTCCCCGGAGGGGCGGGTCTTGCGCAGCGAGCGGTACCGCTCGTGCTCGGAAGCCCTGGGATCGATCCACACCACGCCGCCGCCGATGTTCTCGCGGATCACGATGTTGTTGGCCGTGGAGCCCCCAATCTCGACGATGCCCAGCGATGGCTTCACAAAGTGGATCCCATCCTCGGATTCCGCGTATCCGATCTGCCGGAAGTCGCTGCCGAGATGATCGTAATCCTGGCCGAGGCTGTCGTACCAGACGCGGAACAGCCCGCCTTCCCTGAGGATGCTGGTGTTTGTGGCGCTCAATCCCCGAACCCCACCGCCATCCTCCCACGGCTCATCCGCGGTAATCAGCACCTCGCCGGTCTTGCGCGGCGGATTCATCGTCAGCCGGATTCCGCGGCTTGAATCCATGAGCATGTCGTCAATGAAGAGCTGCTTGCGGCTCCCCACGTCGATGATGTGGCTGCGATTCTCACTCGCGTCACCCTCACCGCAGCCGGGCGATCCCAGCGCGATCGGCAGCATGGTCGTGATGCCTCCCGTGGTCGGTCGGGTCGGTCGCAGGCGCGAGTTCCGCAGCGGTGACGGCACTGCGGCGCGGGCCTCTCTCGGAGATGGCGACGTCTCACGTGATGTGCAGCAGGGCGTAGATCTCCAGGTGGGGAATGACGACCTCCGCCCGGCCGCCCTGCATCTCGACGTCGATGCTCACGTCCTGCCTGCCGGGCACCTTCAGCGTCGCAGCACGTGCGGTCATGCCCGGCGGCAGCGGGATCGACAGCGCCAGGTCGTCCACCGCTCCCACGCCATCGTGGGCGGTGCCGATCTCCACGTCGTAGTTCACGCAGTGCACGGTCAGGTCCGTCGGCCCGTCCCAACTGTCCACGTAGGCCGCCAGCCGCACGAGATGGCCCGAATCGGCGCCCCTCACCGGGTCCGGCAGTCCCACTGCGCCGCCGAGCTCGTCAATCGAGCCCGTGAGAACCGCGTCCGCGGCGCTCAGGAGTGGCTGGCGATCCGCGTCGGCTCGTTCCCGGCCCAGTCGATCGCGAGCGGCGGTGTCCTCGCCGATCAGGATGAGCTGCCCACCGTCTGCCGCGTAGTCGATCAGCGCCCGCATCTGCATGTCCGACATGATGCGCACCCCTGGTGCGACCACTGCCTCGTAGCGGTCCAGCGCCTCCGAAGAGAAGGTCTGCTCCGTCATCAGGTCCACGAGCAGCCCGCGGCCCATCAGCATCTCCAGCACCTCGCCACCGAGCTGGTGCGTCGCCCCGTCGCGGAAGTAGTTCGGCAGCACGGGCGTGAAGACGGCCACCTGCCCCCAGGGGTAGCGACCCGCATAGAGATCGGCATTTCGCTCGAAGAAGCCGTTCATCATGGCGCGCACCGGGGCCATCCACGGATGACGGGCCGGGCGGTACATCAGGTAGGTGCCCCCGCCGCCGAAGGCCGCCGCCTCGGCCAGGCCCAGCACGCCCACGTTCTCGTTCGGCCCCAGGTTCGCCTCATCCGTGTTCGGGTAGCCCGAGTAGGACATCATGGATACGCGGCAGCTCGCGCCGATGGCCGGGGCATAGCGGAAGGGCCGGAGGTTCTGGTTCACGTGCCGCATATACAGGCCCGCCACCACGTGCCGGCGGGCGATCCCCGGGTGGCCGCCGAAGGCCCCGGAGGAGTTCTCGGCCATGCCCAGGTCCGCGTCCCGGAAGCGCGTCGCCATGGCGTGCGCGCGCCTGTGCAGGCCGTTGGGGTAGATGTAGAAGCTGCCATGGATCTCCGTGCCCCATCGCCGGATGCGCTCCAGGTGCCGGTGGATGCTCTCCTGCCAGAAGAGCTGGGTCTCCGCCGCGCGCAGGTCGCTGCCGGTCAGGTCCTCGGCCATCCGGGTGTCGCCGTCGAACAGGGCCTCGATCTCCTCCGGCTCGTAGCGCTCCCGAAGCCACTGATCGAAGCCGTCCCGACACCACGCGCAGTAGCACCGCTGGCTGCCGGCGTTGTCCACGAACACCCCATCCAGCCCGGCACGCGCCGCCTCCTCCACGACCCAGCGCTGATAGGCGTGGAAGTTCGGATTGTTCACGCAATTGCTGTAGCGATACATGGGAGCGTACGGCTCATGCTCCTTGCGATAGAAGTGGTGCTCGGAGCCGTCGGGCTTGCGCTGCTGCCAGGTGATGGGATCTTCCGGCTTTGCCGGGAGGTCGAACTGTTCGAAGGCCTCCCAGTTGTCCCAGAACCGCCATATGCCCAGACGCCGGTCGGGATGCCCCCCGGTCGTCATCATGCAGATGTAGGAGGTCACGACCTCGACCCCTCGGGCGTGCGCCGCCTCGATGTAGGCCTTCACCTGCTCTCGGTGGGCCCGGTAGGCGGCCACCGCCTCCTCCGCTGACGCCTCCTCCTCTCCTGCCCTGATGGCCCCAAGGTCGCACATTGGGCCGAAGTAGGGATGTGAGACGGTGAGCTCGTGGTGGGTAATCAGGTGCGGCGGACCCTCCTCCAGCCCCGCAAGATACTCGGGGCTGAAGATGTCGCCGTAGTCGAGTATGTGCGTGAACGGCACCTGGGTCGGAACGTACTCCCAGCGCGGGACCATATCCTCCGGCGCCGCCCATGCCCCCGCCGTGCAGGCCAGCAGTGCCATTATCGCGCTCAGTCGCCTCATTGCGCTCCCTCCTCGGCCAGTGCCGCCCTATGCCGCTCCCACAGCATCTCGCCATGCGCCTCCGCCCACTCCCGCTCGATCCACAGCAGCGGGGTGAGCGGGCCCTCGATGTACACGTTGATGTCCTGCAGGCTCGCATCCGCCGTCTGGGGCTCGGCCCAGGTCAGCGACCACGCTCGCCCCCGCAGGGCCTCGGGTACCTCGACCTGCCGCTCCTCTTCGGTGTCGAACTCGCCGTCCATCACGAGTGCCACCGAGCCATCGGGGTGATGAAGCGTGACCCGCCCGCCCTCGTTGGGAGAGACCGCCGAGACGCGCACCGTGAAGGCCTCCGTCTCCTCCGGGACGTAGAGGTACATCTCCGGCACGGCGCCGTTGGAGCCCAGCCCGGTCCGCCCGGCGGCGTAGACCGCCCACGGACGATCGCAGGAGAAGACAATGCCGTTGCTGTCCATGTTCGCGGACGCGAGGTACAGCTCCGCCGGCTCGCCGGGGATGCGCCGCGTGGCCTGCTCGCCGACCATCACCGTGGTGTTGAGCCGTATCGACCCGGCCGGGTCAGACACCTCCAGCTTCAGGCCCTGGGTCTTGTCGAAGAAGCTGCGCACCTGCACCGAAACCGTGGGCGCTCTCTCACCGTCGCCCACGATCACGAAGTAGTGCGGGTTGCGCACCACCAGCTCCGGCTGCTCCTGCGCCTGGACAGCCCACGGCATCAGGAGCGGAACAAGCGCCGAGATCATCTTCGCGGTCCGCATGTGTGGCTCCCTCCTCAGCCGCGCTCCGGCACGCGCCCTGGCCGCGCGGCGATCTGCAGGTAAGGGATCATGCCCGACTTTTCGCCTCGCAGCCGGCCAGGACCTGTGTGGCCACCCGCTGCTGCAGCGACGTGTGCAAGGATTCCTCGAGTTGATCCCGACGAGGTCAAACGGTAGACTGAGGCGCAGGTCCTCGTGCGGTGCCCGGTGTCGGCGGTCGCCTGCCCCAACGTCTTTCAGCGTAGCACGGGCGATGTGTGGGTGACCTCGGGCTGGGCGCTGCGACGCCAGCGTTGTGCTTCGGCCTGATGGAGGAGGATTGCGTTGCGTGAGCGCGATGGCGTGACGCTGCCGAAGCGTCATCGCCTGACACGCGCGAATGCGGTTACGTGCGGGGGCGCCGGCAGGCCGAGGCCTTCGGCCAGGGAACGCCTGTGCAGGACATGGGCCAATGGGTGTAACAGATGACTGAGCTGGAGAGGCAGGCAGAAGAAGTCTTGCGAGCAATAGGGCTCGAGGCAGGGCAGTCAGTTCTGGATTTCGGTTGCGGCTCGGGGACCTACACGATACCGGCTGCTCACATTGTCGGAGCTGGTGGCGAAGAGGCCAGAGTGTACGCATTAGATAAGGCATGGTGGGGCATATGGCCAGGTGAAGGCCTCGGGAAACTGGCGCGGAGAGCACAAGCGGAGAACCTGCAGAATATAAGGGTCATGAAGACCTCGGGACAGTTGAGCATTGATCGGGACGACGCGTCGGTTGATGTCGTCCTGGCTCATGACGTTTTGCATTCGTACTACTTCTCGCTGGACGAGATTCGGGCAGTGCTGCGAGAGCTCCACAGAGTCCTGAAACCCAACGGCTTTCTCTCCCTGTACCCCGGAGATCCCGAGGTATCAGGTGCTTCCGCCCAACTGCGGGATATACAGAGGGAGATAGAGCAGGCTGGCTTCCGTGCCGAAGCTGAGTATGCTGGAGAGGTAGTCCACGAGAATACCATCACACGGGGTCATGTCACGAGGTTCAGGAAAACGGAGCGCAAGCAGTAGGTGCGACTGTGCGACGGAAACAGGGGCAGGTGACGCAGCCTGCCGGGGCGAACAGGCAGGCGACCCATCACCCCACGGCTGAGGCGATTGCTCCCAATGCATCTCAAGAGCGCGACCTTTGATCCTGAGCGGTACCCGACGACCGAGCACTACCCGTTCAACCTGCCGGTGCTGCGCCCCAAGACCACGCTGGAGTTCACGGACCCGGTCACGCTGTTCGTGGGGGAGAATGGCTCGGGCAAGTCCACGGTTCTGAGGGCGCTGGCGCGGCGCTGCGGCATCCACATGTGGCGGCACGCCCCGACGCGGCGGGCCAGGCACAACCCGTATGAGGACCGGCTGGGGGAGTTCATCTCCATCGAGTGGCGGGCGGGCAGCGTACCCGGCTCCTACTTCGCCTCGGAGGTATTCAACGACTTCGCCATGATTCTCGATGAGTGGGCGACGGAGGATGCAGGGCAGCTCAAATACTTCGGGGGCGAGTCGCTGCTGACGCAGTCACATGGAGAGTCGCTGATGTCCTTCTTCGAGGCGCGCTACCAGGTGCGGGGCCTTCACTTCCTGGACGAGCCCGAGACCGCGCTGGCGCCCAGCACGCAGCTCGAACTGCTCAAGCTGCTGGCCGAGATGAGCTGCCGGGGCCACGCCCAGTTCATCATCGCCACGCACTCGCCGATCATCCTGGCGTGCCCCATGTCCACGCTGCTGAGCTTCGATGGCGGCTCGATCCACTCCGTGGCCTACGAGGACACCGAGCATTACCGCGTCTACCGCGACTTCATGGCCGCCCCGGCGAGCTATGTGGCCGAGCTGTAGCCCACATTACTCGCGTACGTCGGCCTGCGCCTGATGCCACTCATCAGGCGCAGGCGTTGGCGTCCGCAGTGCCGGTCGTCAGGGGGCATGGGGACTCCGCCAGCGGGGCCTCTTGGTCGCGGACCTCACGGCCAGGGCAGAGTCAGTCCTCGAGCTTCAGGATGCGCTGCGCGTTCCTGTGCGTGATCTTATCGAACGCCTCCTGGCTGATCTTCCCGCCCTCGAGCGCATCTTCCAGGAAGTTCTTCAGGTTGATCAGCACGTCATTCTTGTTGCTCGGCCGGCAGACGTCGGTGCCGAAGCACAGTCGGTCCTGGAACTGCTCGAGGAAGTCGTAGCCGAACTCGGGATCGCGGCTGACGGCATTGAAGCCGCTGCCGGCGGACAGATCGCCGTAGATGTTGGGGTAGCGGCTCATCAGCTCCGGCACGCGGCCGCCCTCGACCACAGGCCCGTCCGGATAGCCGCCCCACTCATCCTCGCCCACGTCGGCGCTCATGAAAGCCCACCACGCCTGCGAGTGGGCGAGGAAGACGAGGTCGGGATGGTCGGCGATCTGCTTCTCCAGGCGAGGGAGGCCGAAGTCGTCGATGAGCCCGTAGGTATTGCCCTCGCGGTTCGCCACATGGAAGGTCACCGGCATCTCGCACCGCTCGGCGTGGTCCAGCAGGTTGGTCACGCGCGGGTCGTCCCACCACAGGTTGGCCGTCAGCTCGCCGATGCCCCGGCAGCCCTTCTCCTTGTAGTGTTCGATGACCCAGCCGAGGTCGAAGTCCGGCGAGTTCACGCTCAGCCGCGGGTCGATGTTGCAGAAGGGGATGAACCGGTCCGGGTACTGCTGTGCGATCATCAGGATGTCCTCGTTGCTCTGAGTGAGGACGTTGCACTCCGGGCTGGTGAGTGGCAGCATCACGCCGCAGTCGATGCCCACCTCGTCGTACATCTCAATGAACTGCTCCGGAGAGGCTGGTCCCTCGCTGTCAGGCGTCCAGCCGATGTCCGAGATCGCTGAAATGTGCATGTGAATGTCAATGAACATGTCCGTCCCTCCAGTACTGTAGTCACCGCTGCGCTGTTGCTGAGTGGCAGACGTTCGCGCACTATGCGGCGTCACGCTGGTGCGTCTACCAGGTTCCAGCCCGGCACACCCGTTAAGTAGCGCAGGCGCCCTCGCCTGCGTGCCGTTTGGGCCCTGAGTAGAGCTACCTCCCGCGCCGGGGTGGAACGCTCGGCCTGCTCGCCCTGCTCACAGGCGTCACCCGGCGCTACGCGCCCGGCGGCCCCTCAAACTGCTGGGCGGCCCACACCTCGCTGCATTCCGGCATGACGGCCAGCCGGCGGCTCAGCCAGCCGGCTCGATGACCACCCGTGTGGCGCCGGTGAGGGCCAACGCTACCTCGAGCACGCCATCGGCGTCGGAGCGGACGATCATCGTCTCGCCTGCGGTCACGCGGTACGGCGCATTCGGCCGGACGTGGAAGTCGCCGTCGGCGATCCTCAGCGTCAGCCGCCCGGTGCCGTTCGCCGCCAGTACCATCGCCTGGTGGTCATACCCGGCGCAGATCACGCTGGCCGGGCGCTCCGTCTCGGCAGAGACCGGAATCCTCCTGATGACCGCGCTCTCCTCGCGGTCCAGCTCCACGAGCGTGCGCACGCCGTCCGCATCAACGCGCGTCACGAGCTCGGCGGGCACCGGCATCCCCAGAGCGTTATAGCGGTAGCCCAGGTGCAGGTGTCGGTCGCCCTTCCAGCCGTAGACCCCGGAGCGCATCGTCACGATGCGCTCCTCACCCTTTACGGTTCCCGAGCGCAGCTCCTCGATGGTTATCGGGTACATCTGCTGGGGGAGGGACGGGTAGGTCAGCTCGCCCTCCCCATAGTAGAAGTAGAGGTTCGCCCACTGCAGCTTGTCCAGCACGTCCCGGTAGACGTCGGCCTCGCTGTTGATGCGCGAGGGGTTGCCCAGCGACGCCGAGGTCTGCGCCAGGTGCACGTTCGGGCCCGCGATGCACTCCTGATCTACAATCAGCGGCAGGGCGCCCACCGTCCGGGTGACCACCGGGCTGTTGGCCACGATCACTGCGCCTCTGTCGGTCATGCGCCGGGTGAACTCCACCATCGAGGGCTGCGACAGCAGCAGGACCGACCCGACCCGCCGCGTCACCGTCTTCGTCTCGGGATCGATCCGCACGGTGTGGCCGTCCCAGCGGTCGTGCGTCCACGGCGAGCCGTAGCCGAGCATGAAGCCATCCATGAAGGCGCCGTCGCAGCCGATGTCGTCGATGAGCATGTCGGCGGCGCGCATCATGGCGTCATGGAACGAGTTGCCCGGCGTGGGGTAGAAGATGTACCACCGCCAGCCCTCCTCGTAGCGCTGGCGGCTGAAGTAGGGGCTGTTCGCGTAGTCGTGGGAGTAGGTGACCTGGTTCCCGTTGGCGTCCACCACGCGGGAGTCCGGGAACAGCTCCGCCGGCCGGTTGGTCGAGAACAGGCTGTGGGCGATGTGGAACATCAGCTTCAGGTGCGGATGCTGGGCGCGAATGGCCGCGAACTGCCGCCGCAGCCGGGCCCGCTCCTTGGGCAGGTGGATGAACTCGATGCCCTCGATCTCGATCTGCGGGTCATCGGCGACGTGGGTCAGGCACCCGAAGGAGCCGTAGCGGAGATTCCGCAGCTCCACGTACTCCTCGGAGACGCCCTCGCGGGAGATGAAGGCGAAGCCGCCCTCGATGGTCGTGCCGTTGCGTCCCTCGTCGCGCCGCACCGCGTTGATGAAGTCCCAGTAGTCGCCGCGGCCGCACGGGTAGACCGCCCAGTCCAGGGTGTAGGAGGCGCCGGGGGCCAGGCCGAACATGTCGTCGGCCATCCCGGCACGCCCGTCGCGGGCGTACATGGTGCCGTGGACGATGTAGACGTCATCCAGCGGGAGCATCCCCACGCCCAGCTCGTCCCAGGCCACGAAGACGCTCTGGCTGTGGCTGTGCCTGCGCTCGATAGCATTGGGGTGGCCGGCGACCGCCCAGTCCGTGAAGGGGTCGGCGCGGGCGTCGAGCCGGTTGTCGATGATGACGCCCAGCACCTCATCAGTCAGGTTGCGTATCGTGTCGCGCACCTCGATGCGCGTCTCGCGCCGGTGGATTCGGCGCAGGATGCCGTAGTCCGGCCCGCCGGCGCTCACCTCCCAGGCGTCCTCCGCGAGCTGCCTGGTCTTCACCTGCCACCCGTCCTGGCCTTCAGCATCGGGCTGGCCGGCCAGCAGCCTGTTCTCGCCGCCGCCGGGGTAGGAGAAAAAGGACTCGACGGGCAGACGCCTCCCCGCGGCCTGCACGGTGAAGCCGCCCCCGGGATGCACCTGCAGGTCATAGGCAGCCGGGCCGGGGGCCTCAGGCAGCGGCGGTACAACCGCCTCGGCCGGAGGCGGCGCATGAAGCTCGCCGAACGGGTAGTGGATCTCCAGCGCCGAGGTCACGCTCAGCCCGTCGGGAGCCGTGAGTGCGGCTTCGACGCGGTACTCGCCCGGCGGGAGATCCGCCAGCGCAAACTGCGCGGCGACCTTGCCGCAGGCGGGCAGGGGAGCGAACTCCTGCACCTGGAGCGCCTCGCCACCGGCCGACAGCAGCCGTGCCTCCAGCCGCGCATCGTCAGGGCGTGGGAACACGCCGCGGTAGTCATAGAGCACCAGCAGCCGCTGGCGATCGCGGAAGCGGTAGGGCACGGCGCGCAGGCGGTCGAACCAGGTGGTGTCGGTCCCGTAGCCGCCCGCGGTGTGCTTGTAGCGGGTCTGGATCTCCTCCGGGGCAAGCGCCCTGCTGTAGACCCGCAGGTCGTCGATCAGGCCCTGGAAGTGTGGCCCCGTGGGAACCCCGGCGCCGCCCACCACCGCCCCCATCGACAGCCTGCCGCCCTGCGCGATCTCCTCGAACTGCGACTGGCGGGAGCCGACACGCTCGCCGTTGACATACAGCGCCATGGTGCTGCCGTCGAAGGTGCCGACGATGTGATTCCACGCGCCCACCTCCACGGGGGCCTTCAGGTTGTTGCCTCCGCTGGAGATGTACCACCAGCACTGCCCGTCCTTGTACATCGTCAGGGCGTAGCTGCCGGTGGACTTGCCGGCGATCAGCGGCTCGCCGGCCGGGACAGCGAGCGGCTGCACCCAGGCTTCCAGGCTGACGGCCTCCCTCAGGTCCAGGCCGGCTCCGGCGCCGCAGTCCACGTAGTCATCGACGCCATTGAAGGCCAGCGCGTGGCCCTCTCCCCGCTGCACCCAGGTGGGCCCGTGCAGCCGGCCGTCGTTGCCCTGTCCGCTCAGGTCGCCGGTGACGTCGCCATCGCCCTCGTCAAACGTCCAGTGGCCCACCAGGCCGGCATCGCGCTGTGCCAGCCCCGCCGAGCCGGCACTCGCCGCCACCAGGATCACCGCCATCAGCCTGATATGCATGCAGATTCTCCCTCACATGCCCGGCCCCAGCGCGTCGAGGCGCACGCGCTCGCCGGTCGTACCAGTCCACGCCATCCGCGGTCGGCACGCTCAGGTCGTAGACGGTCATCCCTCTCACGCCCCGGCCAGGCCGAAGTGCTCGATGGCGGCGACGATCCCGCCCTCGATGTTGCCCACGATCTCGTCGATGATCTCGCGCGTGACCACCAGCGGTGGCGCCAGGACCAGGATATCCCCATTGTTGCGCAGGATCATGCCATTGCGATAGGCGTAATCGCGCACAAAGCTGCCGACGTTGAGGGCCTCGTCCAGCGGCTCGCGCGTCTGTTGGTCGGCCACCAGCTCGACCGCCTGCAGCATCCCCAGGCCGCGCACATCCCCCACGATCCGGTGGCGGTAGAGCTCCTCGAGCCGCTGGCGCAGGTAGGCGCCCATCTGCGCCGCGCGCTCGACCAGCCCCTCCTCCTCGAAGATGTCGAGCACCGCCAGCACCGCGGCGGCGCTGACCGGATGGCCGGCGAAGGTGTGCCCGTGGCGGAAGTCATGCTCGGGGCGGCGGAAGACATCCGCGATCTCCGGCGTGGTCAGCACCGCGCCTATAGGCGCGAAACCCGCCGAGAAGCCCTTGCCCAGGCACAGGAAGTGCGGCACTACGTCCCAGTGCTCGCAGCAGAACATGCGACCGGTCTTGCCCATCCCCACCTGGATCTCATCATAGATGGTCAGGATGCCGTGCTTGTCGCAGAGGGCCTTCAGCTCGGGCAGGTAGAAGTCGGGCGGCACCGGATAGCCCACGTTGGAGCCGGGGATGGGGTCGAGGATCATGGCCGCGATGCTCTGCGGGCCCTCCCACTCGATGATCGCCTCGGTGTTGCGCAGCGCCATGCGCGCCGACTCCTCGGGGTCCAGGCCCAGCTCACAGCGGTAGGGGTTGGGGGCCATCACCTGCACGAAGCCGGGCGCGGTCGGCGGCTGCACCTCGCGGAACCACTGCAGGCCGGTGGCCGCCATCGCGCCCATGGAGGCGCCGTGATAGCTGTTGCGGCGGTAGAGGATCTTGGTGCGCGTGCGCTCGCCGGTCTCCCAGAAGTACTGCCGGGCCATCTTGATGGCGGACTCCGTGGCGTCCGAGCCGTCGCTGACGAAGAAGCTGACCTCCAGCTCGCCTGGTGCCAGCGCCGCCAGCCGCTTGGCCAGCTCGATCGCCACCGGGGTCATGCAGTCGTGGTAGACGGGATAGAACTCGATCTTGCGCATCTGCTCCAGCATCGCCTGATGGACCTCGGGCCGGTGGTGGCCGCAGATGGTGGTCAGCAGCGAGGCGAAGGTGTCCAGATACCGCCGCCCGTCGGTGTCGTAGATGTAGCAGCCCTCACCGCGCTCGATGATCTTGGCGCCGCTGCGCTCCACGTCCTCGTAGTGGCTGAGACTGATCAGCAGGTGCCGGGCCGCATCCTCCTGCATCGCCCGGGTGCGCTCCGTGTACTCGATCTCCAGCCCCGTGTCGCCGGGCTTGTCCATGGTCAATACGCCTCCTCCGAAAGCGGGCTCGTGCGGCGGGATGCCCGACGTGCAGCGAGTTCAGAGCCACCGCTGGGTAGCCGAAGCTCGCCTATGATCCTCCCGGACAGCAACCCGCGCGCTGGCACCATGGAGGGGCCGCCGCGAGCGACGCGAGCGGGGCGCGGTCAGGAGCGGGAGCGACTGACCGCGCAGGTTCCACCCCGGCCCACTGGAGACCTTCGGTCTCACGGGCTTCCAGCCCGACCATCAGCGCAGGCGCCCCCGCCTGCGCGCCGTTTAGCTCCTGGGTAGAGCTACGTGCCGGGCCGGGGCGGAACCTTGGGGCCCCTCGACCACGTACGCCGCTCGTCTCCAACGCAACCAAGCACTGGCTGCGCTCGTCGTCAACATATGCGGGATTGCGCAAGTCACCCATAGTACCAGAGCGCGAGCGCCGTCGCCCGCGCGTTCCGCCGACAGTGCGGATCCGCCTCCTACATCAGCTCCTGGTTCGCCCGCTCGACCACGCCCTCCAGCTCCCGCAGCGTGTCATCGGGCAGCTCGGGCGGCTCCCAGCGCTCCACGTTCGCGCGCCACCGCTCCTCACACAGGTCCAGGACGTGCCTCTCGCCCCCAACCTCGCCCGCGCCGGCCGGCACGCTCAGCGGGAACAGCTCCGAGGTCCACAGGTCCCGGAAGTGCTCGAGAGTGTGCTCGGTGGCCAGGAAGGTCTCCCCGCCCTCCGTGCACTCGCGGATGTCCTCGAACGCCAGCGTGTCCTCGCTGACCTCGACCTCGTCGTTGAGGGCGAACTGGCTTTTGCGTATCTCCATGTCGAGCATAAGCTGCGTGGGCGAGCCCACGCCGCCGTTGTCGAGCGTGCCCATGCCGGGATAGGGGATCTCCGGCGAGTCCGTGAGCCGCGCCCGGGCGCCGCCGGCATAGGAGTTCTCGTAGACGGCCTGCAGGCCCGGGCGGCTGGTGGAGGGGCTGAAGTAGGTCTCCGCCCACAGATGGCCGCCGAAGTGATCGTCGAAGAGCCTCTTGACGCCGACGGTCACCAGCACGCTCTCCGGCCCGGCCGAGGCCGCGTCGGCGCTGCGCATATCGGCCACGGTGGTGATCATGCGGCCGGTGATGTCGCCCTCCGGCGCCAGGCAGTAGGCGGCCGCCATGCAGCCGAGGGTCTCGGCCGCGCCCACCAGGATCGTCCCCGCCACCGTCACCGGCGCGGACACGCCCACCGCCGGCATGGAGGCGGCGTGGTAGCGATTCACGCCCAGCCGCGCCCGCTCCAGCATGTCCTCTCCCGCCCAGTGGTCGAGGACCAGCGGCGAGATGAGGCACTGCGATCCAGCGAGGTATCGGGCGTCGCCGGCCCGCCCGCTCATAATCTCCCCGATCTCTACGAGGTACTTGATCGTAGCCGCGTTCATGGCCTCGATGCCATCGACCTTCGACGTGTGCCGCAGCGCCAGCACCAGCGAGGCCAGCCGCTCGGTCGGCTGCGGCACGTCCTGGCGATACCACGTGCTGATATAGCCGATCTCGGGCGTAGCCTCGGCCAGCTTCATCATCTCGGTGAAGATATCAGTATTCACGGGCAGCAGGGACTCACTCTCGTAGTCATAGTACTGCGTCGGGCCGCAGTCGAAGGCCGACATCAGCAGCTCGCGCTGCATCCGCTCCCGCACCTGCTGCTTCTGGCCGGTCCACATGATCCAGTGCGCCCAGTCCGGCCCACACCATGGGACCAGCTCCTGGTCGTCGTCGTCCTCGGCCCGGCTCGTCTCCTGGTAGGCCACCAGCTCGTCGATGAGGCCACCGGGGATGCGGATCCTGCCGGTCGGGGCCCGGGAGCAGCCCCGGGCGAGCATCCTCTCGGCCAGCTCTTCGTGGTCCACCTTCAGCCCCACGTCCCCAAGCAGTTCCAGTGTCCGGTCCCGGAGCAGCTCAGTATTCAGCCGGATTCCCATCGCTGTCCATCCTCTCACGAGGCCAGCAGGCGCTGCCCGCACGTCGGATGCAGGTTTCCCGCCTGACAGCGCCAACTCCTGCCTCTGGCTCCTCCACGGCGGCACTTGCAGGACTGAGCGGGCTGGATCTGCCTGTCCTGCTCCACCGGATGGCGCCCGCCCGCTCACGGCGGGCAGCGAGGACATCGCGCCGCGTGCGACTCCAGCGCGGCAATGGGAGAAAGGGCGATCCGCTGAAGGAATCAGTGGGGGGATCCGCGTAAGCTTCGCGTGAAGCAGCCAGCAGGTGCATGCCGGGCGGGATCACGGTCGTGTCTGGAGGAGACCGATGCATCCGATCATCGACGGGGGCGTAGTAGCGTGGCTGACTGTGTTGGTGGCGGCGCTGTGCATGCAGATGAGTCAGGCGGCGGCGGCGAAGCCGCTGACTGTTCCCGAACCGTTTGAGCACAGCTTCCCCACCGACGAGGGGTACCGTGGCGGGGCGATGGTGAAGCTGGCGAACGGCAATGTGTTGCTGGCGTATGGCAAGCCGGGGGATCTGCGCGGCGAGATCGGCTCGGTGAAGCTCTATGGGGTGGAGTCGGCGGATGGCGGCAGGACCTGGGGGCCGGAGCGGCTGCTGGAGCAGAACCCTGACTGTCAGACCGGGCGCCCGTCGTTCCTCCGCACCGCCGATGGCAGGATATGGATGTTCTACTACGGATATGTCGGGTTCGGCGGACGCACCGACAACTCCCAGAGCGATCTGTGGGCCGTCTACAGCGCCGATGAGGGCCAGACCTGGCAGGGCCGTCGGCGAGTATTCCAGGGCTATACCGGCGCGACCAACGGGGCGATCCAGACCTCCTCGGGCAATATCCTGGTGCCTTTCAGCTACCTGCAGGACCCGCAGCGGTTCGTCAGCGCCTGCGCGGTCTCGACTGACAGCGGCGAGACGTGGCAGACCAGCGAGGCCATCGATCTCGCCGACGCCGGCGGCCATGGCAGCCATGCCGGCGCCCTGGAGCCGAGCGTTGTGGAGCTGCGGGACGGGCGCGTGTGGATGCTGATCCGGACGAAGCTGGGCCGGTTCCTGCAGTCGTACTCCCAGGACGGTGGTCTTACCTGGAGCAGTCCCGAAGACAGCCGGTTCCGGAGTCCGAACTCCCCCTGCCAGGTGGTGCGGCTCAGCAGCGGCGACCTCGCCATAGCGTGGAATAACACCATGGACACCACCAGGGACCGCCAGGCGCTCTCGGTTGCTCTTTCTGGGGATGATGGCGAAACCTGGACGGAGCCCACGGTCTGCGCGACGGCCAGCGAGGTGTCCTATCCCTTCATCCTGGAGGCCGGCCCCGGGCAACTGCTCATCTCGTCCGGGCGCCTCCGGGCCGAGGGCCTGAGCACCGACATGGTCGTGCTGCGCCTCAGCGAGCAGATGCTGCTGGAGTAAGCTCGGGCAGGCGGCGGCTACTGCCCGGCTGCAAGCGGGGGCAGCGACGCGCCGACGTGGTCCCCGAGCGGGATGCCGCAGGGCGCGTTGGAGAGCACAGCCGACAGCGCGTCGTCGAAATCCGCCACCTCATATGCCGGGCTGCCCTCGCGAGGCCGGAAGTCGCCGCCCTCAGGGTCAGCGAACATCGGCTCAGCGACTCTGCTGAATCTCCCGCCCTCGTACTCGCGCAGAAGCGGCCGCTGCGCCTGCCAGTAGAGGTTCCCCTCAACCTGTCGGGCCGCGCTCCCGCGGGCGAACAGGATACCGGGCTGGTCGGGGTCATTCCCGACGATGATGTTGCGCAGGATCATCAGCCGGGAGCCGATGTTGGCGTCGATCTGGCCGCGCCCGTTGCGGTAGATGGTGTTGTGGGCAATCCACACCTCGTGCGGCGGCTCATACGAGGGCTCGAAGTTGTGCGGGAACCGCCCCTCCTTGCCGCCCGGCCAGGAGGCGGCGTGAATGCCGAACCCCTCGTTGTTGTAGATGAGGTTGTTGATGACGAAGTGGCTCGGGCTGTGGAGCCGGATGCCGTGGCCGTTGTCGTGGATGTAGTTGCCCACGATGACGTTCCGCGCGCCGTAGCGGGTGGTGATGGCGTGGCCGGCGTTGTTGTAGAAGTGGTTCCCGCAGATGATCTGGTCGGTGCCCTTTGTGTGCACGCCATCCTTCCAGTTGTCGTGGAAGGTGTTGCCCTCGATGATGTGGTAGCCGGGCGGCGCGGTGGGGTATGATCCGCCGCCGGTCTGGCACCCGTAGTAGCAGCCGGAGATGTCGTTGCCCCGCAGCGTCTGGCGCCAGTTGTGCCGCTGGCACCCGATCTGGATGCCGACGCCACCGTGGTTGAGGCTGATCGTGTTGTTCTCGAAGCGGATGTGCTGGCTGCCGGGGCCGGACACAGCCATGCCGGTGCCGCCGCCCCTCGCCTCCCGGACGCCCTCGGTGTCCACCACCGCGCAGTGCCGGCAGTAGGGCCCGAAGGCCACGTATCCGCTCGGAGGTTCGGTGAAGCGCAGGCCCCTGAGGTGCACGTACGAGCAGCGCTCCAGCCGCAGACGGCTGCTGACGACGACCGCCCGCCCCGGGCTTTCGGCCCGAATCACGATGGGAGCGTCGGGAGCGCCGGCGCACTCCAGGACATCCTCGCCGAACTCATACTCGCCGTCGGCCAGCACGATCTCATCACCGGGCCGCGCACGCCTTGCGGCGGCAGAGATGGAGCCGAACGGTGCCTCCCTGGTGCCCTCACCGGCCTCCGCGCCCGATGAGACCCAGAGGGTTCGTCGCTGAGGCTCTCCGGGAGCCTCGCAGGCGCCGATGCTGGCCATGCGCCCCCATGGGCGTCCAACGCCATCCGCGTCGGTGCGGATCTCGACCGCCTCGACCTTATGCGCCGCCGGGCTGTCGGCGGGGATGTGGAAGTCGCCTCGCTCGGGGTCCCTGAACTGCGGCTCCGCAAAGACGGCGCCCTCGTCGGCCTGGGCGGCGTCGATCTCGTGGGAGTAGAGGTTGCCGAACAGATCCAGCGCGCCGTCACCGGCGATGATGGGCCCTGGCTTCACGAGGATGTTGTGGCGGGCCTCGACCGCGGCCCCGTCGGCGGCGGCCAGCAGCGCATGCGTATCGTCGGCCGAGTACAGCGTGTTGTGCAGTAGTCTCGCCCGGCCGCCCGCGACCGCCACCGCCGGCCCGTCGGAGTTGGCGATGACGTTGCTGTGCAGCGAGATGCCCTCACCGTCGAGCCGCGCGGCGGTGGCGTCACTGTCGAACCGGTTGGCGACCAGCATAGTTGGCCCGGCCGTGGCGCGCACCGCCGCCTGGGTGTTGGCCCGGAACTGGTTGTAGCGTGCGGTCACACCGGGCGCCGCGAGCTCCATGCCCACGCCGTTGGCCTGGAGGCGGTTCGAGGTCGCGACGTTCGTCTCCTCAGAGATGCCCTGGCCGGGGACGAATGAGATGCCTGTCTCGCATCCCAGGATCTGGTTGTGATCCAGCCGGTTGCCGAGGACTCCCGCTGCCACCCGCACCCGAATGCCGGTGCGGCCCTCCCCGCTCTGGCCGCGCAGGTCCACGATGTTGTCGCTGATCAGGCAGCCCGAGCAATCCTCGGCCACGATGGCTATTCCCGCCTGGCCGTCACCCACGCTCTGGATGCGGTTCTGTTGGATCTGGCAGCCCTTCGCCCCCTCGTCGAGGATGATGCCGCTGCCCTCGGAGCGGATGTCCATCCCGCGGATGATGATGCCGGGGCGCCTGATGGTGATGGACCCCTCCAGGATGACGTCATACTGCTGTGCCGGAAAGAACCAGAAGCGCCCCCGGTGGATGACGACATCCTCCTCGTACACGCCCGGGTAGAGGGAGACCTGACCCCATTCGGCGTCGTGCTTCTCAACCATCTCCTGGATGCTGGAGTAGGGGGCATCCCGCGAGCCGTCCCCTCCCGCGGGCGCTCCAGGACGAACGAAGACGTCTCTGCGCGGCAGCAGATCCTCGGCACCAGCCGCGCAGGTGAGGGCGAGCATGGGGGCAAACACCATCAGAAATCGCAGGTCCATGGCTGACCATCTCCAGTAGCTCGTGGCGCATCATCGCCCGGCCGGCGCCCGGCCCGGCTCAGGCGCCCTGTCGAGAAACCTCCTTTCAGCGCCGCAGCGTCCGGCGCCTGCTTGTGCCCCGCAGATTCTCCAGCCGCCTTGCCTGATGCGCTCTCACGCCGCCCGGTTCGCGGCGCCAGCGACCGCGCGCCCGGTTGGGCAGGTGCCCACCTCCCGCCGGCGAACTGGGCACACCGCGGCTGGGGCCCATTCGGGCCGAGAGCGCGGTCGTGGAGTGCAACGATGCATCCGGAGGCCGATATGGACAGGCTGCGCGTCGGCGTCATCGGGGTGGGGAGGATGGCCGAGATCTGCCATCTGCCCATCCTGGCCGAGCTCCCGCAGGTCGAGCTGGTCGCCTTCTGCGACACCGATGCGGAGGCGCTGTCGGCACGCGGCGCTGAGTACGACGTCGCGGCCCGCTACGCCGACCATCATGAGATGTTCGACGCCGAGGTGTTCGACGCCGTCTGCATCTTCATTCCGCCCTACGCTCACACTGACGCCGAGATCATGGCCGCGGGGCGCGGCATACACGTGTTCGTGGAGAAGCCGCCCACGCTGAGCATGGACCAGGCGCGCGAGATCGACGAGGCCATCACACGCTCGGGGGTCATCAGCCAGGTGGGGTTCAACAGCCGCCATCGCCGCTCGTGCGAGGCGGCCCGCGAGCGCCTGGAGGGCCGGGACGTCGTCCAGGCAGTGGTGCATCGGCTTCACGGAAGCGGCGCGCTGGCGTGGTGGTGGAAGCTCGCGCAGTACTCGGGTGGGCCATTCGTGGAGAACACCATCCACCAGGTGGACCTGCTGCGCTGGATCGCCGGCGATCTGACAGCCGTCTCGGCCCGCATGGTGGAGCGTCCTGAGCCTACTGACCAGCTCGATATCCCGCTGAGCGTCTGCGCCACCTACACCCTGGCCTCCGGGGGGCTTGCGAGCGTCACCACCTGCGCGGCGCTGGAGGGCCGCGGCCACTCGGCCTTCCTCATCGTCGCCGACGGCTCCCTGTATGACCTCTCGGGCGGCTGCCTGGCGGTGGACGGCGAGCGGGTGGCCGAGGATGAGCCAGGCCGCGTCTCCTACCGCCGGCAGTTCGCGTCCTTCTTCGACGCTATCATCAAGGACGACCCCTCACTCACCCGCTCTCCATACGGCGACGGGATCGGGTCGCTCGCGGCGGTGCTGGCGGCCGTCCATTCCGCCCGCAATGGCGGCGCCTGGGTGGACCTGCTGGCCGACCCGGCGTGGGCCGTGCACTGACATTGGGAGGTATCGCATCCTGAACCGCGCAGCTCTGTGCAGAAGGCGCCTCGGGCGCACTGACCTCCGCGTCAGCACCATCGGCCTGGGCGGAGCGCATCTGGGGCGCACCGAGGACGGCTTCGATGAGCGGCAGGCTGTGGCGACCGTGCACCGGGCGCTTCAGCTCGGCGTCAACCTCATCGACACCTCCCCCATGTACGGCCCAAGCGAGCGGTTCATCGGCGCGGCCCTTGACGAGTGGTTCGCCGCAGGCCGGAGTCGCCAGGACCTCGTCATCTCCACCAAGACCGGCTTCGTCGAGCCGGGGGCGATGGACTACTCCGGCGAGTGGACGCAGCGCAGCGTCGAGAGGAGCCTGCAGCGGCTGGGCATCGACCATCTGGACATCGCGCTGGTGCACGATCCGGTCGATCTGGCGCCGGTCTTCGCCCCCGGGGGCGCGGTGGAGGCGCTGGAGGAGCTGAAGGAGCGCGGCATGATCCGCGCCATCGGACTGGGGGTGCAGAATCAGGCCTTCCACCGTCGCTGCATCCAGAGCGAGCGCTTTGACGTCTCGCTGACCGCCTGCGACTACAACCTCCTCGACTGGAGCGCCGCCGAAGGCCTCCTGCCCGCGGCGGTCGAGCACGACGTTGGCGTCCTCAACGGCGCGGCGATCATGCTGGGGCTCCTGTCGGGAGAGGACCCGCGACGCCTCGACCTGGGGGGCTTCGCAACGCCGCAGCGACTGGCGCGGGCCGGCACCCTCTGGGAGTGGGCCCGGTCTCGCGGGGTGAGCCTCCTGGCGGTGAACCTGCAGTTCTGCCTTCGGGAGCAGCGCATCGCCTCCACGCTGGTGGGCGCACGAGACCCGACGGAGATCGAGGCGGACGTGGCGGCCGCGACGGCGGAGCTTCCTGACGGAGTCTGGCGTCAGCTCGACGAGATCCTGGGCCGGGGCGCGTGAGTACGAGCGGGCCGACTTCGCGCGCCTCTTTGCGGCGCGCTCAGGCGGCCCCTCCTCTGCGTGCGCTCAATGTGGAGCGACCGGAACGACAAACGACCGGGCGCGAGCGGAGGCGCGCCCTTGCAAACGCACGACGAGCCACCGGGCGGCAACGTAGGCGCCCCCCGCTCGGCATTTCATCGCGCAGGCGTTTCTTGATCGCGTAGGTCGGTGTTCCACCCGACTGGCTTTCAGTTGAGTAGTGCAGGCGCCCCCGCCCGCACGCCGTTGCTGCGCCCTTCGTCCGCACAGGTCGGGCTTCCCCGCGCAGGTCGGGCTTCCAGCCCGACAAGACCCATGCGCCTTCGGCGCATCCCGGAGATGCGGAGCATCTCGCGGGGGCACCGGGGTTACAACTGCAACGACTCACTGCACACGGCCGGCGGGTCTGAAGACGCCGCCGCTCCGGACGACAACGCCCTACGTTCCGTGGCACGCCCAGTGCGCTCCTCACAGACGCGTACAGCGCGAGAAGCCGTAGGGGTGCGGCGGCAGGAGCGGACCGTCGGCGGGCGGATCAGCCTGGGTGATCGTCTGCCGAGCCGGCGCCTCCCAGCCGGTGATCCAGGCCTCGGCGCTCACCTGCCCGGCGCCATCGCCCACCAGGTCCAGGGTGATGGAGGAGTATCCCCCGTCCGGGATCGCGAAGGCATAGTCGTCACGGTCCCGGGGTCCGAGGGGCGGCATGACCGCGTTGGTGGTCCGGCCGCGCCGCTCGTTGCGGAAGATGCGCTGGGCGGGTATGGTGTGGCGAGCGTCCACGCCCCGATAGCGGCTGCTGCCGCAGCGAACCGTGAGCCCATCCAGGTCCTCCTGCCAGCCGCGCACGGTCACGCGAAGCTCCGCCTGCTCCAGGCGATGCGGGATGCCGCAGAACCACTGCCTGCGCCAGCCGCCCTCGATGGCCTCATTCGCGGTTCGCTCCGCCGTGATGGCTGGAATCTGCATGTCCGGGTGGACGGTCGGCCCGATCTCGTCGGTGAGCGGCGCGAAGCCGGGGAAGAGGTACTCGTATCCGCCCTCGACCGCGCGCACCATGAAGGGCGTACAGGGAACCGGCGACACGTCCTCCTGCGGCTCGCGCATCAGCCGGATCAGGCGCACCTCGTGGCCCAGCATGAGGATGCCCGCGGTCAGCGGCAGGTCCTGCCAGTAGGGGTAGACCTGGCGCCAGGTACGCGGGGCCCAGCCGAGCTCCAGGGCGATGCGCTGGGCGTCCCCATAGACCTGCGGCTGGGGCGACGGATTGCGCACCACCAGCCAGGCGCTGTCGTCCGAGGGGTGCAGATAGCCGTAGACCTCGCCCTCGGCGGGGCTGCCGCCGACCATGCGCGAGTCACGCGTTCCCAGCTCCCCGGCGTGGTGGTGCATCCAGTCCATGGCCTGCTGGAGCGTGCGCGCCTCCTCCTCCCGCAGGCTCTCGGGGCAGATGGGCATGTGCAGGTAGGTGGTGCCGCGCGTGAACTGCAGCACGGCGTTGTCCAGCCACGTATGAGGGTGCTCCCGGAAGGGGTTGTCAAGCGCGTGCGCGAAGCCGTGGTTGTCGAAGGCGTCCAGCGGACACGGCGTCTCAGCCGCTCTGAGGATCTGATGGTAGGCGGCGTCGCGGTGCGTGATCTCGCGGTCGCGCTGGGTGCGGGAGGGCAGGGCGGCGTACTCGCAGTCGCCGGAGGTGGCCAGCCATACATGGTCAGCCCACTGCAGCCACCAGGGACTCGGCCACCAGCCGTTGCGGGTGATCAGGTCCGGGTTGGCCTGGCGCATGCGGGTGTCGATGCGGTTGAAGGCCCTGATCGACGCCTCGCGCACGTGGTCAGGGGTCGGATAGCGCTCGGCGAAGCGGCCGTTGGTGGCGCACTCATTGTCCCAGTCGATCTTCAGATGTCGGGCGCCGATCTCGCCCACGATCTCACAGAAGCGCTGCGCCAACGCCTCCTCGAAGTCCGGCTGCATCATGACCACGTACTCCCCATGCGCGTAGGAGCCGGGGCCCTCGCCGGTCTCCCAGCCCTGCTGGCGGATCCACTCCATGTCGAATCCCGTGCGGCCGTTGTGGCTGACCCAGCAGGAGAGGTCGAGGCCGGCCTCCTGGACCCGGCGGGCGAACTCCTTGAAGAGCGTGTCATCCTCGTCGTCGCCCTTGTGTCGGAATATCGAGCGCCGCTCGAAGTACCCGGCATCGATGGCCATGCCGTCCGGCCGCAGCCCCAGAGCCAGCATGGCCTCGAGGAACGCCAGGTTGCCCTCATAGGAGGCGATGTACTCGCCGTGGCCGATGGCTCGCGTGGACCAGCCGCTGGTGAAGGTGAGGAAGGGCCGCTCCAGCTTCGGTCGCCGTATCCGCCAGACGTAGTCCATGAAGGCCTCTGGGACGCGGCCATGCGTGGCCGCGGGCCCGAAGACCGCTGTGAAGCTCTCGATGACGCCCTCCTCGTCCCACACCGGGTGGTGATACAGCTCCAGACGCTCGCCGGGGACGGCGAAGGCCGAGGGGTGCTCCAGGCCCACGAACCAGTCGCCCGCCCATACCGGGTAGCCGCAGCCGGGCTGGTCCACGTAGGTGTCCAGGCCCTCCTGCTCCTCGGCGTCGGGGCCGCCGCGCAGGCCGTAGCTCACCCGCCGGACCGGCTGCGGGGGACCCGGCTGCACGTCAACCAGCAGGCGGTCGGGCGTCGGCAGGGCCTCGTGCGCCCGCAGGATCACCTGTTTGCGAAACCACGGCTCGTCCTCGGCAAGGGTATAGATGACCTCCGCCTCCAGGCCCGCGCCGTCGTTGCGGCCCGAAAGCGCGACGCGGTCGGGCCCGGCGTCGATCTCGTCGAAGGCGAACTGAGAGCCCGGCAGCTCCTCGCCCGCCGTCACGATGGCGAAGCCGGGCAGCGCGAGCTCGGTGAGACTCCCCGAGAGGCGATTGCGGGCGCGCAGCACGCCCTCGTGGAATGCCAGCGATAGCGCGTCGTTCTCGAGCGTGGCACGGGCGGCTTCAGTCATGGCAGCGCCCTCCCCGACAGAGGTGGCGGTCGCGCGGAGGTTCACTTCGCCACGGGCCCGCACCTTCGTGGCACGGGAAACCGTCCGGGCATGTGCGACTGGGGGCGCCCCAAGTACGTATGAGGCGTGCATGGTGCGGCGGTTCCCATGTGCATCGCCCTCCGCGCAGGTGAAGTCGGTCATGACGCAGAACCGGACGACGGAAGCAGACTGCGGGAGCGTTCAGGCGCAGCCGCCGGTTCGCGCGCGGGATGAGTGTGCCATGCTGATCGATACCAACACCTGCTTCGGGACGACTCCCACGCGGCGCGTGCCGTACGCCGATGTAGTGGCGCGGGCGCGGACGTTCGACGAGCCCGGCCCGGCCGACCCCACCGTCCAGGATGTGGACTGGTCGCTGGAGAACCTGATGCGCATTCTGGAGGGGCACCACGTGACGCAGGCCCTCACATACAGCCTTCGAGGCAAGCTCTGCGATGCCGCTGCGGGCAATGACGAGACCTGGCAGGCTGCCAGCCGGCACGGGCAGCTTGTCCCCGTGGCGACGCTGGACCCGAGACGCGACGTGGCGTGGCGGGAGGAGATCGACCGGTGCCTGGGCCGGGGCTTCCGTATCTTCCGCTTTTTCCCCGATGCGCAGGGCTGGAGCATCAGCGCCCTTCCGTTCGTCCGAATCGCGGAGGCTCTGAGCGAACACGAGGTGACGGTCATGCTGCCGGCCGGCGGCTGGGGCCAGCAGACCGCGATGGCGCAGATGCTCTGCCCACTGGGGCTGAAAGTGGTGGCCATCGGCGCCTCGTTCGGCGTGGTGGCCGAGACCATCCAGGTGGCTGCAGAGTACGCCGGCTTCTTCTGTGAGACCAGCGCCATGTGCACGGCCGGGATGGTTGAGACAGTCGCGCACAGGGCTGGAGCGCACAAGCTGGTCTTCGGCTCCAACTCGCCGGAGTTCAGCTTCGAGGCGCCATACAACCTCGTGGCGGCCGCCGACATCTCCCGGGCAGACCGCGACCGGATACTGGGCCTGAACGCGGCGGAGCGGCTGCTGGGCATGTAGCATGGGCCCTGACGAGGGCAGTGCAAGCGCGCTACAGATGGCGTCCGTGGAGTGACGCAGCGTGAAGCGCATTGATGTCCACGCTCACATCGGCGTGTGGCCATTCCCGGGGCCGGCAGGCGACCCGGTCGAACGGCTGCTGCGGCTGTGTGACCGGGAGGATGTGGAGTATGCCGTCTGCTCCTCCGGCCTGGCGCTGTACTACGACATGGGAGAGGGCAACGCGGAGCTGGCGGCCGCCGCAGCCACGGACGACCGCCTGCTCGGCTACGTCTATGTGAATGCGAACTGGATCGAGCGCTCCGTGGCTGAGATGGAGCGGTACCTCGGGTCAGAGCAGTTCGTGGGGGTCAAGATCCATCCTCGCTTCAGCGCAGTGCCGGAGAACTCGCCGCGCATGGCCGACCTGATCGCCGCCGTCGCCGAATACTCACGCGTCCTGCTCATGCACACGGTTGACCGCAACTCCATCCGCCAGATGGGGCGCTATGCCCAGGAGCACCCTGAGCTGTCCATCATCCTGGCGCACGCGGCGAACACGGACTCAGACGAGGCGGCGCGGGTGGCCCGCGAGCACCCGGGCGTGTACCTCGACTTCGCGAGCGAGTGGCCGGGCGCGGGCAGGATCGAGCGGGCGCTGGACATCTGCGGGCCGGAGCAGATCGTCTACGGGACCGACATGGACCTGCTGGACCCGGGCTACACCAGAGGCATGTTCGAGGCGGCGGCGCTGAGTGAGCGGCAGGCCAGGCTGGTCTACCATGAGAACGCCGCGCGAATCCTCGGCCTCGCCGAGGAGTAGCTGCCACGGTCGCAGCGCGCTCCCGCCTGATCCTTTGTGCCCCCCGCGTGACCTGCCTCCGCAAACGCGTCCCGCTATGACCCGGGAGCAGACGACCAGCGGCAGTGGCACGCCGCGGTCGCCCTGGCCAGCGGCGGCTTGAAGAGGGCTGCATCGGCCAGCCGTCAGGGGCCAGCGGCGCCCGAGATGGTGATGTTGATGTCGTCGTAGGCCGCCCCAGAGCCGACGAGCTGGCCGAAGCCGAAGGCACCCGGCGGCAGGGGCTGGGGATCCACCGCGCTCAGCACCTGCTGTGCCCCGACGGTCACCTGGATTCGTCCGCCCGCCGCCTGTACGGTGATGGTGTGCCACTGCCCCTGCTGCCAGCTCACCTGCCCATCGCCAAGGTGCTGCTCCTGTCCGGCGGAGATGCGCTCCAGGGCCATGAGGCCCGGAACCATGACCAACTGGTAGCTCTGATCGTGTGGCGGCTCGCCAGAGGCACACAGGATGAGCCCGGCCTCACCCGAGCCGGGGCGGTAGCGGAACCGAAGGGTGAAATCGCGCGCCTGCGCGGCGACCCAGAAGGCATGCCCCGGCCCTGAGAATGTCAGGGCCCCGTTGGCGACCGCGGCGGTCGGTGGCAGCTCCCAGCCCGGCTGCGGCTGCCCGTCGAAGCTCTCCGTCAGCGTCCGGCCGCCGGTCTGGATCGGCGTGAGCACCGGCTGCCGGCCGGCCGGAGGATGCTGGTCGCCGCCTGCGGGGACTCCGGCCACCGGCTGGCCTCCTGTGCCGCCGCCGACCATGGCGGCCCCGCCCGACTGCAGGCGAATGTCGTCGTAAGCAGCTCCGCCGCCCTCATGTGCGCCGAACCGGATGATGCCCGGACCGAGCGGGTTGGGATCGCGCGCGGACAGCACCTGCTGGCCGCCGATGGACACCTGGATACTTCCCTGCGCGATCTGTATCCCGACGTTGGTCCACGCGCCCGGCTGTAGCGACGCCTGCGCACCGCCCAGCTCCTGGGTCTGGCCTCGCTGGTGGCGGACGGCAACGACCTCTCCGGGGAAGAGCATGACCTCGTACTCCTGATTCTGCGGCGGCTCGCCTGACATGCACAGGCCGATCGTTCCCGGGCCCTGGCCCTGCTGATAGCGGAAGCTCAGCAAGGGCTGCGCCGTGGGCTCGATGAGCCAGATCGCCTGGCCGGGGGTGTTGAGGCTGAGAGCGCCGGCCTCAATGGTCGCTCCCTCGATGAGCTCCCACCCCTGCGGCTGCCCGTCGAAGGTCTCCGACCTCCCTGCACCGCTCGGCTGGACCGGCTGCTGCGGCTGGATTGGCTGGCCCGGCTGCATTGGCTGAGTAGGCTGCAGCGGCTGAGTAGGCTGCAGCGGTACTTCCTGTATCGGCAGCGTGGGGGGCTGCGCGACGGCGCCTGCGCGGCCGGCGCCGAGCACAGCCGCCTGCTGCTGCGCGAGGGAGTAGAGGTGATTGGCATCGACCCGTACGCGCACCCGCTCCACGCCGCCGAGAGGCCGAGCGATCTGCAGGACCTGCGGCTGGCCGCCGATCACCTGCGCCACGCCGGCCATCATCTGGGGCACCATGAGGCTCGGTGGGCTGGGCGCTCCCTGATCCCCGCCCTGCAGCGCGGGGTGGATGACGAACTCCGCGAAGGCCTCCGGCTGCAGGAAGGTCAGGTTGGGACAGTTGACGGTGAGCTTCAGGCGCAGCTTCCCGGGTCGGTTGCCGGCCAGGACGATGAACGAGGCCCTGCCGCTGGCGTCCGTCTGCAGCGACAGCGACGGGGTCGTGCAGCTCAGGTAGCCGTAGCCGCTCACCGGCGTCACGGTGATCTGGCAGCCCTGCAGCGAGGGCACCGGGACGATCCCGTTCTGCAGCAGCCTGTGGCCCGAGAAGTGGCTGGAGTCATCGCCGGGGATCACGAAGGCTTGGTGCTGTTGATTGTCCCCGCCCATGACCTGGCGCGTGGCCAGCCTGTTGCGGATCGTCTGCCAGGTCTGGAAGGTGGCCGGGTTCACAAGTGCCTGGCCCGCGCCCGCTTGCTGTGCCGCGGCGGGCTGTCGCGCTCCCTGCTGCGTTGCGGCCATTGCCACCTGCATGGTCTGCGCTCTGGCGCCATCGACGGTCTGCACGAGCTGGTTGCCGGACGAGATGACCTGGGCGTTGAGCAGCGACATCAGCTCGTAGACCTGAACCGTCACCTGCGCCGATGCCGGCAGGCCGGTGCCGCTGTTGGTCACGCCCAGGACATGGCTGGAGCTGGTGACGTCGATGGCCGCCCGCCGGATCTCCTCCTCCAGGCCATCCTCCACCACGGTGCCGGACTGGGTCAGATTCATTCCCGGCCGCAGGATGGTGGCCTGGGGCGGCCTCGCCGCGAGCTGGACCTGGCCCGTCTGCGCCATGGTCATCTGCTCGGGCGGGACTCGCAGCAGGGAGGCGCCGGCCATCCCCGGCATGGTCAGGTTGGGCACCTGCATCTGCGGCCCGGGGAGCCTCTGCATCACGATGGCGCCCTGAGTCCCCGCCAGCACGCCGGCCCTCTGAGTGTACGGAATGGGGCACTGCCCCGCCAGAACGTCGTCCGTGGCAACCTGCGTGGAGCCGTGGAAGCTATAGCCGGGCATGGCCGGGCGAATCCAGAACTTCACGCCCGCCGGGCAACTGAGGCTGAAGCGCCCGTTGGCGTCGGAGCGAATCAGATTCCACTTCGTCTCACCGTCCCGGCGGTAGAAGATGTAGACTCCCGGCAGGGCATTGCCGCCGGGGGCATTCGACCACTTGGTCACGAACGTGGCCGGGGGAGTCTGCGCCGGGATCTGTAGCTCGTTCATGAACTTGGCGATGAGCCCGGCAGTATAGCGCTCGGCGGCGGGCAGACTCGGCTGCAGCACCGATGTCCACTGCGACCGGTTGCCGGCCTTGACTGTGGCGAACAGGTTCGGCTGATGGCCGATCTTCGCGCAGCCGGCCGCGTAGTCGTAGGCGCGCATCCCGAAGTTGTAGCCGCCGCTGGTGCCGTGCAGGCCCGGCTGGCCGCCCTTCCCGTCGGCGAAGTCCTCGTACTCTTGATGGTTGCTCAGATAGCTGTCCTGCGTGTGGTTGGGGACAGCCAGGTCCTGCACCAGGTGACAGGCCCATCCCAGGTAGAACAGGGCGGTTCCCAGAGATCCCCGCTGGAACTCACACTTGCCCTGTCTGAAGGCCTGTTGGCCGAGATCGTACTTCTGCTGGCACAGCGTCGCGGCGGAGCCGTACTGACTCCGCAGCGATGGATCGAAGTCGAAGTCGATGTCGGCGAGGCTGAAGGTGTAGGAGCGGAGGGCGTACATGGTCAGGAACTTGACGAAGCCGTCGAGGAAGCTGCTCCAGCCCGCGACGTCGGAGAGGTCCAGACCCTCATTGCCCTGGCCCTCGCGATCGGGATTGTAGTAGTGCTCCCGCCCGGCCAGAGGATAGCTGGTCTCGTAGAGGTTCTTGCTGATGATGCCCCAGAACAGCTCGAGCTGCACCCGGATGTAGCCGCGGCCCATGCAGTGGTCGGCGTAGCGGGCGCCGTCGGCGAGGTCCTGCAGGTGCTGTTCGGCGAGGTCCGCCCAGTTGGTCTTGCCATCATTGCGCAGAATCTCGATGGCGTGCTCGAAGATGTAGACATGAGGGCTCTGGTGGCACTGCTGGCCCGCCTCGTGGTTGATGTCGGCATCAGTGGGGGTGTCGCCGGGGCCGGTGTTCCAGCCGAGCGAGGGGGCGGCCGGCAGGAGCAGTGCGGCGGTCACCAGCAGGAGCAGGAAGACATTGTCAGATGGGGCTCTCAGGTCCGGGCTCGTCATCGCGACTCCTCCTCGCGCTCTCGTGGGGGGCCTGTGTCCCGCCAGATTGTGCCGGGCTCTCACCCCGCGCGTCCCAGCACCTGTGTGGGCGCAGCATCCGACGCCATATACCCCCTTCGCCCCGCACGCTTCAATGGTTACAGACGCGGGGCGGCAGCGTCGGGATGTGCCCTCGGGTCCGGCAGTTGCCTGACGGAGG
>JAYENL010000070.1:0-2461 GCA_034722055.1 Armatimonadota bacterium
CCCTACGGCTTCAAGCATCTGCTGAAGCATGACATTCACGACGACGGCATCTTCTGGGAGCGCTCGCTGGGCTACCACAGCTTCGTGCTCAGCGCCCTGCATCCGTTCCTGGAGGCGGCTTGGCACTGCAACCTCGACCTCTATCGCCTGGAGGTCCCGGATGACTATAACGAAGACCGAGAGCCGCTCGCGAACTACACTGTGGGCGATGGCGACAACGGCCCCAAGAGCATCAAGCTGATGTTCGACGGGCCCCTCTACGCGCTCTACGGCGACCGCACCTACGCGGCCATCGGCGACTCCGGCCGCGGGCCCCATCGCTTCTACGACTACTACCACCCGGCCTGGCGCACCTATCGCGATCCCGCCTACGCCTGGCTCTACTGGCAGGAGCACGCTGAGAAGCAGGCCCTCTACGGCGGCGCGCGGGACCTCTCGGCGACGATCCGGGCCGCCCGCGACGACGAGCACGTCTATCTCTCGGCGCGCATCACCGATGACGTGGTCCGCAACTCCCACGTCGAGCCCGCCAAGGTCTGGGCAGGGGACGCCCTCTGGGTGGGGCTGAAGTGGCGCGAGGACGCCGGCGGCCACTATGACATCATCTACGGGCTCAGCCCCGGCGACTTCGATGAGGTCCCGCCGGTCCCCGCGGTCTTCAATCGCTTCGGTGAGATCGCGCACGAGACCAGCCCTGGCGAGTATGCCGTCAGCCGCACCGAGGACGGCTACTTCCTGGAGATCGCCATCCCCTGGAGTGAGCTCCGGCCGCGGGAGGGGGAGGAGGGCTCGACGCTGGAGCCGGTCGAGGGCGCCGAGATCACGGCCGACTTCGTGCTCTACGACTGCGATGCACCTGATGGCGAGACCACCAAGGAGAAGATGCTCGGCTGGTCGTGCACTACCGACCGCTACGGCTCCGGCCAGGGCGGCCGGCTGGTGCTGGCCGACGCCGCGCCGGAGGGCCAGCGCGCCATCAACGCACCGCGGGCGGAGGGCCTGACCGTGGACGGCGATCCCGGCGACTGGGAGGCGCTGCCGGCCGTTGCCGCCACCATCGGGCCCGGCTCGGCCGTGATGACCGACACGGACTCCGCGGGTCTCGATGAGCTGCTCTACGGGGTGCCGCCACGGGAGGCCGCACAGTTCGACTACCTGGGGGAGGAGTTCTGCAACAACGGAGTGCTGGAGGCCGGCTGCAGCCTCTACCCGTCCACGGGCTTCGCGGTCCTCCGCGAGCGGCTGGGTGAGAGCGGCTTCCCGCCCGAGGATGCCACCTGCTGCACGCTCAACTACGGGCCGCACGGCGGCGGCCACGGGCATCCTGACCAGCTCAACATCGTCCTCTACGCCGATGGCAAGCAGTGGCTCCCGGACTTCGGCTCCTGCCCCTACGGCTCCGAGGAGAAGCGCCAGTGGACCTCCCAGACCATCAGCCACAATACGGTCGTGGTCGATGAGATCAGCCAGTACCCCACCGGCGACGGCGCCCCGAGCTGGCCGTGCGACAGCGCAGAGCGGCAGGCCCGGGGCTTCCTGGACGCCTTCTCCTGCGATGGCGTGCTGAAGGCCGCGGCCGCCCGCAACACCGCGGTCTATGATGACGTGGAGCTGCACCGCACCGTCGCCATCGTGGGCGACGCGGTGCTCGACTTCTTCGACGTACGCGGCGAGGCCGAGCACCAGTACGACTATACCCTGCACATCGACGGGCAGCTTGAGGACAGCTCCACCGGGCTGTCAGCCGTGGAGGGGGCGCTCGGGAAGGAGCGCGGCTACCAGCATATCACCTCCGTCAGCCGCGGCACCACCGACGGAGAGGCCGTGACCCTCTGGCGCGATGGCGACCGCTTCCTGCGCGTGACGGCCCTGGCCGGCGGCCCCACAGAGGTCGTCATCGGCGAGGGCATCACCAACGCCCTGGACCGCACCATGCCCATGCTGATCCTGCGGCGGAATGCCGCGCGCACCGTCTTCGCCACCGTGATGCAGCCCTACGCCGGTGATCCGCCGCCCGGGGCAGAGCAGATGGAGGCGTCTGACGGGGTGGTCGCGCTGCGGCTGATGGTCCCTGAGGGCGAGGCCCTGGTGGTGTATAATGCGACCGGCGACCCGGTCACCGTGGACGGCCTTACGGCCAGCGGCCGGCTGACGGTGAGGCTGACGCGGCCGGATGGGACCACGGACGTGCACGAGCTGTGAGTCCGCGCGCCGATTCGCGATCACAAGGAGACCATGATGGATAGTGCTCAGTGGCAGAAGTCCGCCTGTTATGCAGCGTCACGGTCGTGCTGCCGCCATGCCCATGGAGGGGCCGCCGCGAGCGAAGCGAGCGGTGAGCGGTGCGTTCTGCAACGCGCCGCTCAGGTTCCACCCCGGCCCACCCTCGCTGAAGGCGTGGGCCGGGGTGGAACCTTCGGCCTGGTCGCTCCGCGTACAGGCCTCACCGGGCGCGACGCGC
>JAYENL010000071.1:0-12668 GCA_034722055.1 Armatimonadota bacterium
GGCGCCTGTGGGCCGCGGGGATCACGCCGGCGAGTCCCGGGCTTGTGGCTTTCGGCGTGCTGGCCGCCGCGTGGATTGGGCTGACCGTAATGGGACCATGGCTGGCGAGGTGGGCCCAGGCGGTGGTGCGCGACGGCCTGGTAGCCGCCGCTGAGCCGGACGGCGCGATGATGGTTGCGCGAGGGCTGGCGCTTCGCGGCCTGGCGATGGCGGCCGGCGTCGGCGTGGTGATGGCGGCGGTCGCACTGGCCCTGCAGGCCCTGCAGCTTCCGCCGCGTGGCGCCTCGTCGGCGACGCCCGGCGGGGCGCCCACGGCACCGGGCGGTCCTCAGGGCGGGCTGTCGGACGCGGCGGGCCGCTGGAGCCGGGGCGCGCTGATGGTGGCGCTGGCGGCGGTGAGCGTGATGGTGGCGGTGCGCGCTGCGCTCATCGGCGCGGAGCGCATAGCGGCCGAGGGCCTGGACGGAGCGTGGGGGCTGGCGCGAGCCATCGGCTGGCCGATGCTGGGGCTGCTGGGTGCGGCCGCGGCCTTCGATCTGGTGGCCCGGCGCGCGAGCTGGTTCCGCGCGGCGTGGATGTCCCGCTCGGAGATGCAGCAGGAGCTGCGGGAGACGGAGGGCCACCCCTTGACGCGGCAGCGCCGACGCGCCCGGAGGCGGCGACATGCGTAGCCCACTGACCCGCGAGGCGGTTCGCTGGGTGGCCTCCGCCTGGCGCCGCGGCGGCCCCGGGCTGGCCGGGGTCGTGGTGGCCGTGGCCGCGGCGCTGGCGCTGCTGATCCCCCTCCCGCCGCTGGTGGTGGACCTGCTGCTGGCCCTCAGCCTGGGGGCGGCGGCCGGCGTGCTGCTGGCGGCCGTCGCCGCCCCCGAGCCCGCCCGCCTGACCGCCATGCCACCCCTGATGGTGCTCATCAGCCTGGCACGGATCGTGCTGTGCATGTGTGTGAGCCGACTGATACTCACCGCGGGCGAGGCGGGGACCCTGGTTCCGGCGCTCGGCCGGGTCATGGGCGGGGGCGACGTCCTCGCGGGGCTGGGAATGCTGGTGGTGCTGGCCGTGGTGCAGGTGGTGATGGTCACTACCGGCGTGGGGCGCATGTCCGAGGTCGCCGCGCGCTTCGCGCTGGATGCCCTCCCCGGCAAGCAGATGGGGCTGGACACCGCCGTCAGCGGCGGGCACCTCTCGGCGGCGGAGGCGCGCGGGGAGGTCCGGCGCCTGGAGCAGGAGGCGAACTTCTACGGGGCCATGGACGGTGCGGGGAGGCTGCTGCGCGGCGAGGCGGTGGCGGCCATCGTCATCGTGGCGCTGACGGCGGCGGCCGGCGTCGCGCGCGCCATGGGGAGTGGGATGGAGGCCGGCCAGGCGTGGAGCACCTACGTCCTGCTGGCCACCGGCCAGGGGCTGGTGACCATCATCCCGGCCCTGGTAAGCGGGGCGGCGGCGGCGCTGCTGGTCTCTCGGTCCGCCTCCGCCTCCTCGCTGACGCGGGAGCTGGGCGCGCAGATGCTCATCAGCCCCTGGCCGCTGGTGGCTGCCGCGGCGGCTCTGCTGGCGCTGGGGCTGCTGCCGGGCGTGGCCAAGGCGCCGACCCTGCTGGGCGGAGCAGTCCTGGCCGTGGTGGCCTGGTGGCTGATGCGCGCCGGCGGTCCAGCTCCGGAGCGTTCCCCCAGCGAGGCCCCCGGGGCCGACGAGCAGGGCGACGAGCACGCCGGACTGGTGCTGGAGCTGGGCCTGGGGCTGCTGGACCTCGTAGAGGAGCCGGACAGCCTCATGGAGCTGCTCCCCGACCTCCGGCGGGAGGTGGGCAGGCGGCTGGGGTTCGCGATTCCACCCATAACGGTACGGGATTCGCTTGACCTTCGGGCGACGGAGTACGCCATCGTCTTCAGGGCCGGCACGCTCTCGCGCGGCACCGTGCGGCCGGGGAGGGTCCTGGCAGTGCCTCCAGGCGCAGGCGCCACACCGGACGTGGGGCAGCCGGCGGAGCTTGCCGACGGCCGCACCGGCGTGTGGGTGGAGCCCGACGAGGCCGGCGAGCTGGCGGCGGGGCGCTACTCGCTGATGTCCCCGCGAGAGGTGCTGGCCGAGAACCTGAGCATCATCCTGCGCCGCCGCGCCGCGCAGATCTTCGATCTCGAGAGCGCGGCGGCGATGCTGCGGCGCCTGCGCGGCGACCACGCGGCTCTGATTGACGAGGCGGAGGCGGCCGGGCTGAGCGTGGGGCTGTTCCGCCGCGTCTGTGCCCGCCTGCTGTGGGCGGGAGTTCCGCTGCACGATCTGATCTCCGTGGTCGAGGGCATCACCGAGGCCCTGCCCCAGGAGCAGGACGCCGAGCGCCTGGCGCTGGCGGTTCGACCGCGGCTGGCCGGCATGCTCTCGGATCACCTGGCGGAGGACGGCCGAGTCCGGGCGCTATCGCTGTCTCCGACGCTGGAGGAGGAGCTGGCGGAGGCGGCGCTGCGCGAGGGGGACAGGACGGTGGCGGCGCTGCCGCCGGCCCGGGCCGCGGCCTGGGTGGACCTGCTCGACCAGGCGGGCAGGGAGCACGGCTGGGGGCGTCCGCTGGCGGTGCTCACGGAGCCGCGCAGCCTTCTGCCCCTGCAGTGGCTGTGTCGCCAGGCGCAGTCGGAGCTGGTGGCGCTTCAGGCCACGGATCTGTCGCCGAGAGTACAGGTAGAGCACGTGGCGAGGCTGGAGCCCGAGCAGCTCGGATGATCCAGGCGGCGGGAAGATGTGACACAGACGCGCGCCACCGAGGTGATTCGCTTGGCAGCAGAGCGGTGCCCTGACGAGACGCGGCCCGTGGTCACGGCCGATCAGCGCGAGCGCCTCATTACCGAGCACGTGGGGCTGGTGAAGTACATCGTGGGCCGGGTGGCGGTGCGGCTGCCTGAGAGCGTGGAGCGGGAGGACCTGGAGAGCGCCGGCATCATGGGACTGATCAAGGCCGCCGACCGCTTCGAGCCCGGGCGGGGGGTGAAGTTCGCCACCTACGCCAGCACCGTCATCCGCGGGCAGGTCATGGAGCTGCTGCGGTCCCGGGACTGGGCGCCGCGCAGCGTCCGCCGGCGCTACCGGGAGCTGGAGCGGACCGTGGCCACGCTGCAGCGGCAGCTCGGCCGCCAGCCGACTGAGGAGGAGATAGGCCGGGCCATGGGCCTCAGTGACAACGAGTACCAGGAGCTGCTCTCCTCCACCGCGGTCATTGCCGTGGCCTCGCTTGAGGAGATGATGGAGGGGGAGGACGGGGCCCAGGAGTGCGACGCCGAGCCGCTCGGGGAGCCGGCCGCCTTCGGCGAGGACCCCGCCGAGATCATCGATCAGCAGGCCCTGAAGGATCTGCTAGCGCGAGCCGTGGACAACCTGCCGGAGCGCGACCGCATCGTCATCGGCCTCTACTATCAGGATGAGCTGACCCTCCGGGAGATCGGGGAGGTGCTGGACGTGACCGAGAGCCGGGTCTGCCAGATCCACACTCAGGCCATCGCCCGGCTGCGAGCCAGCGTCCAGGAGATGCTCAATTCCTGAACGCCGGCGGCTTCAGAGCCGTCTACTAACGCTCAGCGTTAGGTAGTGCGGGCGCCCTCGCCTGCACGCCGTTTGGGCCCCTCGGCAGACATGCGCCCTGGGCCGGGGTGGAATCTTCGGCCGGTTCGCTGCGCTCACCGGGCTCACCGGGCGCTGCGCCCCCGGCGGCCCCTCCACCAGGCTTACCCTTACCCACATCGTGGCGAGTGGCGATTCGATGTCTGCCGTCCGGAGGGGCTGGCCATTGGCCGCCCAGGCCGCCGATTGCGTCACTTCGCCGGCAGCGGGCCGACTTCGCGCGCTCCTGAGGAGCGCCCTCAGGCGGCCCCTCCGCGGCCAACAGCTCTCAGCAACTTGTGGCTAAAGGCTATCCACCAGGTACGCCGCGCATCTCCAACGCCCCCAAGCGCTGAGTGGGCTCGTCATGAACATGCGCGGAATTGCGCAAGTCACCAATAGTGGGCTTACTGCTCATACTCGACTGGGCCGCAGGCGCCCCGCTCGAAGGCGGGGCGTTTGCGCGTGCGAAAGCCCGTGTGCTATAATTCTCAGAGAGCAGGGAACGCTCCAAGAGGTGCAATCCGGCCGAAAAGGCGAGAGCGCTGAGAGGTACGCGGGAGCTGCCGGTGGCGGGCCTGACGGGCAGCGAGATGGTGTCGCGATGGGTCGTGCGGGCGCCGGCGCTGGCGATCGTGCTGGTGCTGGCGGCCGGCCAACAGCTTCCCGCGGAGCTGGTCACCGTCACCTTCGGCGCCGAGCGCGTCAGCGTGTACTATGACCGCAGGCTGGTGGCCCTTGAGGGCAATGCTCGGGTGCACGGGCAGGTGGCGGAGGACGCCTCGCGGTTCGTGCGCATGACGGCCGACTACATCGAGGGGGACTTAACCACCGGCCGGTTCGAGCTGGTGGGAAACGTCCGTATCCTGACGCCCGAGGCATCCCTTTCGGGCGAGTTCGCAGTCTATAACACCGAGACCGCCAGGTACATGCTGCGCCGCGGTGCGGTCATGATGCCCGTGACGGAGGCCGACGGCGAGCCGGTCTACGGCTATGCTTACGCTGGGGACCTGAAGCGCCGCGACAGCATCATCTACCTGACCGACGCGACGCTGACCACCTGCGACCGGGCCCACCCGCACTGGGCCGCGCGGGTCAAGCGGCTCCGCTACAACCCCGAGACGGGGCACATGACGATCGAGGACGGCTCGCTGAGCCTCTACGGGCTGGATATCCCGCTGGTGCCCAGGCTGAGCTTCAATGTCCGGGGTGGGGCTGAGGAGACCGAGGGCATCTGGCCTGTCCCGGGCTACTCCAGTCGCGACGGCCTGCGGCTGGGGTGGACGCTGCCCTGTGGCGACCCTGTGGACTACCCGCGGGGGCGGCTGAAGGTCAAGCTGACCCAGCGCCGGGCCTTCCGCGCCATGCTCTTCGCCGAGGACGACCTCGGCGGCGGCACGGCCTGGCTGCGAGCCAGCCGCAGGGAGGACATAGGGGGCGACATCGATCGGTTCACGACCATCGACCGGATGCCGGAGCTGGGCCTGGAGGGAAGCTGGGACGGCTCCGATGACACGTGGTTGGAGGCGATCCTGTCGGTGGGGCGCTTCCATGAGTTCGACCGCCAGAGGGGCCTCCCGGACATCGATGTGACACAGAGCCGGGCGCGGCTGCAGGCGAGGCTGGTCGGCGGGCGCCAGCAGCGGGCGGAGCGCCGGGGCGACTGGTGGTGGCTGGAGGGCGTCGGCTCACTGTATGGCAGCGGCGATCACTACAGCTACCTGGGCGCCGGCGTGGGGGCCTCGGCCAGCCCGACGAGCTGGCTGACTGGCTCCGTGGAGGCCCGGCACTATCTCACCGGGGGGACGACGCCGTTCGAGTTCGACGACATCGACATCGAGACCGAGCTCAACGGCATCGCCGACGTGCGCTTGAGCTCGCTGTGGAGCGCGGTGTTGGAGGCCCGCTACGACCTTGAGCGCGGTCTCACGCGTGACTGGGAGGTGGAGCTGCGCCGACGCGCACACTGCCTGACATGGACCGCCGGCTACCGGGACGTGGGCAACAGCTTCAGCCTGGGGCTGGAGTTCAACGGCATCTTCGGGAACGACCGCCCTCCCCGGCAGCGCAGCCTTGAGGAGGGGCCACCGGCCTACTGGAAGCACCGCCCGACGCAGGACGAGACGCCGCCCTCCGGCGGCGAGGCGCGCGAAATGCCATCATCGAGTGGAGCGAGATAGAGCTGTGATACTGCCACTTCTGAGACGGATATTCAACGCAAATGAGCGCGAGCTGGCCCGCGTGCGGCCGATCGTGGAGGAGGTCAACGCGCTGGAGCCGGAGATGGAGGCCCTCAGCGACGGTGAGCTGAAGGGCCGCGCCGACCACTTCCGGCATCGGCTGGAGGAGGGCGAGACCCTCGACGACGTCCTCCCCGAGGCCTTCGCGGTGGTGCGCGAGGGCTCCAAGCGCGTCCTGGGCATGCGGCCCTTCGACGTGCAGGTGATGGGAGCGGTGGTGCTGCACGAGGGCAAGGTCGCGGAGATGAAGACGGGCGAGGGCAAGACCCTCACCGCCACCATGCCGCTGTATCTGAACGCCCTCACCGGCCGCGGGGCGCACCTGGTCACAACCAACGACTACCTGGTGCGCTGGCAGGCGGAGTGGATGGGGAAGCTCTACGAGTTCCTGGGGCTGACCGTAGGGCACATCCAGCACGGGATGAAGTCCCAGGAGCGCCGCGCCATGTACCAGCGCGACATCACCTACGTCGAGAACTCCGAGCTGGGCTTCGACTACCTCCGCGACAACATGGCCGGCAGCCCCGAGCGGCTGGTGCTGCGCGAGCTGCACTACGCCATCATCGACGAGGTGGACAGCATCCTCATCGACGAGGCCCGCACCCCGCTGATCATCTCCGGCACCCCGGAGCAGTCCGAGCAGTACTACGAGGAGATCGACCGCATCGTGCGCCGCCTGGAGGGCACCCGGGAGGAGCCGGAGGAGGGGCCCGATGGGCGCAAGATCGAGCCTGACGCGGACTATATGATCGACGAGAAGTTCCATCAGACGGCGCTGACCGACCGCGGGCAGCGCAAGATCGAGCGCGCCCTGGGCATCGACAACCTCGAGGACCCCGAGTACATCGAGATCAAGCACCACATCCAGAACTCGCTGAAGGCCCACGGCCTGTACACCCGCGATCACGACTACGTCATCAAGGACGGCGAGGTCGTGATCGTGGACGAGTTCACCGGGCACCTGCAGCCCGGCCGCCGCTACTCCGACGGCCTGCACCAGGCGATCGAGGCCAAGGAGGGCGTGCGCATCCAGCAGGCGAGGCAGACGGTGGCCTCCATCACCTACCAGAACTTCTTCAAGCTCTACGACAAGCTGGCCGGGATGACCGGGACCGCCAAGACGGAGGAGGACGAGTTCCGCCAGATCTACGGCATCTCGGTGGTGGTCATTCCCACCAACGAGCCGGTTATCCGTGAGGATCACCCGGACGTGGTCTACAAGACCGAGGAGGCTAAGTTCCGGGGCATCGTGGACGAGATCATCGACTGCTACGTGCGGGAGCAGCCCGCGCTGGTGGGATCGCGCTCGGTGGAGGTCTCCGAGCGCATCAGCGCCCGGATGACGCCTGAGCGGCTGAACCTCCACGTCCTGGCGCGCATCGGCCAGTTCGAGCTGCACAACAACGACCGCGCGGTCGATGACAGACAGACCCGGGACCAGTACCTGGAGACGCTGCGCACCCCCATCCCGCAGATCTCCCGCTCCGAGGTGGTGAATATCCTGCGGCAGCTCGGCTTCACGCCCGATCCGCTGGAGCGGGAGAACCTGGAGCGGCTTCTGCAGCTCATCGGGACGGAGGACGGCGAGATCGCGGAGGCCGACCGGGAGCGGTACCTGCAGCGCCTGGAGCACGCCATCACCAACGGCATCCCCCACAATGTGCTCAACGCTAAGTACCACGAACGGGAGGGGCAGATCATCGCGGAGGCGGGCCGGCGCGGGGCGGTGACCATCGCCACTAACATGGCCGGCCGGGGCGTGGACATCGTCCTGGGCGGCAAGCCCGACGACGGCGAGGGCATCATCGAGGAGGAGTACGAGCGCGTCAAACAGCTCGGGGGGCTGCACATCATCGGCTCCGAGCGCCACGAGAGCCGGCGCATCGACAACCAGCTTCGCGGGCGCTCCGGCCGCCAGGGCGATCCTGGCTCCTCGCGCTTCTACGTGTCGCTGGAGGATGAGCTGATGCGGCTGTTCGCCCCGGACCGCTTCGGGATGCTCATGGGCGGGTGGCCGGAGGAGGAGGCCATCGAGGCTCGGCTGGTCTCCCGCTCCATCGAGCGGGCGCAGGAGAAGGTGGAGGCGCGGAACTTCGATATCCGCAAGAACACGCTCAAGTATGACGACGTCATGAACGTCCAGCGGGCGCTGATCTACGACCAGCGGCGGCGCGTCCTGGAGGGCGAGGACATCGGCGACGCCGTCATCGACATGGTCGAGCAGGCAGTGCAGCAGCGCGTGGACACCTACGGGGACCCGGAGCTGCCCATCCGCTGGACGGACCAGATCGTGGACGGAATGTTGAACGTGGAGCGCTCCGGCGAGGAGCTGACCGCCAAGGCGGTCGAGCAGGTGCTGCGCGCCTCGGAGGCGTCGGGCATCGAGAGCGCCCTGCCGCCCGAGGAGATGCTGGAGATGGATCCCTTCGAGCGGCGGGAGCGGATCGACGAGGTCTGCCGGGGCATGTGGCTGCGGCGCTACCACGCCGCGCTGGAGGACGCCGTGCCGGGCATGGCGCACATGGTCGCCGTCGATGAGCTGGCGGACAGCGACCAGGAGCAGCAGGCGGAGATGCTCAAGCAGCGCGCCAGGCAGCTCTACGAGCGCAAGGAGCAGTCGGTGGGCTCGGAGCTGATGCGTCAGATCGAGCGCACCTGGCTGCTGCGCATCATTGACTCGCGGTGGATGCAGCACCTCAAGGACATGGACTTCTTGCGGGAGGGCATCCACCTGCGCGCCTACGGGCAGAAGGACCCCCTCATCGAGTACACCAAGGAGTCCCACGAGCTGTTCCAGTCGCTGCTGCAGGGCATCGCTGAGGACCTGACAAAGGCGGTGCTGCTCACCGAGGTGGCTGCCGAGCAGCAGGGCGTGGCGGTCCGGGGCATGGAGGCGGGGCAGGCCGAGGTGCCGGATGCCGCCGAGGCGGAGGCCAGAGCCCAGCAGGCCCAGGAGGAGGACGTGGAGACGCCCATGACCGAGGCGGCGGAGGAGATGACCGAGAAGGGTCACACCTACGTGGCCGAGGACGAGCCGGGGCGCAACGACCCCTGCCCCTGCGGCTCCGGGAAGAAATACAAGTACTGTTGCATGCACAAGAAAGTCTCGAGTAGCTGATGGCGGGCCGTGGGGGCATCCAGGGGCGCCCCAAGCGCCGTCCAGGCAGGGGCGCCCGCACTGTGAATGCAGGAGATCGGAGGAAGAGCTGGTGAGTCTGCCGGAACTTCGGGAGCAAGCCGAGAATCTAAAGAACACAGTAGAGCAAGCGTGGGATCGTCTTTGACCTCGCCGCACGCGAGGAGAAGCTGCAGCGTCTCGTAAAGGAGACGGAGGCCCCCGGCTTCTGGGACGATCCGGACGCGGCCCAGCAGCAGATGCAGCAGATCTCGGCGTTCCGGGACCTCATCGAGCCGTGGCGGGAGCTGCGCTCGACGGTCGATGACCTGGCGGTGCTGGCGGAGCTGGGCCTGGAGGAGCAGGACGACAGCGTCGAGCCGGAGGTCGAGGAGGGGCTGCGGGAGGCGCAAAGCAGCTTCGGGCGGCTGGAGCTGCTGGCGATGCTCTCGGGCAAGTACGACGCCGCCGACAGCATCGTGATGATCACGGCGGGAGCTGGCGGGACCGAGGCGTGCGACTGGGCGTCGATGCTCCTTGACATGTACAAGTTCTGGGCGGAGGATCACGACTACGGCTTCGAGGTGCTCTCGGCGGTGGCCGGGGACCAGGCGGGCTACCGGAACGTGACCTTCCGGGTCACCGGGCGCCACGCCTACGGGTACCTCAAGGCCGAGGCCGGCGTGCACCGGCTGGTGCGCATCTCGCCCTTCGACTCCTCCAAGCGTAGGCACACCAGCTTCGCCTCGGTGGACGTGCTGCCGGACATGGGCGAGGATGCGGACGTGGAGATCGACCCCAACGACCTGCGGATCGACACCTACCGGTCGTCGGGCGCCGGCGGGCAGCACGTCAACAAGACGGACTCGGCGGTGCGCATCACGCACCAGCCGACGGGGATCGTGGTGCAGTGCCAGGCCGAACGAAGTCAGCACGCCAATCGTCGTACTGCAATGAACCTGCTGCGGGCGCGTCTGCATGAGCTGCAGCGCCGGAGGCGGCAGGAGGAGGTCGATGCTCTCCGCGGCGAGCGCAAGGAGATCGACTTCGGCAGTCAGATACGATCCTACGTGATGCAGCCGTACCGGATGGTGAAAGACCACCGCACCGACGTTGACACGGGCGACGTGGACTCGGTGCTGCACGGCGAGCTGGATCAGTTCATCCGACCGTACTTGCTCGAGTTCGCCTCACAGAGAGGTGAGGAGCAATGAGGCTCATCACCGTGATTGTGGCAATGACGCTGGTGGCCGCTGTGGTTGTGGCGGGGACGACCGCCGCGGAGCTGACCACCGCCAATGCCCAGCGCCAGGAGACCTCCTTCGGCGACCTCACCGCCGACGCCCTGGTGCATGCCGCCAAGACCACCATCGCGCTGGTGCCGGCAGTCTCCTTCAAGAGCGGGACGATCCCCGCTGGCGAGGTCACCGGCGACGCCGTCCGGAAGCTGCTGACCAAGCCCGGCGAGTCCTGGGCCGTGGTGGCTCTCACTGGCCGGCAGCTCAGGCAGACGCTGGAGCGGAGCGTCTCGCGCGCGCCGCAGCCGCACGCGGGCTTCCTGCAGGTCTCCGGGGTGGTGCTCACGTACGACCCCGGCAAGCCCAGGAACTCCCGCATCGTCTCGCTGACCATCAGCGGCGCCGACCTGCAGCCCGACGGCGAGTACCAAGTCGCCATGCCGCTGTCGCTGGCCAAGGGCGGCTCGGGCTACTTCACCATCTTCAGGGAGGAGGACATCACCCGCAGCGGCTCCGAGGGGCTGACCGACGCGATCCTGGACTTCGTGGACTCCCAGGAGAGCGTCAACTACACCGGCCAGGGACGCATCAACGTGGCGGGCTGATCGACGCGGGCTCACTGCATGCGATGGGGCCGGGGCACCAGCGTGCCCCGGCCCCGGTTCGGTAACGCACCGCTCACTGCTCGGCGGGCGGCATCAGCCGCGTGGTGGCCTCCACGAACATCTCCAGGAAGATCTCCGTGGGCTCGGCGGCGCCGGTGAGCTCGGCGGGAAGCGCGGCCCGCATCTCCACCTGGGTGCGCTCCATGCTGGCCACCCGCCTGCCGGCCTCGGGATCGAACCAGGTCCGCGTGTTCGTGGTGGTGCTCCCCTTCATCCCCAGCATCTGGGCCAGCTCACCCAGCGCCTCCGACTGCACCGTGGTCGTGCTGTCGAGCCGCACGCACTCCCGGCCCTCCAGCTCGATGTCGCCGTCGTAGCGCGTGGTGATGGTGAGCGGCCGCTCGGTACCCTCCACCTCGATCGGCCGGGCAGTGCCCGACCACTCAGCCCCGACCGTCACCGGCTCCTCCGGGAAGGTCGCCACCTTCTGGTCCATCAGCAGGCGCTTGAGGTCCAACCCGCCCGTCATGATCCGCGCCATCCGGGCGTTCCACGGCGACTGCTGGCCGGCGGCCGTCGGCTCCTGGAGCATCTCGAAGTCCGCGATCTCTCCCCGCGGGGTCATGACAGTGCGGATCCTCATGTTCTGGTTGGGTCGCGGCACCGCCTGTCCGCTCATCGTCACCGTCAGATCCGACACATCGACGCTGGTCAGGAGCGTGAACTTGCCCTCCTCGTCCACGTCCTCCACGCTGACCACGGTCTGCAGCTCACCGGACATATCGATCGCCTGGCTCTGGCCCATCACGTGCACCGAGCCGACGCCCTCCACGTTTGTGCGGTAGGTCAGCTTCTCCCCTTTGGTGTACTTCAGGCGCAGCAGGAGGGGCTCGCCGGCCGGCTCTGCGGCGGGTTGCTCCAGGGGCACTGCGCCCTCGTGCTCCTGCCCGACATCGGCCGGCCCGACGTCCTCCTGCGCGGCCTCGTCGGCGCCGGGCTGATCGGCGGCCGGGGCATCACCGTCAGCGGCCAGGCAGGGCACGGCCAGCAGCATGAGTGCGATTACGACCCAGCTCACGAGACGTCGCTTCATCTGATGTCACCTCGTTGGCGGCCGTCAGGTCTTGCCACGTTCCGTCTGTTCGATCTGCTGCTTCATCATCCGCCAGGTCTCCCGCGCGCCGCGCACCTGGGCCTCGGTAACCCCGCGGGGGCTGTAGGTGGCCAGCACGTAGGCACGGGTGAGACGCTCGGCCCCGCGGTCGGGCAGATGCAGGCCGGACGGGAGCCCGCGCAGGAACTCCAGGGCCGTCTGATCCTCCCGCCGCTCGTAGCCGCCCCTGGCCGTATAGGCCTGAAACGCCCGGTACACGTACCTCACGACGTCGGAGGGCGCCAGGTCGGCGTCCAGCCCACGCTCGAATATATCGACAAAAGGATCCTCGGGAAGGTTCCCGGGGGCAGCGCCTCTGCGGGCCGGCAGACTCAGGCCCGAGAGCCACTGCGCCAGCCGCTGCCACATCCCGGCGAGGACCAGGCTCACGTATCCCGGGAGGCGCCGCACCGCCTGCCAGATGCTGCGCCGGTGCGCCCAGAGGAAGTAGAGGGCCGCCAGCGCCGCCGCCAGCAGCAGCAGCCACAGCAGAATCCTGCCCACGGCCCCCAGGTGAGGTTGCTCCACGATGCGCCGCGGGGCGGGCTGCTGCCGGGCGCCGCTGCCCTGCTCCCGCCCCTGGCCCTCGCCGGAGCCCCGGCCGCGGCCCCTGCCTTCGCCGCCGCCTCCCGCGCCCTGGCCGAACACTGGCCTGGCTCCGCCCTCACCGGGCTGCTCACCCTCCTCGCCGCCGCCCTGCCGGCCTTCATCCTCGCCGGGACCGGGGCGCGC
>JAYENL010000072.1:0-12627 GCA_034722055.1 Armatimonadota bacterium
CTTCAGCTCACAGTGACCTCCGAGCCCGCGCAGCGGCAGGTGACCTTTACCCTGGACCAGAGCGTGCACCTGGGTGGGCTGCGTGTGCCCTGGACCAGCACCGGCGAGAACCCCGCCTACAACCTGGAGGGCGAGCTGCAGTTGGGCGTCTCGGAGCCGGTGCCGAAGGTGAGGGTGAGCCCCGTTGGCGAGGCGCCCGAGATCGACGGGCGGCTCAACGACGCCGCCTGGCAGCGCGACCCGGACATCCCCGCCCTGAACCTGCTCGCCGGCGGCAAGCCCGCCACCGAGAACACCGCGGTCTGGCTGACCTACGACGCCGAGGCGCTCTACGTCGCCTTCCGCTGCGACGAGTCCCAGATGGATAAGCTGGTGGCGACCTTCCAGGATCGGGGAGATCCACTGTATCGCGACGATGACGTGGAGGTGTTCATCCTCCCGCCCGATGCCAACCGCGCCCTGCAGCTCGCCGTCAACCCGCTGGGCACCATCAGCGACAACTTCGGCAGCGATCAGCCCTGGACGGCGGCGGCCCGGCAGTACCAGGACCACTGGGACGTGGAGATGGCGATCCCGTTCAGTGTCATCGGCATTGCGGGCGCGCCTGAGAGCGGGACCTCCTGGGGCATGCAGTTCGGCCGCCAGCAGAAGGCCAAGCACGAGACCACCGCCTGGACGCCGGGAAGGGCCTTCAACGTCCCGGAGGGCTTCGGCCTGGTGATCTTCGAGTGAGAGGTCGCCGAGCCGCAGCGACGCGCCCTTAGCGCGCCGGCCGCTGTCCGTGGCGCGGGCCCACATCCCTGGAGGAGTTCGTTGAGAGGGAGATGACGAACATGCGATGGGGAATCCCGAGGGTCTCGCTCCTCGCGCTGGTCATGGCGGTGGGCGGGCCGCTTGAGAGTGGCGCGGCCGACGCGGCCCTCCCCCAGGGCGGCACGGGCATCGCCGCGCAGTATCCCGGCGACGAGGGCATGGCAGAGGACGCCAGGGTCATCTTCGTCGAGACCTTCGACGAGCCGTCGCTGGACGCCGTCATCGAGCGGTGGGATAACTGCAAGAGCCCCGAGATCATGTCGCTGTCGGAGGATGTGCCCGCGGGCAGCGCCGATCGGACCTCACTGCTGATGACGCACGAGGGCGGGAAGGGCACTGGCGGGCATCTCTACAGGCGCCTGCTGCCCGGCCACAGGCGCGTCTTTGCGCGCTTCTACGTCAAGTTCGACCCCGACTGCTGGCCGATACACCACTTCGGCACACACCTCGGCGGCTACAACCCCCCGACGCCGTGGCCGCAGGGCGGTGCGGGGGAGCTGCCGGATGGCACGAAGCGCTTCACCACCGGCGTGGAGCCCTACGGCGACGACTGGCGCTGGGACTTCTACACCTACTGGCAGGGGATGCACGTGCACGGCGACGGGCGCTACTGGGGCACGCCGTTCCTGTCCGGCGTCGAGCGGCCCCGGGTCGAGCTCGGCCGGTGGATCTGCGTGGAGATGATGGTGGAGGCGAACGAGCCGGTCGAGGCCGCCAACGGTGCTCAGGCCTTCTGGATCGATGGGAGATTGCACCGCGTGGACGGGCAGATCGTCAGCCACATCGGCCCCGGATTCCCGCGCGGCCGGTGGACGGGCGGATGGTGGCACCCGGACGCCGACAGCGAGACCGCCTTTGAGGGCTTTCAGTGGCGGTCCACGGATGAGCTGGCGGTGAATTACGTGTGGGCCTACCTCTACATCACCAGGGCCCCCGCCGGCCACGTCAGCAGAGTCTGGTTCGACAGCATCGTCGTCGCCACGGAGTACATCGGTCCCATGCGGCCCGCTGACACGGGGCAGTGACCGACGGTCAGCGGCCTGCTCCACAGCCGATCCGCATCAGCGCAGGAGGCATCACATCGTGCGTAAGCATCTCGGCCTCATTCTCGCGCTTGCTCTGATTTGCGCACCAGCCGCGCACGCCCAGCAGTTCGACGTCCCCATGGCCCCGGACCACTGGACCCCGACACCGGGCTGGACGCCGCTGACTGCGGCCGAGGAGCACTCGCACACCTTCGAGGATGGTGTGGCCACCTTCCGGGCCTCGGGCGGTGGCGCCACCATGATCTGGCTGCAGCGCCTCGACGAGCTCGGCGACCTCTCCGGGGTCCGCTACCTCTCTCTGCGCTACCGCGCCGAGGACATCGATCCCAACCTCTTCTCCTACTTCATCTGGGGCGACAGCGGAGACGAGAGCACCACCCGCCGTGAGAACTTCCTCATCAACGTGGATGAGCTGATCGTCGATGGCCGGTGGCACGTCAAGACCGCCGGCGTGCAGCTTCAGGACCTGGCCCGGCTGGCCCTGCGCTTCGCCGGCGTCCAGGGCGCGACCGGCGTGCTCCAGATCGACTGGATGCGCCTGAGCTCTGAGCCCCCGCGCTTCCCCATCCAGGCGACCCTCCCGTGGCAGGCGGCCGACGCCCCGGCGCAGCCCATCGCCCTTGACGGCGTCCGCCACCTGGGCCTCGCGAGTGTACAGAAGGCCCTTGGGCTGGAGGACTGGTTCGACGTGGAGGCGGTGGAGATCGCGGGTGCCCGCTTTGCGGTGCCCACCGATGGTGAAATCGCGCTGGCCACCAACCGCAAGGAGGATGAGGCCATCGACATCCCCGTCGGCGCCTCCACCACCGAGGTCCATCTGCTCATGGGCGGCGACTTCGTGCCCAAGCTGCTCACCTACAAGGGCTACGAGAACGGCGACCGCATCTTCCGCCCCACGCAGTTCCTCATCACGCTCCACTACACCGACGGCACCAGCTTCGAGCAGATCCCGTGGTGCCTCGACCGCGAGGGCTTCGGCATCTGGCGGGGCCTGCACGCCTACGCCCTGCTCGCTGACCCGGACAGGACCATCGAGCGCATCACCGTTTACGATGGCGACGAGCATAACAGCTACCTGCTGATCGCCGCCACTGCCTCGGATACGCGCCTGATGCCCCAGCTTCCCGGCGCGGCGCACGTTGTGCCGCCGGGCGAGGTGCCGGGCCGCGTCGCGCCGGCGGTGGAGCGCGATGCCGACACGCTCACCGCTCGCACGACGGGCGGGACGCTGACGCTCGACGTTAGCGACGGACTTGCGGTGGAGTCGATCGCGAACCGCTACTACGATGGGCGTGAGATCCAGACCGCCGCCAGGCCATTCTTCCGGCTCACGGAGGAGTTCACGTCGTGGGAGGCCGACCAGTTCAACCTGCACGACTTCCAGGTCGCGGACAACGAGGCCACGATGACCTTCCGCAGCGACGAGGCACGCGCCGAAGTGAGCGTGACGGTGGCGCCGCAATCGGGCGATGAGTTCGAGCTGACCTTCGCCCTGCGCAACCTCGCCGACCAGCCCCGCCGCCTGAACATCGAGACAGCGCGGGTGGCCGTCACCGGCGAGGACCTGTGGTACTTCTACCCGCGCCTGGGAGTCATCCACACCAACCTCGACCGCAACCTGCGCGAGTCTCAGAACGGCTACTTCCCGACACAGTTCATGGATGTCTACGACCGCTCCTCAGGCGGCGGCGTCTACCTCATGACCCGCGACACGACAGGCATCTACCGCCACTACGTGCTCTCCAAGAGGGGCGACCAGGTCCGCCAGAGCATCGAGTTCCGCGAGCAGAACTTCGACGCCGGCGAGGCGCGCCAGTTCCCGTCGGTCTACCTCGGCGTGCACGCCGGCGGCTGGCGCCCGGCATGGGATCGCTACCGCGACTGGCTCGCCACGTGGATGGAGCCGATGCAGCCGCGCCAGGAGTGGTTCCGACGCGTCTGGAACTTCCGCACCTCCTGGCTGAAGTACTTCAAGGGCGACAAGTGGTACGATGCGGAGACCGAGACCTACCTGACCGAAGAGCGCCTTGCACGCGATACCGAGCTCTTCGGCCCGGTGGACATGAACCACTTCTTCGACTGGCGCATCAGCCAGGAATACGGGCGTTGGGGCGACTACGGACACTACGAGGAGTTCGGTGGTCTGGACAAGTTCCGCGGCATGGTTGAGGACCACCATGACGAGGGCGTGAAGGTCGGTCTCTACATGGACGTCTACCTGTGCTCGAAGAAGTCCGAGATCGGCCGGGCGCATGGCGAAAAGTGGGCCGTCCAGCGCCAGAACGGGACCTACCCCGGGGGCTACTCCACCCCGGAGGACCCGCTCTGGAACATGTGCCAGTGGCACCCGGGCTGGCAGGACTATCTGTCAACCCGCGCCGCGGAGGTCGCGCGCGAGACCGGCTGCGACGGCATCTACCTCGACGAGGGCGGGACCGACCTGGGCAACTACTGGTGCTGGCGCGACGACCATCCGCACGAGGTGCCCGCATGCCGCCCCACGGGCTTTCTGCAGTTGTGCCGCAAGACGAAGAGCAGGCTTCCCGATGACGTCGTGCTCTACACCGAGCACGCGCCCGCGGACATCGTCATCCCGTATCTCGACGGCGGCTACATCACCGCGCTGGGCCGCTCGGATGCGGACATCACGCCCGGCTACGTGCACATCCACCGCTTCGCCTTCCCGGACTTCAAGCTGCTGCCCATCACCAGCGCCGGCAGCCTCTCGCACGGCATCTGGGATGGCCTTCGCTACGCGGTCTTCAACGGCGCCGCGATGTACAGCCTCTCGTGGGGCCACGAGGAGGAGGCATTCGCGCTGATCCGCAAGGCGGCCGCCATGCTGCGCGAGCACGAGGACGCCTTCCTGACGACGCGGCCGGAGATGTTCGTGCAGACGCTGGCCGCGGACGTCTACTGCAACCGCTTCCCGGGCCAGCGCGAGACGGTGTGGACGCTCTGGAACGGGCGCTTCCAGCAGTTCGACGGCGAGGTCCTGCGCGTCCCGCACGTGGCTGGCGCGACCTACCGCGACCTGTGGGCCGACCGCGACCTGAGCCCCCGGATCGAGGACGCTCACGCAGTCATCACGCAGTCCCTCGGCGCCCGGAACATCGGCGTCGTCGCACAGATACGCGAGTGACCGCGGCGGTCGGCTTCCGTCGTTGCTTCTCGTAGGCACAGGCCGCGCACCGCCCGCCGTCGCCGCCGTTCCTGCCGTGCGGAGGGCCGTTGCCTTGCCGTCGTTCTTGCCGTCCGGACATTCGGCATGCTTCCGCGCTCCGCCGTTCCTTGCGGTCCGCCGTGCGGAGGGACGCATCTTCAGACGCGTCCGCCGTTGCCTTGCCGTCGTTCTTGCCGTACGGAGAGGCGGCGTGCCCACGCCTCCCGCCGTCACCGTCCGCCGTCGGTCACGTCTCGATGGAGTACAGCACCCCATCCTCCATCTCGACCCGCAGGCCCACCACGTCGTAGCGGTATTCCGCGCTGGTCTTCCCGCCCTCCCAGGTCAGCACGTGCTCCTGCGCGTCGCCCGCGATGGGCGCGCATGAGTTCAGCTCGAAGCCTGGAAGCGGCCGGCCGTAGGGATCCCGCAGCTCGGCCTGCAGCCGCCCGCGCACGTCGGCGTGCACGGTGATGCGCTCGCCGGTGTGGTTGAAGCGGCTCAGCGTCAGCGCTCCGATGGCCCGGTTGGTGGTTGAGAGCCCCGCGAATCGCCCCTTCGGCGCCTCCGCCACGAACGTCTCCTGCCGCGCCTCATCCACCCCCTCCGGCAGCTCGTGATTGTGCTTCGCATTCCCGCCGCGGTAGAGCAGCCGCCAGCGGTCGCCCATGTCGAGAAGCCGGTTCGCGGCGTAGATCGACATGTAGTCGATCTCGTCGATCTCCCCGCGCGGGACCCACCCGCCTCGCAGCGGCCGCACCCACGCGTGTGTATCGCGCGAGAAGCACAGCTCCAGGTCCATGGTCTGCTCCCAGCACCGGTAGTGGCCCAGCATGCCGATGTTCCAGCCGCCATCGGGCTGCACAGCCAGGTAATAGAGCTCCTGGTGCAGCGGATCGTGCTCGTCGGCGAGAATCAGCATCTCCGGGTCGGACCAGGTGACCGCGTCGGTGCTCTCCCGGCGGTGGATGGTGCGCAGGACCCGCGGCGCGTTGTCGTGCGGTGTCACGCGGTGGGTCGCCTCATCGACGGGCAGCAGCCACACCGAGTACATCTCGAAGCGCCCCGCGTCCTCGTTGTAGTAGACGTAGGTGGCGTCATTGGAGCGCAGGCGCTTGGCCTCCATCCACTCCATGGTGCGCTGGTGCGCGAACCGGTCCTCGGCGCTGGCTCCGGTGAGGCCCGCGACCCACGCGTTCTGACCAAGCTCGCAGTCCGCGGGATGCATCACCGCCGGCCGGTTGACATCGGTGACCCGCCAGCGCACGCCGTCCTCGCTCTCGGCCAGCACGTAGCGCATGTACCCGGCGTCATGCGCGTGCCACCATGACCACATCAGCCACGAGCCGTCCGGCGTCAGCACCACCTGCGGCTGGGTGCAGCTCCCCTCCGGCGGCATCCCCTCAATCGCGATGCGGTTCGTGTCCGCGCCGCCCACCTCAAGCTGCCCCAGCAGCGGCTTGGTCCACTCGATCCCGTCCTCGGACTCGGCGAGCGCGATCCCGAAGGTCCCCTCGCCGCCGGGGCAGCGGCCGGAGTAGTAGAGCCTGTAGCCCCCGCCAGGCAGCTCCACGACGCTGCCGGCGAAGACCGAGGCCCTCTCCAGGTCCCACTCCGGCCGCGGCCACTGAACCAGCCCCAGCTTGCGAACCGGCCCGTAGGCCAGATGCAGCCCGTGTCGGGTCTCGAGGTCCTGGTCGTCGTAGAAGAACACGCGTCGTGACATCATCAGCGCCTCCCGGTGGGTGTGGCCTCAGATTGTCGGTTGCGGGCGTGGGCGGCCGCAACCCAGGTAAGTCCTGGGGCGCGGGCGCCCTCGCCCGCGCGTTCCACGGACACTTGGGATTCCTACCGCTCCCGGTTGCATCGTCGGCGTTTCCGGACATTTCTACGCATGATGGAAGATTCTTTCGCCAGCCGGAGAAATGCCTCGGTGGCGCACCGTTTTCGTGTAGCCTCGTCGGCCGGGAGGCGACGGAAGATGGGCCTTCTCGACAGGCTGTTCGGTCGCATGACGCCGGAGCGCTTCGCGGAGAAGATGATCGAGGTGCTTCGACAGGTGGGCATCGAGGGGCCGATCGAGTTCGACGCCGAGGAGTTCATGCTGACCTTCGACGACCATCGCATGTACCTGGGGAACGTCTGGGACGAGTATCAGGCTGCACCGAAGAACATGAAGCAGCAGGTCCTGGAGCACTTCGCGTGGGGCCTCGTGGCCGAGAGCGAGATGCCCGAGACCTTCGATGAGGCGCGGGACATGCTCATGCCGGTGGTGAAGGGACGCGCCGCCCATGAGACGATGCGCCTGCGGGGTATGATCGAGGGCGAGCTGGGGATGGCCTTCCCGGCAGAGGTATTCGCGGAGCACTTCATCGCCACGGTGGCCGTGGATCTGCCCAACCGCATCATGTACATGTCGCGGGAGCAGCTCGATGAGTGGGGCGTGACGCTCGACGAAGCCATGGAGGTGGCACTCGAGAACCTGGGTGGGCGCGGCATCGAGCTTGCCGGCGCCCAGGGCTCAACCTACATGTCAACCTCCCAGGACAGCTACGACGCCACGCGTGTGCTGCTGACCGACAGGTTCCGGCGGCTGCAGGTGCGGGGGCGGCACGTGGTCGCCCTGCCCAACCGCGACACGCTGGTGATCACCGGCTCCAATGACCCGCAGGGGCTGGAGATGATGGCGGGAATCATCGAGGAGGCGGCGCAGCAGCCGCGCTTTGAAAGCGGCATCGCGCTGGTGCTCGAGGACGAGGGCTGGACGCCCTTCATGCCCCCGGAGGGCAGTCCTGCCTACGCCGCCCTCCGCAAGCAGTTCCTGGGCTCGCTGTGGCGCGATTGTGACGAGCAGAAGGAGCTGCTCGATAGGCTCCACGAGCAGGAGGGCACGGACATCTTCGTCGCCGAATACAGCGTGTACGAGCACCAGCAGACCGGGAGCCTCTCCACCATGGCGGTCTGGACGGAGGGTGCGGACACGCTGCTGCCGCAGGTGGAGAGGGTGGGCTTCGTGACCGGGGCGCCCGAGGATCCGCAGGTATTGGGGATGGCGGAGTGGGACCGCGTTGCCGAGATCGCCGGCGAGCTGATGGAGCCGACCGACTACTACCCGCCGCGCTGGCGCCTGCGCCAGTTCCCGTCCCAGGAGCAGCTCGATGCCATGGACCTGGATTCGAATCTCCCAGGGAATCGGTAGGACGTGCTGATCCCGGCTACAGGGGGCCAATGCCATGGGCATCCTGGACCGTCTGTTCGGCGGCGTGCGGCGCAAACGCTTCGCGGCACTGATGACGGAGGCACTCCGGGACGCGGGAGTCTCGGGCGAGATCAGATATGATGCCAGCGAGTTCTCCCTCTCGATCGACGGGGAGAGCTGGCTGTACCTTCAGCGCGCCTACCAGATGCACCGCAGGGCATCGCCAGACGAACGGGATGCGATCCTCAAGCGCTTTGTCTCCTTGGTCGGCTGCATCGACATGGAACTCCCCGAGAGCTCATGGAGCCGGCCGACTACTACCCGCCCCGCTGGCGCGTGCGCCAGTTCCCCACCCAGGAGCAGCTCGACGCGATCGACCTGGATGCGGAGCTCCTGGCGTAGAGCAGACCGATTATCGTGATGTGTGTGCTGACGGCCGCCGATGGCGGCCGCAATCCGACGTGGGGGAGGGATCGAGATGTTCCCCGCCGAGACTCCAGAGAAGTTCCGACTGGTCACAGAGCTTGGGAATCCAGTCGCGGTCAACGCGCTGCGCGGATGGCGGCTGTGGGTCCGCGTGGCGGTCACGCTGCTTCTGCTGGCAGCAGCCGCGAGCACGCCGTTTCTGGCGCAGGCGAATGTCGCCGACGGGGGCAGTAACTGGTACTGGGTGGGCGGCGCCGCTCTCTTCTTCGCCGTCCTGCTCGGTATCCTCACCTGGAAGCGCCTGCGCAGCACCATCGTGACCTTCGACGATGGCATCGCCTGGGAGGAGGGCGATGGCGTCCGAACCCTCCGGTGGGATCAGGTGACCGCGGTTGCCGCCTCCAGGACCCGCCATAGCATCAACTTCATCCCCACGGGCTCCACCTACAGGTACACCGTTGACATGGACACCGGAGAGCCCAAGGTATTGACCACCTACAACACCGCTCACGTGGAGCGCGTGGGCGAACACATCATTGAGAAGGTCATGCCCCGCATCTTCGAGGAATGTGTCGAGGCCTTCGACCGGGGCGAGGAGGTCCAGTTCGGTCCCGTCGTCATCGGCCGCGACCTGGGGATCAAGTACAAGCAGAAAGTCTTCCCGTGGGAGGAGATCGGCGCCATTGACGTGGACGCGGGCACGTTCATCTGCACGCGGGCCGGCGGCGGGTGGGGCAGAGGCGTCGCCATCTCCATCGGAGATATCCCCAACTTCGAGGCCCTCTACGGCATCCTGACCAGCCTGATGGCGCCCGAGGAGGAGCAAGAGCCATCCTGACCCGAGCCGAAGACGCTATGGCCCCGCGGGAGCGGCTTCTGGCTGCAGCGACTGTGACCCGATGCCGACGCAGGAGGGGGAAGCCATGAAGCTCACGGATGTGAGGCACCTCGGCGAGCCGGTTGTTCTCGTGCGGTTACGCGGTTGGCCGCTCTACTGGCGCGTGGCCGTGGTTGCCCTGCTGCTGGGCGCTGCGGCGTCCACGCACCTTCTCGCAGGGGCAGGGGTGGGAGGCGCCCGCCGTGAGTGGTACGTCTTCGGCGGCCTGTTCCTTTTCTTCGGTGTCCTGTGGGGCGCGTTGTGGTTCATAAGAGCCCGGGGCAGAGCGGCGGTCTTCGAGGAGGGCATCGCATGGGCACATGGAGGCGAAGTACGAACCGCGCGGTGGGACGAAATATCCTCCGTCAGCGCTTCGTGCTCGCACCATCCGATTGCCGGTCTCATTGGGGCCGGGCGCGGATACGCCTATGACATCACGCTCCGCGACGGGGAGCAGGTCAGGCTCTCGACCGACAACACGCCATTCGTTGAGGAAGTCGGCGAGCGCATCGCCAGGGCCGTCATCCCAAGCGTCCTTGAAGACGCCGGCAATGCGTTTGCTCGCGGTGAGGTAGTCCAGTTCGGACCTGTCGCGGTGGGGCGGGACCTCGGCATCAGGTGCCGCGACACCGTTTACAAGTGGGACGAGATTGGCGCGCTGGAGACAGATCAGGGCCGTCTGCTCTGCCGCCCGAAGGGATCGCTGGCCCCCGGCAGCAGCGTCCCGATTGGCGACATACCGAACTTCGACGCCTTCTGGACGATCGCCAGCGTGTGGCGGGAGCATCTGGATGGCAGCCGGCCGGACCGGTAGCCCGTCCACGGCGCAGGGAAGATGTTCCGACGCGGGCGGCGAATTGCGCTCGCGCCGATGCGACCTGCCGGGAGGCGACACAATGACGGGAGACACCATGACCCCGCGGGAGCGACTCCTGGCCGCGATCGAGTTCACGGGGCCGGATCGCTGCCCCATCCACCACTACATCTTCCCCGGCGCCCTGTGGCGGCATGGCGAGCGCCTCATGGAGCTGGTGGAGCGCTACCCCGACGACTTCGGCAACGCTAACATCAAGGCCAACCTGCAGCGGATGCCGGAGGGCGATGAGACGGATGAGGATGTGGTAGAGTACGAGGACGCGTGGGGGACGGTCTGGCGCAGGCTGCGGGGCTACACCTCCGGCGAGGTGCTGCGGCCGGCCATCCCCGACTGGGACGCCTGGGAGGACTACCAGTTCCCGTCCCCGCCGCCCGACGAGCACTTCGAGCAGTTCGCGGCCAGCGCAAAGCAGCGCCATCCAGAGGAGTTCGTAACCGCGGGCGGTGGCGGCTTCTTTCAGCTCATGCAGCACATGCGGGGGCCGGCCAACTACTTCGCCGACCTCGCCCAGGACCATCCCGGCGCCCACGAGCTGGCCGACCGCATGGTGGAGCACAACCTGTATCGCATCAAGCGCTACCTGCAGGCGGATGTGGACTGCATCACCTTCGGCGACGACTGGGGCGCTCAGCACCGGTTGCTGATCCATCCCGACATGTGGCGGCGGTTCTTCAAGCCCCGCTACGCCCGTATGTTCGAGCCCATCCGCGACGCCGGCGTGCACGTGTGGTTCCACACCGACGGCTGGATCCTGGAGATCATCGAGGACCTCATCGAGATCGGCGTGACGGTCCTCAACCCCCAGCACCCCTGCATGGGCACCAAGCGGGTGGGGGAGATCTGCGGCGGGCGGGTGTGCATCCGCACCGACATCGACCGCCAGTGGGTTATCCCCTTCGGCACGCCCCTGCAGGTCGAGGAGGCCGTGAAGGAGGCCATCGCCGCCTTCGGCAGCTTCAACGGCGGCTGCATCCTCCACGGCGAGGTCGGCCAGGAGGTGCCCTTCGAGAACATTCAGGCCCTGTACTCAGCGTTCTACAACTACGGTCGCTACCCGCTGGAGTGGCTGGGCGGGTGAGCGGCCGCCGCCCCTCCACGCCTCGCACGTGAGAATTCCTCGCGCGATGTTCGATTCCATGAAGGAGGATTTGGCTGGAACAGAGAAGGAGATTTGAGATGTTGACACGATGGGAGGTACCGATGTATCGTTGTCCACAGCAGCTTAGGGAGGGCAGGCAGTCGGCGATTGGCGGCGGGGCGGAACCCGATGCCACTGCACGATGCCCTCTCACCTGGCGGCTGCCGGGGGGCGTGAGAGGACCCGGCATCGGAGGGTCGTATCCGTACACACTACTGAGGAACGGAGGTCACAACGATGAGACGCGGTTTCACCCTGATCGAGCTCCTGGTCGTGATCGCGATCATCGCCATCCTGGCGGCGATCCTGTTCCCGGTCTTCGCGCGCGCCCGGGAGAAGGCGAGACAGACAAGCTGTCTGAGCAATGTGAAGCAGATCATGACAGCCTGGAGGATGTACGCCTCGGACTACGACGGGCAGTTCACGCACCACGTCTACAACTACGGTCAGCCCGACGCCTACTGGTGGTACTTCCCGATGTACGCCTACATCAAGAACATCCAGATTTTCCAGTGCCCGTCGGATGAGCCCCGTGGCTTCGAGAACAACCCCATGGAAGAGTGCAGCTACGGCATGAACTGGCTGTACTGCAACGGCCGCTACATCAAGAGCAGCACAGGAGTCTGGGTGTACGACGACACTGTGCCGGGGCCCTACAAGGTGGGCGGGTGCATGGACTTCATCGAGGAGCCGGCTGACACCATCTGCATCACTGACGTCGGCCCCGGCTCTCCCTACGTCAATGACGCCCAATCCGGCGCCGGTTACTACAGGGGCTACTTCAACAAGATCTCCGACCGCCACAACGAGGGTACCAACTGCGGCTACGTTGACGGCCATGCCAAGTGGAACAAGAAGCAAGCCATCCGCGAGTGGGAGCGCTGGAACGCCACCGGCTTCTGCTGGCGCGATTACCCGTCCGGCTGACGCGAAGCGCGGGACAGATAGTGTTGAGGATTCGCGCGAGAGGAGAGTACGGCAATGCCCAAGCGCACAACGGTCGGCTTCACGCTCATTGAACTGCTTGTCGTGATCGCGATCATCGCGATCCTGGCCGCGATGCTTTTTCCCGTGTTCGCGCGGGCGCG
>JAYENL010000073.1:0-12620 GCA_034722055.1 Armatimonadota bacterium
AGGCGGCCCCTCCGTGCCGTCCGGCCGTTCGTGAGGGGCCGGCAGCCACAGAGCGCCCGCGATTGCGCCAGGTTGCTCGATACGGCGTCGCGGCAGAGGTGACGGAAGACGGGCTGAAGGTCTCTATGCCGACCTTCGAGCACATGGCGGTGGTGGTCTGTGAGTTCGGGGAGCAGTAGAGGAGGGCGACTGATGCTTCATCGCACGATGGCTCTGATCGTCGCAGCAACGATCATCTGCGGCGCCGCCGCGGCGCAGGATTCCATCGACTTCTCGGACGTGGGCATGTACGGGCAGGACTTCGAGGTGCTCGACTTCACCTGCCTGAAGTTCTACGGCCCGCGCGATGAGGAGACTTACGAGAGGTACGCACAGCGTATCAGGGATGCCCACGAGCGGGGGCAGTTCGTGCTGGTGTGCCTCTACACCTACGACCGCGTCACGCTTGAGGGGCCCATCGAGGAGTACCTCGCCAACACCGACGACCTGCTGCAGCACCTGCCCCTGGAGCTGATCGACATCGTCTGCCCCAGCGAGGAGAACATCGCCTGGAACAACGGTATTGCCATCCAGAATGCGCTCTACGACCACATCAAGCAGAACTACGACCTCACTGTCTACCAGTGGTTCACGCCCTACGATACGCCGCACGCGAAGGTGCGCGCCGACGGCTGGATCATCGATCCCTACCGGCTCAACGCTCAGGAGTTCCGCAAGTATCTGATGAAGTACGTCGCCACCGGGCTGCCGGTCATCAACTGCATCAACGCCAGCCCTGAGATCGAGCCGTGGTCGTCGTCGCAGGACCAGGTGGACGTCTGCCGCGAGTTCAACATCCCCATGTTCTTCTACGCGGTGGATGGCATCCATGGCAGCCCCTACGTGTGGATGCAGACCGATGAGCCGCGGCTGGCGAGGTGGCGGGGATGGTTCTACCGCATCCGCGAGATGTGCCACAAGACTGACACCTCCCGCCTGCCGCTGCCCAGCGCCAACTGGTCCTACGGCCAGCCGGTGGAGGTGGCCGGCGGCGAGCAGAATCGCTTCGAGTACGCCGATGACTTCCTGTCGCAGAAGTTCATCGATGACGCCACCATCGACGGCTTCCTGGCCCTTCGCTGGGATGGCTGGGAGGAGCGGCTGGGGCTGCTTGGCGGGGAGAGCGCCTCCCTGACCTACCATCTGTGGAGCGCCTTCGAGATGCGCCTGCCGGTGCTGGCAGCCGACTTCCAGCCGGCGGAGGGCGCCGAGGCTACGCTCAGCGCCTCCTGGTCGGCCGACGGGAACACCTGGCAGGAGATGACGCCCGGGCAGCCGCTGACGGACTTCGGCGGCCAGAACCTGTGGGTGCGTCTGGCGATGTCAGCCGACGGCCCGGCCGGTCAGCCGGCGGCATGGCTGAGCGATCTCGCCATCAGCGGCGAGACGGTGCCGCCCGAGGAGCGCGTTGTGCAACTCGAGCCGGTGCACCGAAGAGGGCGGTTCGAGTGGATCGACGACTTCGAGGCTCCGCGCTCGATGCACCTGGCACACATCGACGGCGGGCAGTACCTGAACTGGGATCGCGGTAGGGCGTGGGTCCAGGGCCACGACGGCGAGACGGTGCGCTCCACGCTGCGCTGGCACTTCACATCCGAGCGGCCCTTCGATCAGGTGCACATCGCCGTCGAGACCTACTCACACCGCTCGCTGTCGGCGCGCAACGAGATCGGCGTCTCGCTCGACGGCGAAGAGCCGCTCATCAGCGAGACCACCAGCGGCAGGGAGGACGCGTCGGGGCGCTATGTCGGGACGATCAGCTTCGACCTCTCGGAGGACGAGCGCTTCGAGGACGCCACCGAGTTCTGGGTGCACGTCACCATGATCAACACCGCCCGCAAGCAGACCAATCGCTCCAACAGCATCCGGAAGTTGGAGGTCACGGGCGCGCTGGGGGAGGAGGCGCAGCAGTAGCGAAGGCTACCACCCGCCCTCCGGCGTCGGCTCACGTGTCAGGAAGTCGTGCTCCGACAGCCGGTCGAGCACCCCCTGCCGCAGGTCCTCTGCCGCCACGGGGTCACCGCCCAGGTGCTCGGCTACGAAGAACGGCAGCGCCGCGTAGATGTTAAGCTGGCGCAGGGCCTGCTCGTCCAGCCTCAGGCGCTGGTGCTCGGCTTCCGCGCGCCGAATCGCCATGGCCCGTGCCTGCCGCCAGGAGCGCATCGCCGATCGAGCCGACATCCACGCCTTTTCGTACGTGCCCGAGTTCAGATGCGTGAGCACCTCCTCGAAGGCCTCATCGCCCTCGACCATCCGCTGGCGGAACGCATCGTCGATCAGCGGCCCGACGTACCGGGCGACGACGTGGGTTTTGGCGCCCGTGTCGGCGGCAGCCGTCGCGGCCAACCGTGCCGCCAGCGGCGCCCACGCCTCTCGCTGACGCTCCAGCCCGGCGATGCGCCCCTCATCGGGCGTGATCAGCAGTGCCGCGGTCACGTCCAGCGGTCTCTCCAGCGCGAAGGTCCCATCGTCCCACGCGACGGTGAAGCTGGGGCCCTCCTCCGGGGGCGGTACCGGCCCGCGCGGCTGTGGCCCGTCGAGCCGCCTGCACTGCGCCCCATCGGGCGGCGGTGAGGGTAGCGTGATGCGCAGGTCCTCCACGAGCGCCTCGTCCACGTAGCGATTGTACTGCTCACCGTGCTTGACAACCAGCACGACTGTCTCGGCCCCGCGGGTGAAGGCCTTCGCCTCCACTGACGGATCGGAGGTCTCGCACTCGGCGATCTCACCGGCGCCGATGATGTCCTCCACCGGCTCCAGCTCGCCCCATGTCAGGCCCAGCTCGGCTCGCCGCCCCATCCCCAGCCGCTCGTCCGAGAGCCCGTAGCTGCTGAAGTAGAGGATGCCTCGCGTGCCGGCGGTGAGCATCATGTAGGTCAGCAGCCGCTGCTGCTCGCAGCTCGGGACGAAGAGCGTGCGACCGTTCAGCCCCACGCGGCGGAAGGCGTGCCCCTGCATGTGCGCCTGGCACCACTGCTGCAGGTAGAGCGGCTGGCCCCAGATCTGCTGCACGTGCTGAGCCAGACGCTGCACGTCCTCCAGGCCACCCTCGATGTCCTCGCCGCCGCCGAAGGTCCAGCCCTTCTGCATCGGGTAGAGATAGGTCAGCGGGAAGTCCAGTGCGCCGCGCCACTTCGCCCAGTCCTCCGCCTCGACGCGCTCGGGCTTGCGCAGGTCCATGAGCGTGGTGGTGATGAGGTTGCTGTCATCGTAGCGGTGCAGCACCTCCGATGTCCGCTGCAGGAATCGCCAGTAGCGATTCCAGGTGTCGTCGCACATGATCTATCCCAGCATCGCCGGATGTCGCCGCAGGGGCAGAAAGCGCAGCAGCCACTGGTCCTTGAGCGGCTTCTCGGTGTAGGGGCTGGCCGGCGGCCCGTAGATCCACAGCATCACGCGCAGCCTGCTTTCCCAGGCGGCGTCCAGCACCGCGCGCAGATGCTCCGGCGGCGCCTGGTGGCTCAGGTAGATGACCAGCCCGTTCAGGCGCAGGTCGGCGTAGTGGGCGAAGTTGGCGCGATGGTGCTCGATGGGCTGCTCGCCGGTGACGCGGTAGGTGCCCATGGCGCGCAAGAGCAGCGGCTCGTCGCCGGCGTAGAGCGCGCCGTCGCGGAGCGCGTAGGGCGCCTTGGGGCCGCAGTCGATGGCGGGCACCTCGTCAGGCAGCGCCAGTTCGGTCTCCAGGAGCTGCCGCGCCACATCGCCCACGGCCTCGGCGTCGGCCTCGGCTGAGACCACGTGGGCGGCACGGCCCTCGCTGCTGATGGTCACCGGCGCCTGCAGGTCTCCGGGCAGGGCGGCCCAGAAGTAGCGTGCCAGGGCGGTGGCCCATTTCGCGTCCGGCAGGTCCATGAGCATCACCCGGCCCCCCAGGTAGTGTCGAATCTTCAGCGCGAAGTAGAAGCGCTCATCCTCCGCCCACTCCGGCACCACCACCAGCCCGAGGGATTCGAGGGGCACCGTGGTGGGGAGGACGTCATGGGCGATCCCCGCCCGAGCGAGCGCCTCCCAGGCGGCGACGACCGGTGGGGCCTTGGGATCGCTGGTGTAGAGGACAGCCACGTCGTGCTCCGGCTCCGCCACCGCCTGCGCCCTCACCGCCACATCATCGAACCAGGCCGGCGAGTCCGAGCCGTAATTGAGGCAGAAGGCCTGCACCTCGGCGATGCGCTTGCCGGTCGGCGCCAGGTAGGTGGTGATCTTCTCGACCCACGTCTCCGTCTCCGCGGGCTGCAGCCGGAGGCTATCCGGGAAGAACCAGGTCTCCTCGCCGTCGTCGAACACGATCAGCAGGTCCAGGCCGATGCGGGCGTTGGGGGCCACGTGCTCGGTGCGCAGCCAGATGGAGGCGCTCAGCGCGTTGGGCAGGGGCTGCTCGAAGGTGTGCCTGCTGGTGGTCATCCCCACCCTCTCGGCGGTGGGCGGTATGCGCAGCGCTGCCGGCGCGCTATGGTACTGCTCCTCATCGATGGCCGGCTGGGTGTCTGCGCGGGAGACCTCCCAGCCCGTCAGCCCGTCGCTGAAGTCGCCATTCGCCAGGATATTTCCGCGAGCGAGGGCCGGGAGCCCCAGCAGCCCGACCACAACCACCAGCATCCATCGTCCCAGCATGTCATCACCGCCTCCTGTGATGTCGCCAGCGCATGTTTCGCGGCCATCGGCGTTGTGTCCTGTGCCGCGACAGGTCCCCGGAGTGATTGTGATCAATCTACCGAGGAGTTCGGCTCGCGTGCGATAACGAGGAGTGAGATCGTGGCACCGTTTCGGCTCGGCATGGCACAGATGCTGGTGGAGGGCGGAAAGCTGCAGGACAACCTGGCGCGGGCGGAGCGGACGATCGAGCGCGCCACGGAGGAGGACTGCGCCATCGTGGTGCTCCCCGAGGCGCTGGATGCGGGCTGGGCGCATCCCGCGGCCCGGGAGCTGGCCCGCCCCATTCCCGGTCCGACCAGCGATCGGCTCGCTGCTGCCGCCGCGGCGGCCCGGGTGCACGTGGTCGCCGGCCTCACCGAGCGCGCCGAGGAGCGCATCTACAACACCTCGGTGCTCCTCTCCCCCGGCGGCGACCTGCTGCTGCGATACCGCAAGATCAACATCCTGGACATTGCCCAAGACCTCTACGCCATCGGGGACTGCCTGGCCGTGGCGGAGACCGCGCTGGGCACCCTCGGCATCCCCATCTGCGCCGACAACTTCCCGAACTCACTGGCACTGGGACACTCCCTGGCGCGGATGGGGGCGCAGATGCTGCTCTCGCCCTGCGCCTGGGCCGTGCCCGCCGAGCACGACAACGAGCAGCAGCCCTACGGGCAGACGTGGATGGAGTCCTTCACCGCCCTGGCGCGGCTGTATGACCTGACCATCGTGGGCGTGAGCAACGTGGGGTGGGTCACGGGCGGGCCGTGGGAGGGACGCAAGTGCATCGGCTGCTCGCTGGCGGTGGGGCCGGGCGGCGAGGTCCTCGCACAGGCACCCTACGGCGCGGATGCCGAGGAGCTGCTGGTCATCGATGTCGAGCCGAGGCCGCCGGTCGCCGCCGGCACGGATTTCGCGGAGGCGCTGCGGAACCGGGGCTATGAGGGCCCCTGAGGCTGGGGCAACCCGCCCGTGCCGCGCGGCAGACGCTGCGATGGGCCGGGGATCGGCGAGCCGCACTTCCGCGAGTGGCGCCGTCTGCCGCGCCGTCAGGAGGGGCGGGCTTGTGTCCAGCGACCAGCTATCAGCGACAAGCTACCAGCTACGGCAACATCCAGGTCCCGGGCCGCCGCGGGTTCTTGCCCTCCCGTGGCCAGCCGTCAGGATCGGCGGGCTTCCTTGCCCGCCCGGCCGTTGTCGTTCGGCCCGGAGCCAACGTGGAACGGCGCACGGACAGGAGTGTCCGTGCCACGGAACGGCCATACACGCACCCGGGGCGGCCGCCTGTCGTTCGGCGCCTGCTAACAGCGCGCCTTCCTTCCCGTCACCGGGAAGACCGGGTCCTGGAAGCCGAAGCCACAGTGCTCGCCCGGCGGCACCAGCTCGTCGATGCGGGCCTCGATCTCCGGCGTGACCTCCACCTCCAGCGCGCCCAGGTTGTCCTGGAGCTGCTCGGGTGTGCGCGGGCCGATGATGGGGCAGGTCACCAGCTCGTTCGCCATCGCCCAGGCCACGGCGAGCTGCGCGGCGGTGCAGCCCACCTCCTCCGCCAGCGCCACCACCTGCTGCGCCAGCTCCAGGTTGCTGGGACGGTACTCCGTCTGCATCAGCCGCTCGTTGCCGCGGCCCGCGCGGGACTCCGGCGGCGGCTCCTGGTGCTGGGCGTACTTGCCCGTCAGCACCCCGCGCGCGATGGGGCTGTAGGTCACCACGCCCAGCCTCAGCTCGTCGCAGGCGGGCAGCAGCTCCACCTCGATGTCCCGGTTGGCGATGTTGTACAGCGGCTGCACCGCCGCCAGCCGGTCCCAGCCATGCAGCGCCTGCACACCGACCGCATCCGCCACCCGCCACGCCGCGAAGTTGCTCAGCCCCACGTACAGGACCTTGCCCTGACGCACCAGGTCGTTCATCGCCGACAGGGACTCCTCGATGGGCGTATCCGGGTCGGGCTTGTGCAGGTAGTACAGGTCGATGTAGTCCGTCCCCAGCCGCCGCAGGCTGGCCTCGCAACCCTCCATGATGTGCTTGCGCGATGAGCCCATCTGGTTGGGCCCATCGCCCATCGGCAGCGTGACCTTCGTCGCCAGCACGATCTCCTCGCGCTTTCCCTGCAGCGCCTTGCCGACCACGCGCTCGGACTCCCCGGCGTTGTACTTGTCGGCGGTGTCCAGGAAGTTGATCCCCGCGTCGAGCGCCGTCCCGATCATCCGCAGGGACGTCTCCTCGTCAGTGGGCCCGCCGAACATCATGGTGCCCAGGCAGAGCTCGCTGACCTTCATCCCGCATCCGCCAAGCGTGCGGTACTCCATCACCATCCCTCCTGTCGCGCTCTCCCTTCGCCGCGCGGGAGGTCGGCGCCTCCGACGGGGCAAAGTATGAGGCGACGCACGACGCAGTCTGCCGTCAGGAGGGGCGGGCTTCCTTGCCCGCCCGCGCCGTTGCCGCTCAAGGGAGCCCACCATGAACATCATCGTCATCTGCCTCGATACCTTCCGCGCCGACATCGTCGGCGACGAGGGCGCGCTGGCGCACGTGAAGACCCCTGCGATGGATCAGCTCGCCGCGCAGTCGGCGAACTTCACCCGCGCCTTCGGCGAGAGCCAGCCCACCCTGCAGGCGCGCAGGGCGCTGATGACCGGCATGCGATGCTTTCCGTGGCGCTTCAACGTGGACCGACGCGGGCACTGGCATCACGCCGCGGGCTGGCACAAGATCCCGCCGGAGCACGACACGCTGGCGGAGATCCTGGTTCGGCAGGGCTACTACACCGGGCTCATCACCGACACGCACCACATGTTCAAGCCCACCATGAACTACACCCGCGGCTTCTGCTCGTGGGAGTTCATCCGCGGGCAGGTGGATGACCACTGGCGGGGCGGCACCCGCGAGATGGTGGAGCCGCTGATGAGACGCGTCTGCCGCCAGCCCATCGACTGGCAGCGGCACCTGGTGATGCTGCAGTACTTCCTCAACAACCGCGACCGCCAGAGCGAGGACGACTACCTGCCGGCGCGCGTGTTCTCGGCCGCCAGCCGCTGGCTGGACGACAACCATGCGAACGCACCGTTCTTTCTCTGGGTTGACGGCGTCGATCCCCACGAGCCCTGGGACCCGCCGCCTCGGTACGCCGACATGTACGCGCCCGAGTACGATGGGATCGACTTCATCTGGCACCACCAGGGGCCGGACGCCACCGACGAGGAGATCCAGCGCGTCAAGGCCCTCTACTTCGGCGAGGTTACCTTCGTTGACGAGTGCGTCGGCCGCCTCCTGGAGACCATCGATGGCCTGAGGCTGTGGGATGACACGCTCGTGGTGCTCACCAGCGACCACGGAACGCAGATTCTCGACCATGGCCGTTTCGGCAAGAGCCCGCGCGATCTGCGCTGGTACAACACCCAGGTCGCCATGCACCTGCGGCACCCGGACGGCCCGCGCGGACAGCGGATCGACGGCTTCGTGCAGGCCCATGACCTGCCGGCCACGCTTCTGGCGCAGCTTGGCGTGCCTGCGGAGATGGATGGCCGGGACTTCTGGCCGCTGGCGACGGGAACGACCGAGGCGATCCGCGACTACGTGGTCATCGCCTGGGCGGACTGGGCGGAGGGGCGGGCGCGGGGGACGGTCTCGGTCCGCGACGATGAGTGGAACTACCAGGTGGGCACCGGCTACGTGGACGAGCAGCCGGCGCTGTATCATCTCGCTGAGGACCCGCACGAGGACCGCAACGTGGTGGCCGAGCACCCCGAGGTGGTCGAGCGGCAGCGGCGGCGCATCGAAGCCCTCATGCGCCAGCCCATGCCCGGACACCACGAGGAGATGTGCACCCGGGATGTCAAGGCCCCGGCGCACACCGCCAGAGCCATCCAGTTCGGCTTCAAGCAGCCCGGCGAAGAATGAAGGGACACACGCAAACGGCGTGCGGAGGAGGGCCTCCGCACCACGGAGGCGTGGGAGCTTCAGGGCGGGCTCTGCCGCGCCGGCGCGGTTGCCCTCGTGCGGCGTCCCCCGACGGAGAACGACGCACGGACACGAGTGTCCGTGCCACGGAACGGCGGGCTTTACCGCGCTGTCAGGAGCGGCGGGCTTCCGGAGATCGCGAGCGATCTCACTCGCCCGGTCGTTCAGCGTGATGAGGAGGCACACAGATGCGAGCCATGGTGCTGCACGAGCAGTCCGACATTGCCCAGGAGCCGCTGCGACTCGAGGAGGTCGAGGATCCCGAGCCCGGGCCGGGGGAGGTGCGGCTCAAGGTGCATACATGCGGGGTCTGCCGCACCGACCTGCACGAGGTGGAGGGTGACCTGGACCTGCACAAGCGGCCGGTCATCCCCGGCCACGAGATCGTGGGCACGGTCGAGAAGCTCGGCGAGGGCGCGAGGCGCTTCGAGATCGGCGATCGGGTGGGGATCGCTTGGCTTTACTCCACGCCTGAGGACTGCGAGTTCCGTCAGCGCGGCCTGGAGAACCTCTGTCCCGGCGCGAAGTTCACCGGCTGGGACGCGGACGGCGGCTACGCGGAGATGACGGTGGTGCCGGAGGAGTTCGCCTACCCGGTGCCGGATGAGATCGATGACGCCCACGCCTCGCCGCTGCTGTGTGCGGGCATCATCGGCTACCGGTCGCTGGTGCTCGCCGGCGCCGAAAGCGCGCCGACGCTGGGCATGTACGGCTTCGGGGCCTCGGCGCACATCGGCATTCAGATCGCGCGCCACTGGGGCTGCGAGGTCTACGTCTTCACGCGCAGCGAGGACCACAAGCGCCACGCCGAGGAGCTGGGTGCGGCGTGGGTCGGCGAGGCCGGGGACCATCCCGGAACGAGGCTGCGCGCGTCGATCATCTACGCGCCCGCCGGCCCCCTGGTGCCGCAGGCCCTGCAGGTGCTGGAGCGGGGCGGCACGCTGGTGTGCGCCGGCATCTACATGACGCCCATCCCCCAGTTCGAGTACGATCTGATCTACGGCGAGCGCGTGCTGCGGTCGGTGATGAACGCCACGCGCGAGGATGGCGAAGGGCTTATGCGCGTCGCCGGGGAAGTCCCGGTGCGAACGGATGTGACCCTCTTCCCGCTGGAGGAGGCCAACGAGGCCCTTCGGCAGGTCAAGGAGAGCGAGGTCTCCGGCGCTGCCGTGCTGCAGGTGGCCGAGAGCTGACCCAGAGCCCAACCGGAGGGGAGCACCATGAACGCGCGCTGGATGTTGCTGGCCGGGGTCGCACTGCTGGCGTTCACAGCCGTGGCACAGGAGGAGGTCCGGACGCTGCTGCGCCACGACAACTTCGTGGTGTTCGAGGCCGAGGAGGGCGAGCGCGTGCCCATCGCCGTCGCCTCCCTGCGCAAGGCCGGCTGGACCTACGGGGACAATCTCACGGTGGAGGTCATCGGTCCCACCAGCGAGCGGACGCTGCGGCAGGTGGTTCCCCTGGGCGAGCAGAGGGTCATCGAGTACCAGGCGCAGGCCACGGGCACGCATGCCGTCCGCCTCTCCGCCGGCTGGAACAACGCCACTGCACAGGTGCAGGACCGGCCCTGGGCGCTGGTGGCATGGCGGGATGTGCCGGTCAACATCTGCAGCGCCATGGCGCCCCAGTACTTCAAGGTCCTTGAGGGCCTGGAGCGCTTCAAGATGGTGGTGGAGGCCAGCGTCACCGGCGAGGGCGCGGCGGTGCGCATCTACGACCCCCAGGGTAACGTGGCGCTGGAGAGGATCGCGGACTTCGACTCTGCGGAGACGCTGGAGGTCGAGGTGCCGGAGGGCATGGACGGGTCAGCGTGGATGCTGACCATCACCGATCCCGAGCAGGAGGGCCTGAACCTCGACGATGTGCAGCTCTACCTGGGCCCGCATCTGCCGCCCTTTCTGTGCGAGGACCCGGCGTGGCTGGAGCCCTTCACCGCCGGCGAGCAGTACCAGCCGGACATCATCGAGCGCGTGGTGGAGATCGGCGGAGAGGCCAGGCTCAACGCCGGCGAGAGCACCACGCTCACCTGGCAGATGCAGGAGCTGCCGGAGGGCAAGGTCTATGCCCTCCGCATCACCGGCAATGACGTGGACTACCCCAGGGAGCTGATGGCGACACTCAATGGCGGCGAGCCCTTCGCCATCCCCATCACGGGCAACTCCACCAGCGCCACCTTCACGCTGCTGATCGACCGCGACCGGCTACGCCTGGGCGAGAACACGCTTGGTCTGACCCAGGACCCGGGCGGGGGCTCCAACGTGGTGGTAGCCAGCGACGCCCGGATCCTCATCGGGGAGCGCATCAAGCAGTTCAAGGGCTACTGAGCGCCGAGGGGCAGTTCCTCAGCGGCGAGCGGCGCAGGCGCAGTCCTCACGCCCGCAGGCGGGCCTGGTTGCGCTCGACCGCCAGCGCGTAGACCTCCTCCAGCCGCTCGGCGACCGCGGGATAGTGGCAGGACTCCGCGAAGTGACGGCCGCCGCGTCTGAGGCGCTGCGTCAGGTCGCTGTCTACGAGAACGCGCTCTATCGCGGCCGCGATTCCGCGGGCGCCCAGGTCGGGCTCCACCAGCAGCCCGTTGTCACCGTCCGCGATCATGTCCGCGGCGCGCGGCGTGGCCAGCGCCACCACTGGCGTGCCCACGTACATGGCCTCGGTGTAGGCCAGCGGCTGCGTCTCGCTGCGGCTGGCGGTCGCGAAGACATCCATGGCGGCGTGGTAGTGAGCCACCTCACCGTGGGGAACGGCACCGGTGAAGACCGCCCGGTCGCCCAGCCGCGCGGCGGCATACTCGCGGAGGGCATCGGTGGCGCTGCCGTCACCCACGATCAGCAGCCGCGCCCCCGCTCGCTCCTCGGCCAGCATGGCGACGGCGTCCGCCACGCGCTCGAGCTGCTTCTCCGGAGAGATGCGCCCCAGGTAGCCGACGACGAGGGCGTCATCATCAAACCCCAGGCGGGCGCGCGTCTGCTCCCGGTGCGGCTCTCGCAGCCCGCTGAGGTCCACGGGGTTGCGCACCAGCTCCACCGGCGTGCGGACATGGCCGTCGATCAGCTTCTGGCGCATCCAGTTCGCCGACGTGCTGATGACGTCGCAATCGTTGAAGTAGCGCGTCACGTGGCTGACCATCGCGCCCTCCACCCAGGCGTCGGGCAGCGGGATGCGGTCGGCGTACTGCTCGTACTGCGTGTGGGCGGTGGAAACGACCGGCAGGCCCCGCCTCCGCGCCCAGTTCTTACCCCACGCTCCCACCCACCATGGATGCTGGGTGTGCACCAGGTCGAGCTGCATGCCACCCAGCTCCTGCGAGACCCGCAGCGAGAAGGGCGGTGGCAGCGCCACCATGTAATCGACCTCCCCGGGCATAAGCGCAGAGGGGTAGCGGTGCACGCTGGGGTCATTGGCGAAGGGGTCCTCGCCACGGGCCGCGGGCGCGAAGACGTGTACCTCATGGCCGCGCTCGGCCAGCCCGCGGCGGTAGAGGTCAGTCGCAATCGCGACTCCGTTGAGGGTGGGCAGATAGGTGTTGGTGAAGAGCGCGATCCTCATCGCGTCAGCCCGGTCGGCGAGATGGGGGACGCATACATTCGATGCACGTGCAGCATAGCATACGCCGGGGTCAGCAACAAGCAGCCGCGTGCGTCGCGTGCTGACCCGTCCTGCCGACGGAATGCGCGGGCGCCCGGAGGCGCTTCGGCCTCGCTCGAACGACGCGCGGGCGAGGGCGCCCGCGCCCCAGTGCCAAGTTGACTATTCATTGCCCACACGTTGCGCGGGGGGCATTGTTCGCGGAGGGGCCGTCCTGAGTGCGACTGCGTAGCAGTCGCGCGAAGTCGGCCCACCGCAGGCGAGCTGTCGCCGGGGCCTTCGGCCTCATGGTGCCCTGGACGCGGAACGGCCCGGCCGGCTTCGGCTCCAGCAAACGACCTGGAGCCTCAGGCGGCCTCTATGAAACGGAGTGTCAAGGCCGGGCGCGTCCGCCGTGGGGT
>JAYENL010000074.1:0-2421 GCA_034722055.1 Armatimonadota bacterium
GGGGCTCCGGTCGGGCTACGCCCTCCCTCCGCCCCCACAGCGCCCGGGAGGCCGCAACCCTCTCACTGTAACTGGTCCGAAGAATGGGGGGCGGTCATCTTCTTCTCACTGGCGACGTATGGGGGGCCGGCCGCTTGCAGTACCGGTCCTCAGACGATGCTGGCAAGGTGTGGATGGTCGAGTTCAAGCCGATGCAAACGGCGATCGTCGACATTGACTACTTCATCGCTCAGAGGAAGAGATTCTCCCTCGAAGAGTGGCGGGGTCTTATCATCCGCAGCATGGGGTATGAGCCTTCCCGCTACGGTCCAACTGAACAAGGCTGGCTGATTGCGCGCCTAGGAATGCTAGTTCAGCCACGGCTCAACTTCATCGAGCTGGCGCCCAAGGGCACAGGGAAGTCGTACATCTTCTCGCAGCTCGCGAAGTACGCTTGGTTGATCAGCGGTGGCGTAGTGACGAGAGCTGGTCTCTTCTACGACATGAGCCGAAAGACGCCAGGGGTCATCACAAAGTACGATGCCGTAGTGCTCGATGAGGTGCAGACTATACAGCTCCGGCAAGAGGGCGAGATTCTTGGCGCTCTCACGGGCTTCTTGGAGAGCGGCGAATTCCGTGTCGTTGGCTTTTCTGGCAACTCTGAGGCGAGTTTCGGGTTGCTGGCCAACATCCCGATTGGCAGGGACGGTAGACCGTTGGGATCTGAGTCAGGTTCTGGCAATCTCTTCGAAACGCTTCCTAGCTGGCTACGCGGGAAGGATTCCAGTGCGTTGCTAGACAGGTTCCACGGGCTCATTCCAGGTTGGGAACTTCCAAGGATCCGCCGAGAGCATCTGGCTGATGGCCTTGGCCTGAGGGCGGACTACCTCTCAGAAGTCCTCCACGCTCTGCGCCTCGATGACAGCTACATGGACTTCGTTCAACACCACACCAAGGCCGATGGCGATCTGCGGGACATTCGTGCTGTTCAACGCGTTGCCGCAGCTCTGCTCCGCTTGCTTTTCCCGGACATGGAGATCAGCCTGACCGAATTTGAGCACTTCTGTCTTAGGCCAGCGAAGACGATGCGCTCCCTGATTCGCGATCAGCTCTCAAAGATGGACGCGGAGTACAGCCCCGCACTGCCCACGATTGAAGCGGCTGGGTGAGCGGTACGACCTGCAGCAGTCAGGGGATAGCGTCCCGCGGTAACCTGTGATGAGTTTTCTCCTGGGCTCGTCGACTCACGTATCCGGAAGCTCAGGCTGTTGTTTCGGCACCGCATGCTGGCGCCAACTGGTTGCTGCCAGAGCCCTCCCTTCACCGCGCCAGCGGGTGCCCTCTCACGGCCTCCCTCAACTGCTGCGGTCCAACGTGGAGATAGATCGCCGTGGTGTCCACCCGCGAGTGCCCAAGCAGCTTCTGCAGCGATGCCAGATCGCACCGGCCGCTGCGCAGCAGCAACGTCGCGAACGTGTGCCGCAGTGTATGCATGCTCACGCCCCGCTTGGTGATGCCGCTGCGCTCCAGGATGCCCTTCCAGATGATTTGCAGCCGCGAGGGATGGAGGCGGTTGCCGTGCGTGGTCGTGAACAGGTAGTCGTGCCCCCTGTCGCGGCGCACCTCCAGCCACTTCGCGATGGCCTCTCCCGCATCATCCAGCAGAGGCAACACTCGGGTCTTCCTGCCCTTGCCATCCTCGATACGCAGCGTCCCCTCGATCAGGTCTATGTCATCAAGCACCAGTCCCAGCAGCTCGCCACGCCGCACGCCCGTGAAGGCGAAGGTGGCGATGATGGCGTAGTTGCGCCTCCGGCAGTACTCCATCCGGTGTTGGCCGGCGGCCTCCAGGAGGCGCGCAAGCTCGTCCTCGTTGAGGTAGACCGGAAGCCGCTCGGGGCGCTTCGGCGGCGAGATGGTCCGTAGTGGATCGCGCTGGACGATCTCGAAGTCCAGAAGGAAGCTCCAGAAGCTCTTCAGGGAGTCGATGTGGCGGGCGATGGTGTTGGCGCTGAGGTCCTGCCGACGCATCTCCACGATCCATTCCCGGACGATCCGCGTGGTCACGCCCTCCGGATCAAGCGCCACCTCTCTTTGTTGCATGAAGTCGAACAATTGGAGAAGGTCGGACCGGTAGGCGCTGACGGTGCGGGGGCTGTAGCCCCGTTCGGCCTCCAGGTACACGAAGAAGTCCTGAGCCAGTGTGGTCAGAGTCTCCTGCACTTCTATGCACACCCTTTCTGTTGCGCGGGCGAGCAGCAGCGCGGAGATCGTGCTCAGGACGTGCAGAGTCTTCTGTTTTGGGGTCGAACCGAGGAACGAAACCTTTCGGAGGCTTACATTCCGCTCTCTCCCCGCCGTCGTTCACACTTCGGCAGAGAGGCTGTCACGGAGAGCGTGTCCGTAAGCCGAGTTCTGTGCCTGGAAGGCTGGTGGTCATTC
>JAYENL010000075.1:0-2394 GCA_034722055.1 Armatimonadota bacterium
CTTGACGGCCGTTCTGGTAGGGGATAGAGTGGTTTCTGGGCAGGGCGTGTGTGGCGCTTGCGCCCCGTCCGGCTTGCCGAGGCCGGATGGGTCCCGGCGCGGTCGTCGCGGCGGATACGGCGTGTCGCGACGGCGAAGCAGGGGCGAATCTGGGGACACAGTACCATTTTTGCTTGGCGTTCCCGCTGGCGGGGTTACGCTTTGGTCATGGCACGGCTGGCGCGTGTTGTCGTTCCGGGCTATCCGCATCACGTCACCCAGTCGCAGGGAGGGTGCTTGTCTAAGCGGAAAACAGTATTGTGTCCCAATCCTGTTCGGCACTCCGTTTGCCTTGCCCGGAGTCAGGGCGTTGTAAGATTTCCCAATTTTCCTCTTGCGCCCAGCTTAACACAATGTTTCAATGTGGGGCATGAGCCATCCCAAACGACGCAAGATCGAAGAACGCGACCTGACGGGCTTCAAGTATTTCAAGAAGATCTCCCGTCTTCTCAGACGCCTCCATGACGCCGGCTGCGGGCGCGACCGCGCGGGCAACCGACGCCTCCACATGGACCAGTACCTGGCCCTGGTGCTGCTGCAGATGTTCAACCCGATCTGCGACTCCCTCCGCGCCCTCCAGCAGACCAGCGAGCTCAAGAAGGTCCAGCGGTTGCTGGGGGTGCCGCGTGCCGGCCTCGGCAGCCTCTCGGAGGCGGCGAGCGTCTTCGACGCGACCCTCCTGGAGAGGCTTCTGGGGGACTTCGTGGCCGAACTGAAGCCGATGGCCCACGATCCCCGGCTGGACGACCTGCGTCAGGTCCTGACCCTGGTCGACGGCACTTGGCTGACGGCGTTGCCTCGCATGGCCCGCTGGGCCCTGTGGCAGGAGTCGAGACGAGACCGGCGTGCGGCCAAGGCCCACGTCCACTTCGAGGTCCTCAAGGGCGTGCCCGTGGCCGCGACGATCACCGACGCCCACATCTCCGAAGCCGGCGTCCTGAAGGCCCACCTCGGCCCGGGCCGGCTCTACGTCGTCGACCGCGGCTACGCCGAATACGCCCTGTTCCAGGCGATCCTTGACGCCGGCAGTTCCTTCGTCGGTCGCCTGCACGACAATGCCGTGCTGGAGGTGGTCGAGGAACGGCCTGTCTCGCCCCAGGCCCGGGCCGCCGGCTTACGCCGCGACACCGTCGGCCGGCTCGGGTGCAAGTTCACCCGGGACGACCTGCGCCTTCCCGTCCGCGTGGTCGAGGTGGCCTGCACTCCGCATCGGAAACGTAGCGGCAAGACCGCCCGCGGCGGGCCCGAACAGGGGGAGCGGCTGCGCCTGGCGACCGACCGGATGGACCTGCCGGCCGACCTGGTCGGTCTCCTCTACCAGGCCCGCTGGCAGATCGAGACGTTCTTCCGCACCTTCAAGCACGTGCTGGGATGCCGGCACCTGCTGAGTCACTCGCAGAACGGGATCGCCCTGCAGACGTATGCGGCCATCCTGGCGTGCCTGCTGATCGCCCTGTGGACCGGCCGCAAGCCGACGCGGCGGACGTATGAGATGCTCTGTTACTACTTCACCGGCTGGGCCGACCTCGATGAGGTCGAGGCCCACATCGCCGCCCTGAAGGATCAGACCGCCCAGGCGTAAGCCCCAAGGCCGCTCCAGTCTCCCGCCGCGGCCGCTTCGATGCTGCGCCGAGAAAACCACGCGCGGCACCCCATCTCTCTTCCAACGCCCCACCGCTTCCACGAAACCTCTTGCCCCGACGCCACAACCGTGGTGCAATCCACGGGCCGAACAGGATTGGGACGCTGCCCATGTTTTCGCTTGCCTGGGTGGAGACGGCGAGTAGGTTCAGGCTATGTTGCGCATGGCGCGCATCGTGATGCCGTATGTGCCGCACAGACACCCATTCGCACCGTATCGGGGCCATCTCCTCCCGGACCGTGCATTATCGTTGTCGCGGCCGTGTGGGGGGCTTGGTAGCGGCGCATCCGAGAGGGCCAACCCGCCCGTCTCCCATCGTCATCACCCCTCACTTCTGTTTGGTCACCCGCGACGGCAACCAATGAGGTAACGGCTCATCCGGTCCCATCCCTCTCTGGCGCCGGGGCGATGCTTCTTGACCTGGCCGCCCCCGCAAGGTAAAGGAAGATAAGGAAGAGGGGAGTGTGTGCGCCCGGGGTCCGGAGCCGACGACGGCGTTGCCGTCCTGCGGCGTCGGCCGGGCGGGAGGTCCGGGCGGCCGGGTGCTTCCCGGGGGAGGAGCGCGTGCCAGGGCAAAGGTCCGCATGAGCCAGGACGGATTTCTCGCCACGCTGCGGCGGACGCCGCTGAGCCGGCTGTTCGGCCAAGAGGCCGACCGGCCCGCGAAGGAAGAGCCGCCCCTGCGCGCCGAACTGTTCGCGCTCGGCCAGTTG
>JAYENL010000076.1:0-10129 GCA_034722055.1 Armatimonadota bacterium
GGTGGAGAATCAACAGGTGCGCGGCGGCCTGGCCGAACTGGGCGGCGAGATCGAGGGCGAGGCGGTTCGATTCCCGCCCGAGGTGGTCGAGGAGCTGATCGACGGCTCTGAGCGCCCTAACCCGCCGCAGGCCACGCCCACGGTGCGCTCGGTCGCCGGCGTTTCAGTGGGCCGAGTGCTGGACCCGCAAACCGGGCACTACGAGCCGTGGACCGAGCCGGCCTTCGCCGAGTACGTGAAGCTGGCCCACCATCTGGAGCACGTGCAGGGGGCGTCGCTGCTGGGCTGCCCCTTCGACTACCCCCACGCCCTGCATCCGCTGTATCAGCGCCTGGTTTGCTACCGGCACGGCGCGCGCTCTGGCGGGTCGCTGTGGGATGCGCGGCTGCTGCCCTTCATCGAGGAGATGACAGCCGTCATCGCACAGGCGCGCAGCGTGCCCTTCGGCAGCGAGTGGAACGCGGCGGTCTACCTGCAATCGCCACTGAAGTTCGGCAGCGTGGAGGCGGAGCACTTCGCGTGGTGCACCGAGCGCGGCTACAGTTGCGCCGTCGGACACATGATGGCCGCCGGGGCCACCGGCCCGGCGACCATCGCGGGCTCGGTGGCGCTGTTCCTGGCCGAGCACCTGTTCATCGCTTTGCTGCGGCGGGCGTTCTACGGCGACCGGCGGCTGCGGCTGCACTGCTCCGTCTCAGTGCTGGACATGCATGGGGGGATCCACGCCTACGGCGCGCCGGAGCGACCGCTGGCGAACATGATGATGGCGCAGATGGCGCGGCACTACGGGGTGCCGTTCAGCGGCCATGGCGGAGCCACCGACGCCAAGGCGCCGTCGGTGGAGGCCGGCGCCCAGAAGGTGCTCACCTGCCTGCCGATCCTGCTCTGTGGAGGCTCGGCGAGCATCAGCGCCGGGCGGCTCTCCAGCGACGAGGTGTACTCGCCGCTGCAGATGGTCATCGACAACGAGCTGGTGGGCTGCCTGAAGCGCTTCGCAGCGGGCGTGGAGGTGAGCGGGGAGACCCTGGCGGTGGATGTCATTCGGGAGGTGGGCCCCGGCGGGCAGTTCCTCGACGCCGAGCACACCGCGGAGTGGTTCCGCCGCGAGCACTGGCTGCCGGAGGTCTTCACGCGGCAGTCTCTGGCCTCCTGGATGCAGGGCGATCGGCGGACGGACATCGATCGCGCGCGGGAGGTCTACGACCGCCTGATGGCGCTGCCCGATCCGCCCCGGGGCGATCCCGCGGTCATCGAGAAGCTCCAGCGGGTCATCGACCGCGCCGCCGAGGCCGTCGCATGAGTCCGGAGGGACGCATCTTCAGATGCGTCCGCCGTTCGTCTGTCGTTGTCGTGGAAGGCTCGCGTGTCCAGATTCGTCGCGTCGTGCCGCCCGACGCGCTTGCTCTATTCCATCCCCTCCGGGCCGATGATGCGCACGTTCGTTGACACCGGGAACTCCTGGCCGCCGAGGTCGTAGACGACCTCCCCGAAGATCGCCGCGTAGCCCTCATCGGGATGCAGCAGCCGGCAGAGATAGCGGTCGTCGCGCTCGATGGCCGGCTCCTCCTCCCAGGTGGCCTCGCGGAAGTCCCGCGTTGGGGCACGGGCGGTGAGTTGCGTGACACGCTTGACGTTGGCGCCTGGCTGGATGTGCAGCTTGAGGTAGCTGCCAACCTCGAACTGCCAACTCGGGCGTGGCAGCGAGGCGCGGCCGGTGCATACCATGAAGAACCCCACCTGAGCGTTGATGACCCGCATGATGTCATTGAGCCCATGGCCGGAGTTGGGCACGTAGAGGATGTACTTCGGCTCCGGCAGCTCGTCCCAGTAGAGGTTCGCGGCGTCCAGCGGCCAGTAGGGGTCATTGGTCCCGGTGATGATCAGCTTGGGGATGGTGACGCGATGCCGCAGGGTGTAGGGGTCCACGATCGCGCCGAGGCGCATCCCCTCAGCGGTCCTGAGCATCTGCGGCAGCCCGCGCTCGGTGTAGTCGTGGATCTGCGCGCTGTAGTCCCCCCACGCGATGAGGTGCTGGCGCATCTGGGCGGGGAGGTTGAGGTTGTCGTAGACCATCGGTGCGATGCCTTTCAGCCGTCCCGGAACGACCGCACCGGTGAACCAGGTTGTCCACCCCCGCTTTGAGGCGCCCGTGGCCACGAAGCTGGTGATGGGCCGCTCCCACTCATCGGCCGTGTACTGCTCCACCGCGTCCATGGTCTTCACGGCCGCCTTGGTCATGGGGAACAGCAGCGGCCAGTTCGCGTCGTGCGTCTCCAGGTAGTTGCTGAAGGTGAAGGCGATCAGCGCGTCCTCCGTGAGGTCGTCGAAGAGCGGCTGGTTGGGGATGTCGCCCAGGATGACCACCGGGGAGGAGAGCATGGTGGCCGCGGTGCTGAGCATGGTCAGCTCGTCGCGGTCCGGCGCCCCCCCCGTAATCAGCAGCAGCGCGGTCTCCGGGTGCGTCATCTCGTCCGGCACCATCAGGTAGACGCGGTGCGTCCAGGTGATGTCCTGCCAGGTCTGGGAGGTGACCTTCAGGTGCGTCACCGACACCGTGCCCATGGTCTCCTCGTCGGTCTTCTCCCACGCATAGGCAGGCTCGGGCCGGTTGACGTAGTCCAGTATCGGCTGCCCCCAGGCGGTCGTTGTGATCAGCAGAGCCACTCCAATCAGGATGAGACGCTTCGTCATGACCATCACCCTCCGTCAGTCCATCAGTCGCGCGTTGTACTGCCGCGGCCCGTGTGCGTATCCCCGGTAGGCCGCCTCATTCAGGGGCTGCGGGGTGTAGATGAACACCGAGGCCGCGAGAGGGTCGTAGAGCACGAGCTCCTCGCGCTCGTCGCCGCAGAGGTCGGCCGGGAAGCAGTGATACCAGCCCTGGTTCCCGCCGCTGGGCTCGGGCAGCTCGGGGAGGTGGCTGATCAGCCCACCGTGGCCGTCCACCAGTGCCGCAGGGGTGTAGATCACCTCCGGCTGATTCGGCCCCTCCCACCGCACTACCTCCAGGCCGGTGTTGTTGGGCGAGCCCGGCACCCCGAAGCGATCCAGGATCTCTCCGCCCCGCCCCACGACCATCAGCTTCGGCGTGTGCCCATCGTAGCGGATGACCATCTCCGGTCCGTCGCGGTCCTCCCGCAGGTCCCCACAGCGGATCTCCTGGCCGTGCGGCACCAGCTCCGGCCCCAGCCTGATCAGCGGCTGGCCGCGCTCGTCGAGCACCTGACCGTAGCCGGAGATGATGGCCCGCAGGCGGCCATCCCACTCCTCGATGAGCACGGAGTCATTGTGCCGCGCCTGGAACCGCTCCCACAGCGGCGTGCCGTCCTCGTCGAGAACCGTGTTGCCCAGGTTCACCTCATCGCGGCCGTCGCCGTCGAGGTCGCCGACCGCGGGGATGTAGGCACAGTGGTGGGGGTAGCGATTCCAGGGGCAGTCGTAGGTCCACAGCACCTCCAGCCCGGCGCCGAAGGCGAAGACCCTCTGCCCCACCTTCACGACGAAGTCCCCCGACCGGCCTCGTCCCCGCAGGTCGCAGAGCATCAGCCGCTGGTGGACGTAGTTCGGCGGCAGCAGCTCGCCGTCCACGTAGCCGTCGGCCGCCTGCAGCTTCTCGCAGGCTTCCCGCTGCTTGACCTCGCCGGTAGCGCCGTCCAGCACCACCAGCTCTACACCGTCCATGCGCCAGTGGTGCGTGCGCGTGAGCTCATCGGCGAGCACGAGCGCCAGCACCTCGGTCCGCCCGTCGCCGTCGATGTCGGCGACCGCCACCGGGCCGGGCCGCTCCGGAGGCTCCAGGCCGCGGCGCTCCTCGCCGTCCTCCTCGATGACGGTGACCTCGCGGCCCGGATCGCCGAAGCTCCACAGCGGGTCACCGTTGAGGTCGAAGGCACCGATGAAGGCGGGCTTGAGTCCGGCCAGGTTGCGGTAGACCACGAACTCCACCCGGCCGTCGCCATCGAGGTCGCCGATGCGCAGGTCCCCGCCGCAGGGCCCGGCCGGGCCATCGCCGAGCATCTGCTCCGGCACGCGCACCTGGCGCCACAGGAGAGCCTCGCCGCGTGAAGCAGTCATTCCTCGTCTCCCTCGCCCTTCGGTGGCGCGTCCGCACGCACGGATGGCGGGCTGGAAGCCGGCCCCACGCGGGGATGGTCGCGGAGCCGTGAGCCTCCTGTCGGGCTGGAAGCCCGACCTACGCGGAGGGGAACGGAATCGCCGTGGCCGTCCGCTCTACCGCCCCGCCAGCATCAGCTTGGTCTGGGTCTCGCCTCCGTTGATGACATACAGCAGCGGCATGGGCCGATCCACGCCCTCGATGAACCCCGGCCGGGCCTCCCAGGGCGTCGCCGAGAGCACGTTCGCCAGGTCCATCCAGTACTCCAGGCGCTTGGGCGTAAGGCCCCAGGTCATGTGGAAGTGGTTCGCGGGCGCGAACTGCTTGTACTCCACCATGGTGGCGTACGTGGGCGTCACGAAAGTGTGCGGCCAGGTGGCTGTGGAGGTCTCGCAGACGGCGTCGGAGAGCCTCTCGGGCAGCTCGACGGTGATGGCCTCGTCCCAGATCATCGAGAAGGTGTTGCTCAGCGCGCTGTAGGTGATGCGGCCGGCGATGCCCTCGATGCCCCCGGGGGAGACGAAGGTCACGGAGTTGCCGCCGCCGGGGAAGTAGAACTCGTCGGCCAGGGGCATGCTCACCGTGGACATGATCTCGTCCACGCTGGCGCCCGGCTCGGCGGCCCAGTCGAAGGAGGCGCTGCCGGAGTTGTCGCCATCCACGAAGCCGCGCTCGCGCCAGATGGCTTCCGGCTCCACGTCGCCCAGGCCCAGGTCCTCGGCCAGGCTCTCGATCTCCCACGGCTCCCAGACCTTGCGGAAGTCCATGAACAGCGGCGGGTTGCCACCGGTTAGATAGGTGAAGGCCAGCATGGTGAGCAGGCCCTGCACGTCGGCCTCGGTGGCGTAGGGCACGGGGGCCTTGGGGCCGTTGTGGTCGAAGGTGGAGTTGAACAGCGACTCCATCACGTCGGCCACCGGCAGTGGGATGCCGCGGGGGTCCGAACCCCACTCGAGCTGGCTCATGAAGCCGCCGCCCACCGCGCCGAGGTCGTCCATGAGGTCGCGCACGATCAGATACATCGCCAGCGACTGATTGAAGCGCTCGGAGTCCTCCTCACCATTCAGCTCCAGGCGGTCGCCGACGTGGTCATCGATCCACCCCCGCAGCGCTGCCAGCTCGCTGGCGTCGTAGGCGCCCTTCTTCAGCATGTCCGCCAGCAGCTTCATGTCCAGGCGCGTGATCTCCAGGCCCAGGATGTTGCGGGTGGGAATCACGTGCGCCAGGGCCGTCTCCATCCCCATGGAGTCGTGGCCGAAGATCACCACCCGGCGACCCTTGAGGGCCTGGCGGGTGACTGCGGCGTAGGCCCACTCCACCAGCTCGTCGGCGGTGGCGTCGCTCATCTCCGGCTCCTGGCCGGTGTCGGGCCAGTTCCCTACGTTGATGTGCACCAGGCGCCCGTACTGTGAGATGGCTCCGGACGCGGCGTGCACGAAGACCACGCCGGGCTTGGGGCCGGAGTTGCCGCAGGTGAGGTTGACGGGCGTGTCCTCGGGGAACTGCTCGATGAGCGAGATCACTGAGAGCTGTGGGAAGGCCCAGGTGTCGGGGACGCAGACGATGATGTTGACGCCGGCGCCCTTGAGCTGCTGCGCGACGGTGTCGGCCTGCGGCTCGCCGTCGATGAGCACGTCGGAGTAGACCACCGGGACCGCCGTGCCGTCGGGCATCTGCAGGCGGTCGGCGAGGATGTCGGCGGTCATCCGGATGATGTTCTGAGCGCGCATCCGACTCTCCTGATCGATCCGCGGATCGCACGTGGCGCACACGCCGATGACCGGGATGGCGCTCTCCGTCAGGTCCTCAGTGCCAAGCTTGGTCGCCTCAGGCATGTCCGGTTCTCCCTTCCTTCAGGGTGGTGGTAACCACCGCTTGTGTGCGTTTCGGCCGGACCGAGTCTTCGCGCCGGAGCGTGGGAGACCTGCACCAGGCCGGGCGCTGTCGCGAGCCCCATCCTTCGCTTAGGCGCGCGGGCAGGAGTGCCCGTCCCACGCAACGCCGCCCTGCCGTTGCCGCGAGCGCCCATCCTTCGCGTAGGTCGGGCTTCCAGCCCGACAGCAGCAAACGGCGTGCGGAGGGGGGCCTCCGCACCACGGGCAGAGACAAAAGCTCTCCAGCGTCCGGAGGCCCGCAAACCGGCCGGGGCGCCCGCCTCCCACAATCATGCAACGGTTCGGGCGCCACGAAACGGCGCACGGGCAGGAGTGCCCGTGCCACGGAACGGCGCCGTTCGCCGTGCCGTTTGAAGCGGCGCGACTACACTCGCGCCCGGGCGCTGTCGCGAGGCCCATCCCTCGCGTAGGTCGGGCTTCCAGCCCGACAGCAGCAAACGGCGTGCGGAGGGGGGCCTCCGCACCACGGGCAGAGACAAAAGGTGTCCAGCGTCCGGAGGCCCGCAAACCGGCCGGGGCGGCCGCCTCCCACAATCATGCAACGGTTCGGGCGCCACGAAACGGCGCACGGGCAGGAGTGCCCGTGCCACGGAACGACAGGGCTTCAGGCCTTTGCCGTCAGACGTTGTCGTGTGCCGGTAGCTGATGGCTGATAGCTGACCGCTGATAGCTGACCGCTGATAGCTGACCGCTGATAGCTGACCGCTGATAGCTGACCGCTGATAGCTGCCATCTACCTCGGCGCCCAGTCCGGCCAGTCCAGCACCTTCCGATACAGCCCCAGCGCCTGCAGCTTCGCCGCGATCTCGGGACGGGCGGCCTTGCCCGGCCACGCCGACTGCAGGTCCCCGAACTCGTTGCGCTCCAGGCTCAGCAGGAAGTCCAGCATCATCTGCTGCAGCTCTTTCGCGCGGTCGGCGTGCTCCTCGATCAGGTTTTTGCGGTTCCACGGGTCCTCATCCACTCGATAGTACTCATCCCGGCCGTCCGAGCGCCAGACGTACTTCTCCGTCGTCGAACGCCAGGCTTTGAGGCTGTAGTTGTAGCGGCGCACGTCGAAGTCCGGATAGCGGCGTAGGATGCGCTCCATCACCTGCACCGGCTTGTAGGCCTCCGCGAGGGCGAATCGCCGCAGATTCTCGCCGCGCGCGGCGTCGATGAGGCTGCGGCTCTGGGTGCAGGCGGGCGCGGGCACCTCGGCACCGGCGATCTCGCACAGCGTGGCGAAGATGTCCAACGTCTGGGTGATCCTGGAGATGCGCGTGCCCGCCTCGAACAGCTCCGGGCAGCGCACGATCAGCGGTACGTGGATCAGCGAGTCGCAGATCTCGGCCATGTGCCCCCACCACGGCGGCCGGTCGCCCATGACGTCCCCGTGGTCGGAGGTGAGGATGATAACCGTGTCGTCGAAGAGATCGCGGTCGCGGAGCTGCTGGAGGACCGCCGCGAACTTGTCGTCGCAGTTGCGCACGCAGGCGTCGTTGAGCGCGTAGAGGATCTCCCACTCCCGCTGGCTCATCACCACGTCCTCGGCGTGCATGGCGATGACGTCCTGGCGCTCCATCACCGCCTCCAGCTCCTCCTCGGTGACGTCCTCGGGCAGGAACTGGCGCATGTACCCCTCAGGCGGGTGGTAGGTGGCGTGGGGGTCGCTGAAGATGGTGAACAGGAAGAACGGCCGGCTGTCATCCCGGCCGTCGAGCCACTGCCCGACCTGCTCGATGCGGGCCTGATCGCCGCCCGCCTCGGTCTCCGGCGGCTCCCAGCCGCGCCACGGCTCGCCGTCGGGGCTGGTGATGCCCACGTAGTGCTCGAAGCCGCGGTCCAGGCCCACCGCGCCCGAGCCCCAGGTGTTGGGCATCAGCCCGCAGGTCTGATAGCCGGCGTCGGAGAGCACCTCCGCAAGCGTGGGGAGGCCGCGGGCCACATACTCGTGGTCCGCGTCGGCGCGGTGGGTGTAGACGTAGGTGCCCGTGAACATCGAGGCATAGCCGGGCAGGCTCCAGATGCCCGGCGAGATGTTCTGCTCGCAGAGCACGCCCTCGGCGGCAATGGCGTCCCAGGTGGGCGAGGTCTCCCTGTGGTACCCGTAGCAGTGCAGGTTGTGCGCGCGCTGCGTGTCCGCGACAAGCAGCAGGACGTTCGGTCGCTTTGCCATGTCAGACTCCCTCCTTCAGCAGATCGCCAGCCATCTTCGTGCGCGGTCAGTCAAGCTCCGGGTCCTCCCAGGCCTTGGAGGGCCGGGGGCTGAGATCGGCGCGCGGCACGGTGCGTATCTGTCCGCGGCTGCCGCGGGAGCCGGCCGAGGGGCGCATACGGCCCACCGGCCGGCCCATTCGCTCGTCATCGACCATCTCGCCGATGTACTCACCCCTCAGCGAGAAGGCCGTGTCGTCCTGGAAGTAGCCGACATGATGGCCCTCGACATCGTAAAGCTGGTCGTCCTGCCTCCAGCCGAAGAACTCTCCACAGTTGACCTTCCAGATCGGCTGCATCTCTCATTCCCTCCCGATCCGGCGTGCTGCGCTCCGGTCCCCCGTCGCGATGCCAGTGCACACCAGAGCCAGCAATTGCCGTCTCCAGTCGCCCTGTGCAGTTGTCGTTCGCCGTCGCTGGTAGCTGATAGCTGACCGCTGATAGCTGACCGCTGATAGCTGACTGCTGATAGCTGACTGCTGATAGCTGACTGCTGATAGCTGACCGCTGATAGCTGACTGCTGATAGCTGACTGCTGATAGCTGCCGTTCCTACAGATACCTGTCGAAGAACTCGAACGCCAGGTTCCCTGCGAAGGCGTGCGGCCCAGGATGTACGTCCACCCACAGGTCCTCCTCAGCGCCGGCGGCGGCGTAGATCCTCTTCAGCGCCTCGATGCTGATGAGCTGGTCCTCGATGAAGAAGCATTGGTCGTGGACGCCGGCCTCCACCAGCAGGGGCCGCGGCGCGATGAGCCCGGCGATGTCGTGGGTGTCGAAGTAGCGGTGGACCTCCGGCACGATCTGGGAGCCGCAGAAGTTGGCGCGGTTGACGCCGAACCGCTCCCAGGGGTTGAGGTAGCCAATGATGTCGGCGGCCTTGATGCGCGGCTCAGCGGCGGTGGTGAAGGTGGTCTGCGTCCCGCCCTGCGACAGGCCCATCATGCCGATGCGGTCGGGATCGACCTCCGGGCGCGTCTCGAGGTAGTCGATGCAGCGCATCATGTCGAAGATGTTCAGCGTCAGCGTCCAGATGCCGAAGATGGCCCCGCGGATGAAGTGCACGTTGCACTTGTCGCGCCCGCCCACCATCGTGCCCTCGCTGGCGCGCTCGCCGAAGACGCGCAGGTCGGGGCTGATGGTCAGGTAGCCGCGCTGGGCCATCTGCCAGCCGTAGTCGTAGTTCATGCTCTCGATGTCGCCGATGTAGCCCGCCGCGCTGCGATTGCCGGCCACCGGCTCCTTGCCGTGTGCGCCATGCCCGTGGCTGCACAGGATGGCGGGGTTGGAGCCGTCCTCGGCCATGTCCGCGGGCCGCAGCACCACCGCCGGCACCGACATGTGCTCCTCGGCGTCGAAGATCACGCGCTCGCGGATGATCCCGTCCTCCTCGATGGAGAAGACCACCTCCGCGTCCAGCGGCGCCGGCTCGGGGAACCGCCCCAGCAGCTCCATGTACTTGGCGTGCGCGGTCTCATGCCACTGCTCGAAGTCCTCAGGCGTCTCGCCTTCGAACTGCAGCTCCGGCGTGTGTTCCGCGGCGATCCTGTCGAAGTACTCGATCATCGAGAAGTTGCGCTTGGCCATCGGTGGACGCTCCTCTCCCTTGGCTGCCTGTGGCGACTTGAGTTTATCCGCGCGGCCCGCAATCTCCTCCGAAGGGAAGGCAGCCAGTTCGACGAAGGTGCCCATACGGCGTGCAGGCGAGGGCGCCTGCACTACTTAACTTGGGGCTGCACTACTGAACTTGGAGGTGCACTAGTTAACTTGGGGCTGCACCACTTGACTGAACATGGCGCTTGCACTGTCCAGCCCACAACAGCGGCCGCGTAGCAGTGCCTGCAACTGACAAGCTCACGCGCTCAAGCTCAAGCCCAAGCGCTGAAGCGCGCAGGCGGAAGCGCTCGTGTACCTGAGCGGAAGCG
>JAYENL010000076.1:10229-12407 GCA_034722055.1 Armatimonadota bacterium
CTTGCACTGTCCAGCCCACAACAGCGGCCGCGTAGCAGTGCCTGCAACTGACAAGCTCACGCGCTCAAGCTCAAGCCCAAGCGCTGAAGCGCGCAGGCGGAAGCGCTCGTGTACCTGAGCGGAAGCGCCGAGGCAGAAGAAAGTGCTCAACCAGTGGGAAGTGCTCAACAAGTTAAGTAGGACAGGCGCCCTCGCCTGTCCTCGGCCCGTCAGGGCCGATCCCTTGCCGCAGGTCAGGAGGACTCACTATGCCCCAGCGACCCAACGTTTTGTTCATCTTCCCCGACCAGTGGCGCGGTGACTGCATCGGGGCCACGGGCCACCCGGTGGTCGAGACACCCTTCCTCGACGACATGGCGCACACGGGCGTCACCTTCACAAGCTGCTACACCCAGTGCCCCTCCTGCATCGCCACGCGCGCGAGCCTCGCCACCGGGCGCACGCCCAACTCCACCGGCCGCATCGGCTACCAGGACCGCGTCCCGTGGCGGTACGAGGCCACCATGATGCACCGCCTGCGAGACTCCGGCTACCAGACGCTGTGCGCCGGCAAGACGCACTTCTACCCCCAGCGGCTGCACCTGGGCTTCGAGGAGATGCGGCTGTATGACGTGCAGCAGCATGACCCGCATTACGTCAGCGACTACCACGCCTGGCTGCAGCAGCAGACGGGCGGGAGCGTGACGGACACCGCCCACGAGATCACCAGCAACTCCTGGATGGCCCGGGCGTGGGAGCACGAGGAGGCGCTGCACCCCAATACGTGGACGGCCGAGGCCGCCATCGAGCTGATGTCGCGGCGCGATCCCACGCGCCCGTTCTTCCTCCAGGTCGGCTTCCACCGGCCGCATCCGCCGCTGGACCCGCCCGTGGAGTACTTCGGCCAGTACGAGGGCCGGAAGCTCCCGCCGGTGCCGGTCGGGGACTGGGCGCAGGAGCTCGGCGACCCCGTAACCGCCGTGGATGCCTCCACCGGGACGCTCCCCGAGCACATCCTCAGCCGGACTCGCTGGGCCTACTACGCCCAGATCACGCACCTGGACTACCAGATCGGCCGGATGCTCCACTGGCTGCGGCGGAGGGGCTGGCTGAGCGAGACCTGGGTCATCTTCATGTCCGATCACGGGGAGCTGCTGGGCGACCACCACCGCTTCCGGAAGGTGCTGCCGCTGGAGGGCTCGGCGCACGTGCCGCTGATCGCCATGCCCCCGCAGTCGTGGGAGGGCGAGCGCGGAATCGTGCGCGAGGAGCCGGTGGCGCACCTGGACATCATGCCCACGATCCTGCAGCAGGCCGGGCTCCCGGTCCCGGATGACGTGGAGGGGCTGTCGCTGGCGCCGCTGATGCGCGGTGAGGACGCCTCGTGGCGAGAGTTCCTGCATGGCGAGCACGCGGGCTTCGGTGGCTACGGGCACCAGTTCGTCACCGACGGGCGGGAGAAGTATGTCTGGTTCACGCAGACCGGCCGCGAGCTGTTCTTCGACCTGGCGGCCGACCCCCAGGAGCTCCACGACCGCTCGGATGATCCGGCCTACGCCGAGCGGGTGGAGCTGTGGCGCCAGCGGCTCATCTCGGTGCTGGCCGAGCGCCCGGAGGATGGGCTGACGGACGGGGAGCAGCTCATCTCAGGCAAGTCGCTCCCGGCAGTACGGGAGTGGTTGCTGGAGGAGTGACCAGAGCCCACGTCCCCGGCTCTGCATTACGCACATCCTGCGCGCTGGCGGAAGCCCGATGGCTGCGCCGCGCGCAAAAGCTATTCACTTCCGTGGTGCGGGCGCCCCCGCCCGCACGGCGTCTGGTGGAGGGGCCGCTCCGAGCGTCGCCGCCCCCGGCGGCGCGAGGAGTGAGGCCCGCCAGGGCCGAAGGTTCCACCCCGGCCCATGTCGTTGCTGACGCCGAACCGCAAAAGCCCGGGCCGGGATGGAACCTGCCGCCTGCGCGACACGACCGCGCAGGCGGCACCCTGGAGTTCGGATAGCGAACTCTTAAGAGAAGCCTACTGGCTTCTCCATCGCTGCGCTCGGGCGGCCCCTCCGTACGACCTTACCTTTACCCACATCGTGGCGACTGGCGATTCGCTGTCTGCCGTCCGGAGGGGCGCGACTACGCTCGCGCCCGGCCCTTGTCGTGCCGTGTGGAGGGGCCGGACCACTGTCCGGCCCGCCGTTCCCCCTCTGG
>JAYENL010000077.1:0-44540 GCA_034722055.1 Armatimonadota bacterium
CGCTGGATGTCGGTGTGGCTGAGGATGCCGATGATCTCGCCGGAGTGATCGGTGACCAGGAGGCGTCCGAGGTTATGGCGCGCTATCTGCATAATGGCATCCACCGCCTCCTCGTCGGAGCGGACGGTCATCGCCTGCTCATCCAGCGCCTGCATGGCCTCCCGGACCGTGGTTGAGGCCCACTGGTCGCGGGGGGTCTGCTGAAGGTCCTTCATGCGGAGCATCCCCACGATGCTTCCGTCCTCCTCCACCCCGAAGGCGTTGAAGCGGCGCTGCATGAAGTAGTCGTCCGCCGCCTCGTCCAGTGTAGCGTCGGCCGGGATCGTCTCCACGGGGCTGCTCATGATATCGTGCACGTATACGTCGCCCAGCGCCCGGCGGATCTGAAGCTGCTGGTAGCTGGAGGCCGCGGCGCTTGACAGCAGCCACCCCAGGGCCACGAACCAGAAACCGCCCAGTGCCCCGAACAGCACCAGGATGAAGCCGCCGCCAATCATGATGTAGCCGAAGCCGCGCCCCACCGTGGAGGCGAACCTGGTGGCGCGATCCAGGCTCTTCCAGGAGTGCCACAGGATCGAGCGCAGTACCCGCCCGCCGTCAAGGGGGAAACCCGGCAGCATGTTGAAGGCGGCGAGCGCGATGTTGATGCGGGCGACCCACAGGGCCGCCGTCCACCACACCGGTGGCACTCCCAAGGCGGAGAGCGCACGGTACAGGGCGCAGAAGAGTCCGCCGAGGGCGACGCTGGTGAGCGGTCCGACGATGGCGATCTTGAACTCGGCCGGCGGGGTATCGGGCTCCCGCTTCATCTGCGACACGCCGCCGAAGACGAACAGCGTAATGCGCGATACGTCCGCCCCCAGGTGGTTGGCCATCACCGAGTGGGACAGCTCGTGCAGGATGAGGCAGAGGAAGAACAGGAGGGTGGTGATGAGCGCCGTCACCCACAGGTTGGCCTGGGAGGCCTCTGGCGCCTGGCCACCGATCTCCTCCACCACCCACGAGAGGATCAGGCCGAAGATGATCAGCCACGTGAAGTGGATCTCAATGTTGATGCCGAAGAGCCTGCCGATCCGCCAGCCATGCACAGCCCCATCACTCCGATCCCACAGACGTCACTGCGGCAGGCGAACCCAGGTGGGGCTCGACCATGCCACCCCGCCATTGTCCTGGACTACTCGCGCGTAGTAGTAGCCAAGCCCCGGCGCCCTGGGAAGCTCGGCCATCGGCTCCTGATGCTCAAACTCGATGGCCATCTCCCAGCGGCCCTTGCCGGTCCAGCTCCGCAGCGTGGCGCCGTTGTGGATGAGGTCCACGCGCTGGATGGGCCCGGTGCCGGCCACTGATATACCGATTCGACGCTCCTCCTCGGAGGCCTGCAGCCGAACCTCGCCGCCCATCATCTCGCCGTTGACTGCCGTGTGCAGCAGGATGCGCTCGGCTCGGGTGGCGTAGGTGCGGCGGCTGTAGAGGGCGTCCCAGATGGCGTGGCGCGACAGCTCCGTGGCCCAGACGGCCGTCAGACCGGGGAGTGTGCCGCGGCCGAATGTGGTCTCCCGGAAGGCCGCGGGGGCGCCCATGTGCGTGTCGGTGCCTCCGGTGAAGCCTATCATGCACCCGCGGTCGAGCGCTGCCCGGGACGTCCGCTCCTCCACCAGCCGGCCCACCGGGAAGGGCGTATCGATGGCCTCGGAGCCGCCGAAGAGAGAGTAGACCTCAGCCAGCCGCGTGTGTTCCGGCACGAAGCGGTCCCAGTCGGTCATCATGTGCGAGGTGTGATCCGCGATCATGAACTCTCCGCCCCAGTCCTCCAGCAGCTCCACCAGCTCCTCGATGTGCACGTAGTGCATGTTCGCCCGCCACTTGCCGTAGGGGCTGGAGCTGAAGAACGGGGGGTCATCATCGAGGAAGTAGACGTTCTTGTGGCCGTAGGTCCGCCCCTCGACAAGCCCGGCGTGAGAGACCTCCCAGCCGGGGATGGTTACGAAGCGGCCGGACTCGTTGAAGTCGCGGGCCGCGTCGAGCATCATCTGCCAGTGCTTCTGTGGGTCGTAGAGGGCGATGCCGAAGTCGTGGTCGGCGATGGCGCAGAAGTCCAGCAGAGCGGTGTCCCGGCCCCAGCGGTAGAACTGATCGGGCGTCCGCTGGCCTCCGTCGGAGAGGCAGGTGTGCCCGTGGATCTCCCCCCAGAAGAGCCGGTACTGGGGCTCCTCGACGATCTCGATGGGGTTTGACTGCCCCGAGAGGCCCACGCGGTCGTCATCGAGTCGCACGCGGTCGAGCATGTGCGAGCCCTCAGGGCACTCGAACTGTTCGGGCTCGGCCGCCGCGGCGGGGAACTGCACGCGCACTCGGCGCACCGGGTTGCCCAGCGCGTCCAGGGCCACGTGCGCCACCCCCACCTCCTCGTCCGGCGTCACGATCGAGGGCGCCACCACGTGCAGGCGCTCGGGCTCTGCGGGATGCACCACCAGCACGTCGCCGCCCAGCAGCTCCAGCGGCGCATCCGCCTGTCGCTGCACGCAGACCCAGTGGCGCCAGTCGGGCTTGGCCTGACCGGGAACCTGCATCCCCGGCGAGCCCCGGGAGGTGTCGCCGAGCGTGACATGCAGCACGTCACCGGCCGCCAACCGGCCGCTGAGGACCTCGATCCTGAGAATGTGCAGGTTCAGCGAAGAGTAGATGCCCAGCAGGTCGCGCCAGAAGTAGGACTCGCTCTCGATCCTCTCCTCCAGCGTGTCGGCGCCGTGCGAGGCGTGCTGGGAGCGGTACCCCTCCAGGCGCAGCTCCACGCCGTCAGGGCCGGTGCAGGTCGCATAGTTCTCGGCGGCGGGCTGCTCGGCCTGGGGGAAGGCGTTGTAGCCGGACTCCCCGCGCAGGTCGTAGGCGATCTTCACGCAGCCGCCCTCCTCGATGGGCGCTCCGCGCAGAGCGATCTCGTAGTGCCACGTGCACAGGGAGCCGGCGATAAGCGGCTCGGGAGAGCTGGCGGCGACAGTGCGCATGATGATTCCTCCTCTGTGACTATGCGGACGGAGCCCTTCTTCGCGCCGCGAGCGCCGCGACCTGCGGGCTGTGTGTGAGCGGCGACGCCGGCAAGTGGGACGTGGCTGCGGGCGTGTGCTATAATGCCGCCGACGGCCACTGGCAGCGGGAGGCGGGAGCATGGCACGAGCGGTAGCAATCCTCAAGCGTCGCGAGAATGTGGCGCCGGGACACTACCTCCTGGAGCTGAGCTGCCCGGAGATCGCCCGCTCCGCCGAGCCGGGGCAGTTCGTACATCTCCGCGTTGGCGACGGGACCGACCCGCTGCTGCGCCGGCCCTTCTCGGTGATGCTCACCCGGCCCTCGGCGGGTGAGGTCCAGGTGCTGGTGCGGACCGTCGGACGGGGCACGGAGCTGATCGCCGACCACGAGGTGGGGACACGCTACGATCTGCTGGGGCCACTGGGACACGGCTGGCGGCTGCCCGAGGCGACGGAGAACGTCATGCTGGTGGCGGGCGGGGTGGGCGTGGCGCCGCTGATCTTCCTCGCCGACCACCTGCGCACCGCCGAGCCGAAGCCCTACGTGCGCGCCATCTTCGGCGGGGCCACCGAGGATGCCCTGGCGTGCTGGACGGAGTTCGCCTCCCGCTGCGAGGAGTTCACCGCCGTCACCGAGGACGGCACCGCCGGCGAGACGGGCATGGCCACCGACGTGCTGGCCTCGGAGATCGAGCGCGACCGGCCGGATCGCGTCTACGCCTGCGGGCCGGACGCCATGCTGGTGGTGGTGGCCGGAATCTGTCGCCAGGCCGAGGTCGCCATGCAGGCCTCCATGGAGCAGTGGATGGGCTGCGGCGTGGGCGCGTGCCTGGGCTGCGCCATCCCGGCCGCGGGCGGCGGCTACGTGCGAGTCTGCACCGAGGGGCCGGTGTTCGCCGCCGAGGAGATCGACTGGGAGAGGATGACCCCGCGATGACCGGCAGCAGCCCCGACCTCTCGGTCGAGATCGCCGGGATCCGCATGAAGAACCCGGTCATGTCCGCCTCCGGGACCTTGGGCTACGGGACAGAGTATGAGCCCTACCTCGACCTCTCGGCTCTCGGCGCGATGGTGACCAAGGCCGTGACGCTGGAGCCGCGGGAGGGGAACCGGCCGCCGCGGGTGCGGGAGACGCCGGCCGGGATGCTCAACGCCATCGGCCTGCAGAACCCCGGCGCGGAGGCCTTCATTGAGGAGAAGCTGCCCGAGATGCGGCGCTTCGGGGTGCCGGTGATCGCCAACATCTCCGGGCGCTCCATCGAGGAGTTCGCGACGCTGGCGGAGATGCTGTCCGTCGAGGGCGTGGATGGGCTGGAGGTGAACATCTCCTGCCCCAACGTGGAGGAGGAGGGGATGTACTTCGGCGTGGACTGCGAGCTGACGGGCGAGCTGACGGCCGCGGTCGTGGCGGCCACCGAGCTGCCCGTCATTGTGAAGCTGTCGCCGAACGTCACTGACATCTGCGCCATCGCCCGCGCGGCGACGGAGGCCGGCGCGGATGCCCTGTCGCTCGTCAACACGCTGGTGGGCATGAGCATCGACGTGGAGGCCCGCCGCCCGCACCTTGGGAACATCACCGGAGGGCTGTCGGGTCCCGCCATCCGGCCGGTGGCCGTGCGCATGGTCTGGGAGGTGGCGCGGGAGGTGGACATTCCGATCATCGGCATGGGGGGCATCATGGCCGCCGGCCACGCGCTGGAGTTCATCCTCGCCGGCGCCACGGCCGTGGCCGTGGGGACCGCGAACTTCGTGGAGCCCGCCACCATGCAGCAGGTCATCGACGGGCTGGCGAGCTACTGCCGCCGGCACGGCGTGTCTCGCATCACGGAGCTGGTGGGAGCGCTGGAGATCGACTGAGGCTGGAACCCAGTGGCCCTGCTATCCGTCAAGCGGGTGGGCGGGGCAGGCAACGCATTACCCCCGCGTCAGGAGAGTGACCGACCGCTGATGAAGCACTTCCTGCGACCGATACCGATTGGCAGCGAGCAGGTGGACCGGCTTGAGGACATCGCGCGCAGATGCCTTGAGGCCGCGCGGGTGCAGGCCGATGACGGCACCTGGATCGTCACGCCCGCGGGCTCGGGCAAGTACTCCGGGATGTACACCCGCGACTTCTGCTACACCGTGGAGGGCTGCGGGCACCTGATGGATCCGGCGGAGACCGCGGCGGCCATCGACTACCTCTTCGAGCGCCAGCGCAGGGATGGGCTGATGCCCAATCGTGTGGAGGCCGACGGGCGCGCGATCTACGTGGTCAACGAGAGCACCGAGGCCCTCAACCACCAGCCCACCGACAACGCGCAGTTCGCGGTCAAGCTCGTGGACGCCTACATCGATCACACCTCCGACTACGAGCTGTTCACCCGCCACAAGAACGCCCTGATGGACGCCATGGAGAGGGTGTCGCTGACGGAGGACGGGCTGGTGTGGATCGATCCCGCCCACCCCAGCCCCGCCTACGGCTTCACCGACACCGTGGCCAAGACCGGCGAGGTGCTGTTCTCGTCGCTGCTGTACTGGGAGGCCTGCATGCTGCTGGCGAAGATGTGTCAGCGGGTGGAGCACCACGATGGTGCCCACGTCTGGTTCGAGGCCGCGGAGCACACCAACCGTGTCCTGCGTGAGTTCTACGATGAGCCCTCCGGGATGATGGTGGCCGCGCGGGTGGACTGCGAGCAGATGGACGTGTGGGGCTCGTGCTACGCCGGCGTCATCCGCGCGCTGAGCAAGAGCGAGACAGCGCGCATCGGCGAGTGGCTCTTCGATCGCTACGAGGACTGCTTCCTGCGCGGCTGCGTGCGGCACCTGCCGGCGCCTGAGTACTGGCAGAAGATGCTGGTGGAGTACCAGCCGGGCCGCTACCAGAACGGCGGCTACTGGCCGACGGCCACCGGCTGGGCGGCCATGGTGCTGGATCGCTACGACCGCGACACCGCCGTCATGCTGGTGGAGGACTGCATCGAGCTGATGGCGGAGGCCGATGCCCCGGAGTGGATCAGCGAGACGGCGTCTGACGGCCTCCTCTACGTCGCCTCCGCCGCGAACGTGCTGGGGGCGGTGAAGCGGCCGTGAAGACCAAAGTAGCGGCAGTGCCGGGCTCATGGGGGTCCTCGCCCGCGGGCGATTCGCTTGCCGATGCAGGTTCGTGGTCTCGCTGTGCCGCGTCGTAGAGGTTTGTCGTTGCCTGCCGCTTGCAGCTACCACAGATGGGAGGTCTGGTGATGAGAGCGAGAATGCCGCTTCTGGGTGTGATGATCATGGCGATGGTCGCGGGAGCCGCCAACGCCGCGGAGCTGCCGTTGCGCAGCGTCGTGCTCTTCTCCAGCGGCGTCGGCTACTTCGAGCACGAGGGCATGGTGCACGGGGATGAGACGGTCGCGATGTCCTTCCGGGTGGAGCAGATCAACGACATTCTCAAGTCGATGGTGCTGCAGGACATGAGCGGTGGCACCATCGGGCCGGTGACCTACGCGCCGCAGGACCCGCTGGAGCGCACGCTGCGCTCCTTCGCCGTGGACATCGCCGACGAGCCGCCGCTGGGGCAGTTGCTGTCCCGGCTGCGCGGGGAGGAGGTGCGCATCACCACCTCTGAGGGGGGCGTCACCGGCACAGTCCTGGGCACCGAGTTCCAGGAGAAGTCCGTGGGCGACGACATCCTGAAGTTCGAGGTCGTGAACGTGGTCACCGAGGAGGGGATGAAGCAGGTCCCCATCTGGCACATCGACAGCGTGACGCTGGCGGGGGAGGAGCTGTCGAGCGACCTGCGCAAGGCCCTGGCCGCTATCGCCGCCAACCGTGACGTCTCCAAGCGGCAGGTGGAGCTGCACTTCAAGGGCGAGGGCGCCCGCCAGGTCTCCGTCGGCTACCTCCTGGAGACCCCGGTCTGGAAGACCAGCTACCGCCTGGTGGCAGACGAGGGCGAGAGCTTCCTGCAGGGCTGGGCGATCGTGGAGAACACCACTGACGAGGACTGGGAGCAGGTGCGACTGTCGCTGGTCTCCGGCCGGCCGGTGAGCTTCGAGCAGGACCTCTACCAGCCGCTGTACGTGGATCGGCCTGACGTGCCGGTGCAGACGCAGGTGGCGGCGCGCCCCAAGCGCTACGGGGCCGCGCTGGAGGAGGCGCGCGAGGTGGAGGAGGCGGAGGTGGCCGCCGAGGAGGCGCCACGCGAGACGGCGCGGCGCGCCCCAGCGGGCCCTCAGGGCCCCCAGGGGCCGGTGGCCATGGGCGTTGCGGGCGGCGCGGGCGCGGGTCGCGCGATGCTCGCCGCTGACGCCCTGGCCGAGGCCGGCGTGGCCGCCGCCGCGGCCGGCGAGGAGGTCGGGGAGATGTTCCACTACGCCATCAGCCAGCCTGTGACCATCAGCCGCCAGGGCTCGGCAATGATCCCCATCGTCAACCAGGCGGTGGAGACCGAGAAGCTGTCCATCTACAGCCCCGAGGCCAACGCCAAGCACCCCATGCACGGTCTGCGGCTGACCAACTCCACTGGCCTGGCGCTGATGGGTGGGGCCATCACGGTCTTCGAGGGCGGGGCGTACGCCGGCGACGCGCTGATTGACGATCTCGGCCGCGATGACGAGCGGCTGGTCAGCTACGCCGTGGACACTGAGGTGGAGGTGGCGCCGGAGGGCAAGGGCGGCCGGCAGATCCGCGAGAGCGTGAAGATCGTCAACGGCGTGCTCCACGCCAAGATGACCGAGACCGATGAGATTGTCTACACCGTCAAGAACCGCGCCGAAGAGGCGCGCACGGTTCTCATTGAGCACCGGCGCCGCGGCGGCTGGGAGCTGGTGGAGCCTGAGGAGGCGGCGGAGACCACCCGCAACCTCTACCGCCTGGCCGTCGAGGTGGCGCCGGATCAGACGGAGAAGCTGACGGTGCGCATGGAGCATCCCGTGACCGAGCGGATCGCGCTGACCAGCGAGAGCCTCGACCGCGTCGCCTACTACATGCGGTGGGACGAGACGCCCGACGACGTGAAGCAGGCGCTGCAGAAGATCATTGACATGAAGCGCCAGATCGCGGACCTGGACACACAGATCGAGACGAAGCAGGCCCGACTGCAGCAGATCGACGACGAGCAGGCCCGCATCCGCCAGAACATGGAGCAGCTCGATCACGACAGCGAGCTGTATCAGAAGTACGTCGCCAAGCTCACCGAGCAGGAGGACGAGTTCGACCAGGTGCGCAAGGAGATCGACCAGCTCACGCAGCAGCGCAACTCGCTGCAGAAGGAGCTGGAGGACTACGTCTCGAAGCTGAGTGTGGAGTGAACCGAGCGACGACGAGGCCGCGCCGCTGCGCGCGGCCAGGACACAGGCGGGCCGAGAGCGCGCGCTCTCGGCCCGCTTCACGGGAGCGGGACGATGAGCTACAGCATCTACTGGGGCGACATTCACAACCATAACGCCGTCGGGTACGCGAAGGGCTCGCTGTTGCGATCCTTCGAGATCGCCCGCGAGCACCTGGACTTCTTCGCCCACACCGGGCACTCGCAGTGGCCCGACATGCCCATCATGCCCGAGAACGCGCACATGCACTGGGTGGAGGGCTTCGCAGTCATGCGCCGCTCCTGGCCGACCGTCAAGCGCATGACTCGCACCTGGAATGAGCCGGGCCAGTTCGTGTCTCTCCTGGGCTGGGAGTTCCACTCCAGCTCCTGGGGCGACTACCACATCCTCTTTCCCGACGATGAGGGCGAGCTGCGCTACTTCGCGACGCTCGACGTGCTGAAGGCCTACGCCCGGAAGGCTGGCGCCCTGCTGATCCCCCACCACCCCGGCTACCCGCGGCTGTGGCGAGGGCAGCTCTGGGAGCACGTGGACACGGATATCTCCCCCATCGCCGAGATCATCTCCGAGCACGGCGGGGCCGAGCGCGACCGCGGGCTTCACGACTACATCCGGCACTCCATGGGCGGGCGCGCCACCGACAGCACCTGGCAGCACGCGCTCGATGAGGGCATGAGGCTGGGCTGCGTGGGCTCCACCGACGACCACCTGGGCTTCCCGGGCGCGTGGGGGGAGGGCATCGCGGCGGTGCTGGCGGAAGAGCTTACGCGCGAGGCGGTGTTCGAGGCGCTGAAGAGGCGCCGCTGCTACGCCGTCACCGGCGACCGCATCGAGATCGACTTCACCCTCAACGGCCATCCCATGGGCAGCGAGCTTCCCGTCACGGACATCCGCGAGATCGGCGTCTCCGTCACCGGATGGGACGAACTCAGCATGGTGGAGCTGATCCGCAACGGTGAGCCCATCGCGCGGACCTTCGGCCGGCAGAAGCCTCCGCTCGAGCCCTGGCCGGGCCGGGCGCGATGTCACGTGCGCTACGGCTGGGGACCGTGGGCAACGCTGGGCATGCCGCGGACCTGCGACTGGACCATGCGCTTGAGCGTCGAGGGTGGTACGATCCGCGAGGCACTCCCCGCCTGGCAGTCCGGGCCCTACGACGAGGATCGGCGCGACCGCGTGCTGGAGCGCACGGACACGATTTGCCGCTGGCAGTCCTTCACCGCCCGCGAGGGGGCCTTCGCCGAGGACCCCACCAAGCGGATGTACTTCGACGTCGAAGGCCCCGCCGACGCCACTGTGCGCCTGGAGGTGACTGAGCCCTCGCAGCACGTCGTGGAGCGCATGCTGGGCGAGCTGGCGGCACAGTCGGTGACGGAGTTCACGGGGCCCTTCACCAGCGAGAACTTCCAGATCGAACGCCTGGTGCTGCCGGTGTCGTACCAGGCGTCGATGGAGGTAGAGGACGAGGGGTCCGGGGACGGGGCGGATTACTACTACGTGCGCGTGACGCAGGCGAATGGGCAGATGGCGTGGTCGAGTCCCATCTGGGTGGGATGACGGCGGCGCGGGGAGGGCGATGGCATGCCAATAGGACAAGCAGGATGCGGGCCCTGCTGGCCGGACAGGATATGGCGCTTGGGGGGGGTGTGGGTGGCAGCGGTGTGAACGGCAACGGCCGGGCGAGCAAGGAAGCTCGCCCCTCCTGACGGCCCTGCATTACCCGCGTGTTGCGGGAGGTCAGCGACAAAGTTGAGCCCGGGCTCGGGCATGTGTTGTCCTGGTGCGGAGGGGCCGCACGACGAGGGGCGCGAAGCGCCCCGAGGAGGTCGGCCCAACACCGCTGGAGCTGATCCGGCCCGAGCGCGAGGGCTCGACGAAGCTGAGCCTGGCGCAGGCCACGGTCGAACCGGGTGCCAGCACGCATCGTCATATCCACCGCCAGGCCGAGGAGGTCTACTACGTGCTCTCCGGCGAGGGCGCGGTGGAGGTGGGGGGCGCGGTCGAGCGTGTCGGTCCCGGTGATGCGCGGCTTATCCCGCCTGGGGTGGAGCACCGTGTCACGGCTATCGGGGCAGAGCCGCTGGTGATCCTCTGCGCGTGCTCGCCGCCTTACCGGCACGAGGACACGGAGCTCACGGAGCCAGTGCGAGTCTGAGGCTGACATGGATATCGACGCGCGGATCGCGCAAGTGGCGGCGACGACGGGCAAGCGGCTGATCGTGCGGCCGGTGCGCACACCGGAGCGCGACCTCCGCGGCTACGTGGAGGTGCGGCCGGCCTCGGTGCTGATCGAGTACGTGGAGGAGCTTCCCGGGTTCTTCTGGGGGTACGAGCTGCTGGAGCGGCTGCTGGCGTGGGTGGAGGAGGGCGGCGGCTCAGCGTGGTTCTACGAGTGCAACGGCAGACTCGTGCACGTGCCCGCTGAGGGCGACCGGAGGCCATGCGAGGGATAGCATGTTTGCGACGATGCATCGACGCGTGCTGTGCCGAATCCGAGCCATCATCATCGCCGCCCTGGCAGCGCTGCTGGTTGGCGCCCTGGGCTCGTGTACGCCCACCGAGCGGCAGGGGGTCGTGGCCCGGGTCGGCGACGAGGCGATCACCGCGACGCAGCTCATCCGGGAGCTGAGAGCCCGTCGGGGGCCGTCCACGCTGGTGGCGATGATCGACGGTCAGCTTATTCGCCAGGCCGCTGCCGAGGCGGGCATTGAGGTCACCCAGGAGGAGATGCGGCTGCGCTGGGAGCGCGCCGTCGCGGAGGCCGGCTCCGAGGCGGACCTGGACGCCGTGCTGGAGCGGCGGGGGCTCAGCCGCGAGCGGCTGCGGGAGATGCTGCACACCGACCTGCTCCTCGACAAGCTGGCACGAGAGACCATGGCCATCGACGAGCAGGAGGTCAAGGACTTCTACCAGGAGCACAGGGAGGACTACGAGCTGGGCGAGCGTGTGAAGGCCCGTATGATCATGCTCAACAGCAAGTCCGACGCCCAGGCCGTGCTGGAGACGCTGAACGTCGGCGGCGACTTCGCCGGACTTGCCAAGGCGGTCTCCATCGACCCCGCGACGCGCGACCAGAGCGGGGACATGGGCTGGTTCGAGCGCGAGGACTACGCCACGGCCATCACCGACGCCGCCTTCGCGGCGGAGGCGGGCGAGCTTGTGGGGCCCATCGAGGCCCCCGACGGCTGGGTCCTGCTGAAGGTGGAGGGCCATAAGCCGCCCGGCCATAAGCCGCTGGAGGAGGTGCGCGACGAGGTGACGGCGCGCATCCGGCGGGCCAAGCTTCCCTCCGCGCGGGCGGAGTGGATGCGCCGGGCGCGGGAGGAGGCCACCATCGAGATCCGGGACGATGAGCTGCGGGAGGAGACGCGCCGGCTGTTGGAGCACGCCCCGCCGCCTCAGCCCGTCACGCTGCTGCCCGTGCCCCCGGCGCAGTAGGTGGCAGGGCCTGTGTCTCAGGCGCTTGGGCTTGGGTGCGCACCAACGGCAATCGGCCGTTGTGCTTCGGCCTGCTGGAAGCCGGCCCCACTTATCTATCTCTCTGGGGGGCCGCAACCCGGGTGAGTACTGGGGCGCCCTCGCCCGCGCGCCGTTTGGCTGAGGTAGCCAAGGGTCCAGTGGCGCTTCGCGCCATGAGCCGGCGAGGGCGCCGGCTTCCCAAGGATGGAATGAGCCGGCGAGGGTGCCGGCTTCCCAGGATGACATAGTCAGTATTGCTGGGGCGCGGGGAGAGACGCCGTAGGGTCTCCGTGTGGGTCCGTGGCCGCGGGTAGAGACGGGCAGGCGCGTCCGGGTGAGGATGCGGCGCGGGGAGAGACGCCGAAGCGTCTCCGGAGACGCTCGTGCGCGAGTTCCGCCGGCACTACGGAGTCGGTCCCTCGGGCGGAAGCCAGTTGCCGGCTGTGGGTCTGTGGGCTATAATGCCCGTGACCCGAGAGGAGCCACGCCCTGCACCGACACCACCTGAGTGCAAGTGAGCTGAGGCTGGATGCAGTACTCCGAGAAGGTGATGGAGCACTTCCAGAATCCCCGGAACGTGGGCGTGCTGGAGGACGCTGACGCCGTGGGAGAGGTCGGGAATCCGCGCTGCGGCGACATCATGAAGATCACGATGAAGATCGATGACGAGGGGGAGGTCATCGAGGACATCAACTTCCAGACCTTCGGCTGCGGTGCGGCCATCGCCGTGAGCTCCGTGCTCACTGAGATGGTCAAGGGCAAGACCATCGAGGAGGCGCTGCAGGTGGATAACCACGCGGTGGTGGAGGAGCTGGGTGGGCTGCCTCAGATAAAGGTGCACTGCTCGGTCCTGGGCGAAGAGGGCATCGCTGCGGCCGCAAAGGACTACTACGACAAGCATCCCGAGAAGACGCCGCCCCCGGTTCTGGCGGAGAAGGTCAAGCGCCTGGCGGCGGTTGAGACACACGAGCACGGAGAGCAGGAGCGGTGACTGAGCGCCCCACAGTGGCGGAGGGCGTGGACGCCGAGCTGCTGGCCTCGCTGTCATCGATGGAGCTGCGGGCCCGCGCCATCGTGGAGGGCTACTACTCCGGCCAGCATCGCAGCCCCTATCGCGGCGCCTCCGTGGAGTTCGCCGACCACCGGCAGTACACCCACGGCGACGAGCTGCGGCACCTCGACTGGCGCCTCTACGGCCGCACCGACCGCTTCTTTGTGAAGCAGTATGAGGCTGAGACGAACCTCACCGTCCACCTGCTGCTCGACGCCAGCGGCTCCATGGGCTATCCCGAGCGCGGCGTCACCAAGCTCACCTGCGCGAGTTGGCTGGCAGCCGGCCTGGCATATGTCGCCTGGCGGCAGCGCGACGCCATGGGTCTGACGGTCTTCGACTCCGCGGCCCGCACCGAGCTGGCGCCGCGCACCCGCAGAGGGCACCTGCACCAGGTCTTCGAGGCCCTGGAGGCCGTGGCACCCGGCGGCGAGAGCAGCATCGGAGAGGCGCTGGAGGGCATCGGCGCAGGGCTGCAGCGGCGCGGCCTGGTGGTGGTACTCTCGGACCTGCTGGGCGAGCCGAGGGGCATCCTGCAGGCTTTGGGGCTGCTTCGCAGCCGCGGTCACGATGCCATCGTCATGCAGGTGCTGGCGCGCGGCGAGCTGCATCTGGGCCTGCGCGGGCCGAGCATCGTGGAGGACCTGGAGACCGGCCAGCGACTGATCACCGATGCCGACGAGGTGCGCGAGGAGTACGAGGAGGCGATACGCCGGCACGTGGAGCGGCTGCGGGATGGCTGCGCGCGCCACGGCATCGACCACGAGCTGTTCGTGACCGATCGGCCCTTCGGCCCGGCGCTGGTGGCGTATCTGGCTCGGAGGCGCAGGCGGACCGGGTGAGTGGTGCCGCATGCAGATGCCCGACGCCCGCGCCGGGGAGCCAGAGGCTCACGCCCGTGTCCATGTCGCACGGCTGTGATTGCTGTTGAGCGCGCGCTCTGCCCAGGCAACGCACTCGCACGAACTGCCCCCAAGCCCCCAAGTTGACAGGCCACTGTCGGTGGTCTATACTCGGGCAAACACGGCCCCGGAGGACACGAGCGATTGCGACAATGACCTTCAGCCGCGGCACCGACTGGATCATCACGCCCCGCGACCGTGACGCAGAACAGCGACTGGCGCGGGAGCTGGCAATCCACCCGATACTGGCCGCGATACTGGTGGGACGGGGCCGTGGCGAGCCCTCGCAGGCGGAACGTTTTCTGAGGCCGTCGCTGGATGAGCTGCACGATCCCTTCCTTCTGCCGGACATGGAGCCGGCCGTAGAGCGACTTCTGCGAGCTCTCCAGCAGCGCGAGCCCATCCTGGTCCACGGCGACTACGACGCTGACGGCATCACCTCCGCAGCGCTGCTGGTGCGCTTCCTCAGCGTGCTGGGCGCCAATGTGCACTACTTCCTGCCCCACCGGTTCGAGGACTCCTACGGGTTGAGCGAACGGGCCGTGCGCGCCTCCGCCGGGCGGGCCGAGCTGATCATCGCGGTGGACTGCGGGGTGCGGGATCATCAGGCTGTCGGCCGCGCCTGTGCGCAGGGGCAGGACGTCATCGTGGTGGATCATCACGAGCCCGGCGGGCAGCTCCCCGAGGGCGCCCTGGTGGTGGACCCAAAGCGCCCGGCCTCGGAGTATCCCGAGCGGGAGCTGGCGGCGGTGGGGCTGGCCTTCAAGCTGGCCTCGGCGGTCTGCCAGCGCCTGGAGATGCCGCAGAAGTCCCTGCAGCGGGCCTTCCTGGACCTGGTGGCCATCGGCACCATCGCGGACGTCTCGCCGCTGACGGGCGAGAACCGGGTGCTGGTCGGGGCCGGCCTGCAGCTTCTGCCCTACAGCCGGAAGGTCGGCCTGCAGGTGCTGCTGGAGCTGTGCGAGCTGGGCGAGAGCGTCAGCGCCCGCGACGTGGCCTTCCGCATCGGCCCGCGGCTGAACGCCGTGGGACGGATGGCGGATGCCACCGATGCTCTGGAGCTGCTGCTCACCGACGACGAGATGGCGGCGCGCAGGAGCGCCCTGCATCTCGACAGCCTCAACCGCCAGCGCCGCAGCGAGCAGGATCAGACCCTCCGCGAGGCGCTGCAGATGATCGAGCGAGAGGTGGACCTGGAGCGGGATCGGGTGGTGGTGCTGGCGCGGCAGGGCTGGCATCGCGGAGTGGTGGGCATTGTGGCCTCCAAGGTGCTGGAGACGACGGGCCTGCCGACGCTGCTGATCGCGGTCGAGGGGGATCAGGGCCGGGGCTCGGCGCGCAGCATTGCCGCCTTCAACGTTGCGGAGGCCCTGGGGGCCTGCGACGACCTCCTGGACCGCTACGGCGGGCACTCGCTGGCCGCCGGCTGCGAGCTGCACGTGGACCGCGTGGCGGAGCTGCGCGAGCGGCTCAACGGGCTGGGCCGGGAGAGCATCAGCGAGGAGGACCTTCGGCAGCGGGTGCGCGCCGATGCCGAGGTGGCCCTCTCGGAGGTGGATCAGGAGCTGGCGGTGCAGCTTTCTGCCCTGGAGCCGTGCGGCGAGGGCAACCCGGAGCCGCTGCTGGTGGCGCGCGGGGTGACGGTCAAGCAGGCGCGGACGGTGGGCGCCGGCGGCAAGCACCTCAAGCTGCTGGTGGAGGGTGGCGGCCGCCACCTTGACTGCATCGGCTTCGGGCTGGCGGATGCCCTCTCCCACACCCGTTCGGGCAGCCGCGTGGACCTGTGCTTCACGCCGAAGATGGACGACTACACGGGAGTGCCCAGGCTGCAGCTTCAGCTTGAGGACATCCGGCCGGCGACGTAACGAGACCACCGTGACGCTCTACTGACGTGCGGGCTGGACGATGACGGGGCGGCGCATCCCTCGTCGGTGGCAAGGAGATGGTTGATCGGTGACAAAGACCTTCGCACTTCCGACAAGCTCGCGGCGACAGGTGCTTGACATCACAAGCGAGGTCTCGGAGATCATCAGCAACTGGGACGTCTCGTCGGGGCTGTGCACGGTCTCGGTGCCACACTGCACCTGTGCCGTCTACGTCAACGAGCACGAGGACGGTCTCGTCCGGGACGTGCTGACGCTTCTCGACGGCCTCGTCGCCGGCGAGGAGTGGCATCACGACCGCATCGACCACAACGCCGACGCCCATCTGAGCGCCACAGTGCTGGGCAACAGCGTCCTGATCCCGGTGGAGGGGGGCAACCTGGTGCTGGGCACCTGGCAGCGCGTGCTGCTGGTGGAGCTCGACGGACCCAGACACCGGCGTGTAAACGTGACGCTTATCGGCGGCTGAGCCCGCCGCGGCCATCACATCCGCCCCGCCCGCTTCCCGGCGCCGCGTTCCGGCGCCGGGAGGGCCGTGATGCACCTGCACAGATGACGACGGGAGAGTGCGAGGCGATGCCCGGCAACGACCCCCTGCTGATGATCCCCGGGCCGACGAACCTGCCCGAGGAGGTGCGGCAGGCCATGGGCGGGCCGGGCTTCTACCACCGGGGGGAGAGGATGGCCGCGCTGCTGGAGCGCTGCACCGATGGGCTGCGCCGGCTGATGGGCACCGGCGGCGACGTCTTCACACTCACAAGCTCCGGCACCGGCGCTGTGGAGGCGGCGGTGACCAACTTCCTTTCGGCCGGTGACGAGGCGCTGGCGGTGGGGGGCGGGAAGTTCGGAGAGCGCCTGGGGGAGATCGCCCGGGCCTTCGGCGCCGAGGTGACCGACCTGCAGGTGGAGCCGGGCTCCCCCGCCGATCCCCAACGGGTTCGCGACGCTCTGGCCGGCGCGCGCTGCCGGGCCGTGCTCTGCGCCTACAACGAGACCTCCACCGGCGTGCTGCACCCCATCTCAGAGATCGCCTCCGCCGCGCGCGATGCCGGCGCCCTCATCATCGTGGACACGGTGAGCTGCCTGGGTGGCACGCCCGTGCTGATGGACGAGTGGGGCCTGGACGTCGTCGCGGCCGGCTCTCAGAAGTGCCTCATGCTGCCGCCGGGGCTGGCCTTCGTGGGCGTGCGCGACGAGGCCTGGCCGGCGGCGGAACGCTCCACCATGCCGGCCTACTACTTCGACCTCCGCAGGGCCCGCCAGTCCCTGCGCAAGGGGCAGACGCCCTACACGCCGGCCACCTTGCTGGTGGCAGCGCTGGCCGCCGCCCTGGATCGCATCGAGCGGGAGGGCCTTGAGAACGTCTTTGCGCGCCACGCCTCCATGGCGGCGGGCGTGCGCGCCGCCATGGAGGCCGCCGGGCTGAAGCTGCTGGCCGAGCAGGGCTTCCGCTCCCCGACCGTCACCGCCGTGCGCTCGCCCGTGGACAGCGTGGAGCTGGTGTCGCTGGTGCGCGAGCGTCACGGGGTGCTGATCTCGGGAGGCCAGGGGGCGCTGAAGGGCCGCATCTTCCGCATCGGGCACATGGGGATGGTGGACGAGCACATGATCGAGCGCACCCTGCGCGCGGTTGCCGACGGCCTGAACGCCCTCGGCCACGGGTGTGACGCCGACGAGATGATCGCTGCGGCGCGCGAGGCCGCCGAGGCGGGGGAGAGCTGAGCATGCCGACCGTCCTGGTCTGCGATCCCATCGCGGAGGACGGCCTGGCGCTGCTGGAGGGCCGGGCCGAGGTGGTGGACGCCGCTGGCTTCGACCGGGAGCGGCTGCTCGGCGCGGTCGCGGACGCCGACGCTGTGGTGGTGCGCAGCGCGACGGAGGTTGACGGCGAGCTCATCGAGGCCGGCCGGAGGCTGCGGGTCATCGCCCGGGCCGGCGTGGGCGTTGATAACATCGACGTGGACGCCGCCACCCGGCGCGGGATCGCGGTCGTCAATACGCCGACCGGCAACACCATCGCCGCGGCGGAGCACTCCCTGGGGATGATGCTGGCGCTGGCCCGCCGCATCCCCGCCGCCGCCGCCGCGCTCAAGCAGGGGCGCTGGGCCAAGAAGCAGGCCACCGGTCGCCAGCTCTACCGCAAGACCCTCGGGATCGTGGGGCTGGGCAAGATCGGCCGGGAGGTGCTCAGCCGCGCCCGGGCCTTCGAGATGACCATCCTGGCCCATGACCCGTACGTGCCCGATGAGCGCATTCGGGAGCTGGGTGCGGAGCCGGTGGCGCTGGAGGAGCTGCTGCAGCGCGCCCACGTGGTCAGCCTGCACGCGGCGCTGACCGAGCAGTCCTGGCACCTCATCGGCGCTGAGGAGCTGGCGCTGATGCAGCCCGGCGCGCTGCTGGTGAACTGCGCCCGCGGGGCGCTGGTGGACGAGGACGCGCTGCTGGCGGCGCTGCGCGAGGGCAGGCTGGCCGGCGCGGCGCTGGACGTGTTTGAGAGCGAGCCGGAGCCGAACCGGGAGCTGGTGAGCCTGCCGAACGTGGTCGCCACCCCCCACGTGGCGGCCTCTACGGAGGAGGCCCAGGCGCTGGTGGCGCGGGAGGCGGTGGAGCAGGTCCTGGAGGTGCTGGCTGGAGGCCGCCCGCGCTGGCCCGTGAACGTTCCGGCGCTCTCGGGCGAGGAGCTGGACCGGGTGGGGCCCTTCCTGCCGCTGGCTGAGAGCCTGGGCGTGCTGCAGGCGGCGCTGCTGTCGGGGCCGCCGGAGCGTGCCACGCTGCACGCCCGCGGCGGCGCTGTGGAGGAGCATCTGGGCATCATCGCCGGCCACTTCCTCGCGGGCCTGGTAGGAGCGATGGCCGACGAGCCGGTCAACTACGTCAACGCGCCCGTGATCGCCGCCGAGCGGGGCCTGCAGGTTAGCAGTGGCGCGGCCGCGGATGCCCGCGGCTACTCGCGCTTCATGCAGGCCTCCGTGGCCGACCGCCAGGGAGAGACCACGGCGGCGGGAGCCCTGCTCGACCGCGGGCAGGCGCGCATCGTGGAGATCGCCGGCTTCGGGCTGGACCTGGTTCCCCAGCACACGGTGCTGCTCGTCTGGAACTCGGAGCCTGACCGTCCGGGGTTCGTGGGGACGCTCGGTGTGATCCTGGGCGATGCGGGTATCAACATACTGGGGATCCAGGTGGCTCACGAGGTGATCGACGGCGTGGGGCTGATGGCGGTCTCGGTCGCCGAGCCCGTCGGCCACGAGGTGCGGCAGTGGATCGACGGCCTCGGCGGCGTGCAGCGGCTGGAGATCGTCAGCTTCGACCGCTGACCGGCTGCACGCAATGCCGCCGGCCCGCACGCCAATCTGTGACCCAGTGGTTTTGCCGTTTGCTCGTCGCTCGTAGCTGCTCACACCCATGCGAATACTTATCACCAATGACGACGGAATCCACGCCCCCGGCCTGCTGGAGCTGGCCCGGGCGCTGGCGCCCCTGGGCGAGATCATGGTCATCGCCCCGGAGCGCCAGCAGTCCGCGGCCGGCCACGGCATCACCCTCCACAAGCCGCTGCGGATGACGCCGGTAACCCTGGAGGCGCCGGTGACAGAGGCCTTCGCCACCAACGGGACGCCCGCCGACTGCACGATCCTGGCGACCGCCGATGATCGCCCCGTCCCCGACCTGGTGGTGGCCGGGATCAACGCCGGCGCCAACCTCGGCGAGGAGGTGCTCTACTCGGGGACGGTCTCAGCGGCCATGGAGGCGGCACTCCAGGGCATCAGGGCCTTCGCCATCTCGGTGACCGCCTATGAGAACTGCATCTTCGGCCCGGCCGCCGACCTCGCCACCCGGCTGGCGTCCCGCGTGGGCGATGCCGACCTGCCGCCGGACATCTTCCTGAACGTGAACGTGCCCAGCCTCCCCGCCGAGGAGCTCGGGCCGGTGGTGCTCACGCGGCTGGGCCGCCGCCGGTACATCAACGAGCTGGAGCGCCGGGAGGACCCCCGCGGGCGCAGCTACTACTGGTTCTCCGGCGAGCCGCTGGAGCACGATTCAGATGAGGGCACCGACATCGGCGCCGTGCGGGCGGGAAACGTCTCGGTGACGCCCCTGCACTTCGACATGAACTTCCGCGGCGCGCGCAGACAGCTCGAGGACATCCTGCAGAGCCTGGGGGAGTGAGCCATGGCCGCCGACTGGCCGGCCTACCTGTCGCTGCACGAGACCGGCGAGCTTCAGCGCCGGGCGGAGACGGCCCGGGAGCTGCTGAGCGAGTGCACCATCTGCCCACGGGAGTGCCACGTCGATCGCCGTCGTGACGCCGAGGGCTACTGCGGCGTCCGGGCGCGAGCCCTGGTCTCATCCGCCGCCCCGCACTTCGGTGAGGAGCGGCCACTGGTGGGCTCGGGCGGCTCGGGGACCATCTTCTTCGCCGGCTGCAGCCTGGGCTGCATCTTCTGCCAGAACTACGAGATCAGCCACGAGCGGCGGGGCCAGGAGGTGTCCTCCGACGAGCTTGCGAATATCATGGTGGGGCTCCAGGGGCGGGGGTGCCACAACATCAACTTCGTCACACCCACACACGTGGTGCCGCAGATCCTGGATGCGTTGGGGCCGGCGATCGATCAGGGGCTGAATCTCCCGCTGGTCTACAACTGCGGCGGGTATGAATCGGTTAGCACGCTGCGGCTGCTCGATGGGGTCGTGGATATCTACATGCCGGACGCCAAGTACGCGGACTCGGAGGTCGCCGATCGCTTCTCGGGCGCGCCGGACTACCCGGACGTGATGCGGGCGGCGCTGACCGAAATGCACCGGCAGGTGGGGGACCTGCAGATCGACGACAGTGGACTGGCGCGGCGGGGGCTGCTGGTGCGCCACCTGGTGCTGCCGGAGGGGCTGGCCGGGACCGAGGAGATCACGCAGTTCCTGGCCTCGCTCAGCGAGGACACCTACGTGAACGTGATGGCCCAGTACCGGCCATGCTATCGCGCCGGCGAGTTCCAGGAGCTGTCGCGGCACATCACGCGGGGGGAGTACCGAGAGGCCGTGCGAGCCGCCTACGACGCCGGCCTGCACCGGCTGGACGAGAGGCCACTGCGCTTCCTGTAGCGCCGGATGCATCATTCTGCACCGAGCTGGTCAGTCGGGCGAGGAGGAGGCAGCATCATGCCCGGTATTGGCGATCAGGTGAAGTCGGTGAACCGACGCGTGTCGCGCTGGGCGAGGCGCACCGGGACTCTGGTGAGCCAGTGGTGGGAGGAGGTCAGCGCCATCCAGGAGCGCCGCAGCGAGATCCGCGAGCTGGCGCGCGAGCGCCGCAGGCTCCTGGTGGAGATGGGCACGAAGGTCTACTCGCTGCACCGCAAGGGGAAGGTCCAGAACCGTGACCTGCGGGGCGACTGCGAGCGCATCGACGACATCGGCGAGAGCATCGACCGGTTGGAGCAGGAGATCGCCGAGCTCAAGCGGACCGCGGCCGCCAGGCCGCCCAAGACCATCGAGGTCGAGGATGAGTCCCCGGTGGTCGGCGAGGAGGACATCGAGGAGCCCGCCGCCGAGGAGCCTGAGCCGGAGGCTGCCGAGGAGGGCGCTGAGCCGTGCGCAGAGCCGGAGGCGCCAGGTGAGGGCGAGGCGGAAGAGGAGCAGGAGACCGAGGCGCCGGCTGAGGGCGCCGACGAGGGCGGGGGCGACCCATCCGGTGAGTTCTTCGCGCCCCCCGCCGGCACCGCCGACCTCGAGGGGGCTGGCGACATGCCGCAGCAGCCCTACACCGCCCCTGATGATGCGGAGGATCAGGACGCTCACGAGGGCCATGAGGGCGGGGCGCCGGGCGGCGACGAGTAGGCCCCGAGGACGCCAGCAGATGCCGGCGCGGGGCGGCCGAGGCCGGCCGTCCCGGCAGCATGCATTACTCTGACGGGGAGCAGACCATGACCAAGTACTGCTTTGTCACCGGTGGCGTGGTATCGGGGATCGGCAAGGGTATCTCATGCGCCTCCCTGGGGCGGCTCCTGAAGGCCCGGGGCTTCAGGATCACGATCCTCAAGATCGATCCCTACATCAACGTCGATGCCGGGCTCATGAACCCCTTCCAGCACGGGGAGGTCTTCGTCACCGACGATGGCGCGGAGACCGACCTGGACCTGGGGCACTACGAGCGCTTCGTCGATGAGCCGCTGTCCCAGCTCTCGAACGTCACCACCGGCCAGATCTACGGCTCGGTCATCGCAAAGGAGCGGGATGGCGACTACTACCTGGGGCAGACCGTCCAGGTCATCCCGCACATCACCGACGAGATCAAGTCCAGCATCCGCAAGTGTGCCCACGCCTACGACGCTGATGTCCTCATCACCGAGATCGGCGGCACCGTCGGCGACATCGAGGGCCAGCCCTTCTACGAGGCCATCCGCCAGATGCGCATCGAGGAGGGCCGGGACAACGTCTGCTACGTCCACGTCACCCTGGTGCCCTATCTGCCCACCGTCGGCGAGCTGAAGACCAAGCCCAGCCAGCACTCCGTGCGGGAGCTGCGCAGCATCGGCCTGCAGCCGGACCTGCTGATCGTGCGCACGCCCATGCCGCTGACCAGGGAGGTCCGCCGCAAGCTCTCCCTGTTCTGCGACGTGCCGGACGAGGCGGTCATTGAGGCCGTGGATGTGGAGGAGTCGCTGTATCATATCCCCCTGGCGCTGGAGGAGCAGAACATCGCCGACCTGGTCTGCAAGGCCCTGGAGATGCCGCGCCGCACCCCCGACCTTGACGAGTGGCGCCGGATCTGCGACACCTGCGCGGAGCCCGACCGCGAGGTCACCATCGCCATGGTTGGCAAGTACATGGACCTGCAGGACGCCTACCTGTCGGTGACAGAGGCTCTCATGCACGGCGGCATCGCCAACAGCGCGCGCGTGAACATCCAGTACGTGGACTCCGAGGAGATCGAGCGCAACGGCGCTGACGCGTTCCTCAGCGACATGCACGGCGTGCTGGTGCCGGGCGGCTTCGGCGACCGCGGCATTGAGGGCAAGATCGAGGCCATCGGCTACGCCCGCGAGAAGGGCATCCCCTACCTGGGCCTGTGCCTGGGGCTGCAGACGGCGGTGATCGAGTTCGCGCGCAACGTCTGCGGCCTGGAGGACGCCAACTCCCGCGAGTTCAAGGAGGACGCCGAGCACCCCGTCATCATCTACATGAAGGAGCAGGAGTACGTCACCGAGCTCGGGGGCACCATGCGCCTGGGGGCTTACCCCTGCGTCCTCAAGCCCGGCTCCCTGGCCGCGAGGCTCTACGAGGCTGAGGAGATCTCCGAGCGCCACCGCCACCGGCTGGAGGTCAGCAACCAGTATCGCGAGACGCTCGCCGAGCACGGCCTGGTGTTCTCGGGCACCTCGCCGGAGGGCGACCTGGTGGAGATGATCGAGCTGCCCGACCACCCCTTCTTCATCGCCACGCAGTTCCACCCGGAGTTCAAGTCCCGCCCCAACCGCGCCCACCCGCTCTTCCGCGGCTTCGTGGAGGCGGCGCTGATCCACGCCGGCCAGCTCGCCGAGCCCCAGCCCCAACCCGCCGAAGCCGAGGCGGAGGCGTAAGACGTCGCCACCAATTGGCGCTGTAGGAGGGAAGCTATGTCTGAGGCCACCAGAGCTGCGTGGAGGCGGGCGTTCAACAATCTCGAACTCCCGCTTGACCGTCCCGAGCGATTTGACGATTGGCATGTTGCGCGCGACTTGCAGGAAGTTGACAAGCTCATCGAGACCTTCCGGATGAGCGACGAGTGCGTAAGAGCACTCTACACAGGCCACAATCGCAGTAGGAAGTCTACGGAACTCTTTCGGGTCATGAGGCAGCTGGATGGGGATTTCACGCCGGTTTACTTCTCGGCCGATGATGCCCTTGACCGGATGGACCTGTCTCACCTCGATGTTCTTCTCGGCATGTGCGAAGCTTTGCTGGCTCGAGCAACTCAGATAGGAGTGGAACTCGATCCTACTGTCGGAGAGAGCCTGAATGCCTGGGCTGCTGAGCTGCATGACGACGTCGAACAGATCAGTGCCGAGTCACATACCGATGTTCTTCAGGCAACCGCTGGCGTGCGTGCCTACATATTCGACCTCTTCGCGAGACTCAGGACAGAAGGCCAGACGCGCAGGGAGATCCGCCGGAGGCTTGAGCCTGAGGGCGGACAGATCCTGGAGGTGCTCGAACTCATAGCTGCTGGCTTCCAGAACAGCGACGTGCCCAAGCCTCTGCTCATCGTGGACGACCTTGAGAAGTGCGACCTCGATACAGCCGAAGGCCTGTTCATCAACCATGCCCCGGAACTCAGTGAGGCGCCCTGTGATGTGATCTATACCGTGCCGATTACACTGCGGGCGAGTCACCGATTCGCCGTTGTTCGCGGCCGCTACGGCGACGATTTCCTCCTGCCTATGATCTCCGTCCATGATCGGGAGGGGAGTCCTGCTTCGGACCGCGAAGTAATTGCTACCATCATCAGCCGACGGATTGAGCAGGGACTGCTCCCGAAAGAAGTGATCGATTCCATTGTGCTTAACAGCGGCGGCATAATCGGGGACGCATTGCGCATGGCCCGGAACGTGTGCCGTACAGCCTCGATGCAACAGGCGGAGGCCGCGACGCCTTCGATGGCGGAAAACGAGTTCCGCGAACTGGTGAAGGCTTTCGCCATGTCGCTCGATGAAGACGACTATGGGAGGCTGCGTGAGGTCGCCACCGCACGCCACTCGCCGATCGATGAGGATCACCGGCGCCTCATGCATGCACTCGCGATTCTGCGATATGAGGACGATCCGTATTGGTACGACGTACACCCGGCGGTCCGCAGGCTGCTGGAGGCGAGAGGACTGGTGTAGGCAGGTGACACCGGCATGGCCGTGGAGATCGAGCAAAGGGAGTTCGACCGTCTCGTCGCGGGTATCGAGCTGACCGATGAGGCGCGGTACATCGCGATCGTGACCTGCAACAGCCCGCCCGGCCGCTGGGAGCTTATTGGGCGCCTGCAGGAGGCGCTGGAGGAGAAGAACATCGGCCTGGACGTCGTCCAGTTGACCGACCCCCACACGGGCCTGGCCAGCACTATCGATGGGCACATACAGCAGCCCGGCTTCCAGTCCCTGGAGGAGAGATACTCGTCTGTCGCCATTGCCGTCAACTGGCACGACAGCGTCATCCCCACGGACGAGCTCGAGGACGACAGGCGCACTCCCTCGGCGCTGCAGAAGTTGAACCTCGGTCGCGAGTACTTCATCGAGTTCGGGCATCCGCTGATCCTGCTCGTGCCAGAGTACGTTCACAAACGTATCGTCCGGCAGGCCCCGGACTTCTACCGGATCCGCACTGACACGGTGGACTTCCAGACCGCGCTCGAGGTCGCGGAGACGACTGCGCAGGAGCTGATGAGCGCGGCGGAGTGGCAGGTTCAGTCAGCCGACGAGGCCCGCGCGCGGATTGACCGATATGCCGAGACGCTTGAACGGCTGGCAGGCCGCGAGGACGGCCGGTCTCGCGAGCTGCGGGCCCGCCTGCTGAACAGACTGGGCGAGGCGGAGTGGCGTCTTGGCCGGCATTCGTCAGCAATGAGCAGTTACCAGCACGCTCTTGCGATCTTCGGCGACCTTGGCGACCGGCATGGTCAGGCCGAGGCACTTAACGGCATGGGAGATGTACTCCGCCAACAAGGTGAGTATCGAGAGGCACACGAGCTCTACGCTGAGAGCCTCAACATTAGCCGCGACCTCGGAGACCGACATGCCGAGGGAGAGATCCTGAGCAACATGGCCATCGCCTATCGTCGGCAAGGCCACTACGACAGAGCACTAAGGCTATACGAGGCCAGCTTGGACATCAGACGCGAGACTCGCGATCGTCGTGGTGAGGCCCGCGTGCTGAACAATATGGCACTCGTACACGGCCTGCAAGGGCGGCACGAGTTGGCATTGGACCTTTACGAAGAGAGCCTATCCATCAAGAGAGAGATTGGCGATCGGCGTGCCGAAGGGGGCACCTTGATGGGCATGGCGAGTGTCCACGAGAGGAAGGGCCGCTATGACGAGGCGCTTGCTCTCTACGCACAGAGCCTCCGAATCCTCTCAGACTTGGGTGACCGGTACCAACAAGCCGAAGCGCTAATGGGTATGGCGAAGGTCCATGGAGCCCAAGGTCATAATGAACGCGCACTAGCGTTGTGTGGGCAGAGCCTAGAGCTCAAGCGCGAGGTCGGTGACCGGCATGGTGAAGGACGGGTCCTCATAGACGCGGGTGTGGTCGCAAAGCATATGGGTACTGACGAGACCGCCCGCGCGTATTGGCAACAGGCTCTGTCCGTGCTAGAGGGCCTTGGCGTGCCGGAGGAGCAGCGGGTGCGGGAGTTGCTGGCGCGGCTGGATGCCGAGGGCGGCGGGTTCCCCGACCAGGAGTCTGCCGGGGACGACGAGACCGGCGAGATGTGATATACTGGGGATAGCCGGGAGCTGAGCGGGGACCACTGCGCGCCCTCGGGAGATCGGGGGCGCGTGATGTTCGCGCCATCCGCATGGGAGCCTACCATCGATGTCATTGCTGGAGCAGCTCAACGAACAACAGCGCGAAGCCGCCCAGTGCATCGAGGGGCCGGTGCTCATCTTCGCCGGCGCCGGCTCGGGCAAGACCCGCGCGCTGACCTACCGCATCGCCCACATGATCGAGAATGAGGGCATCGACCCGCGCTCCATCCTCGCGGTGACCTTCACCAACAAGGCAGCCGACGAGATGACCGAGCGCATCGAGCAGCTCGCCGGCGAGAGCGCCGGCGGCCTGTGGGCGGGGACATTCCACGCCATCTGCGCCCGCATCCTGCGCGTTGACGGTCGGCACGTGGGCGTGCCCCCGGAGTACTCCATCTTCGACGAGAGCGACCAGTCCTCCATCGTCAAGGACGTGCGCTCGCGGGTGGAGGTCAAGCTCCCCGAGAGCGACCGCTGCCGCGACCGCACCAACGCCGAGGTCCTCTGGGCCATCAGCAACGCCAAGAACGAGCTGATGACGCCCGACGACTACCGCCGCACGGCCAAGGGTCGCTTCGAGCGGCTGGTCAGCCGCGTCTACAGGGCATACCAGGAGGAGCTTGAGCGCAACAACGCGCTGGACTTCGACGACCTGATCATGCAGACCGTGGAGCTGCTGGAGGAGCACGAGGAGGTCCGCCGCAAGTACCAGCAGCGCTTCCGGTACATCCTGGTCGATGAGTACCAGGACATCAACCACGCGCAGTTCAGGTTCGTGCAGCTTCTGGCCGCCGAGCATGGCAACCTGTGCGTGGTGGGCGATGACGACCAGTCGATCTACGGCTGGCGCGGCGCGAACGTGGGGATCATCCTGGATTTTCAGGAGCACTTCCCCGACGCCACGGTCATCAAGCTGGAGCGCAACTACCGCTCCACGGCCAAGATCATCGAGTGCGCCAACGAGGTCATCCGCCATAATGAGAACCGGGCCGACAAGCGCCTGTGGACCGCGAATCCGCCAGGCGACAACGTGATCGTTTACGAGGCCATCAACGAGGAGGAGGAGGCGGAGTGGGTCGCCCAGACGATTGAGACGCAGGTGGGCGACGAGCTGGCGCGCTACGGCGACTACGCGGTGCTCTACCGCGTGAACGCCGCCTCGCGGAACTTCGAGCAGGCGCTGGCGGCGCGGCAGATCCCCTACGAGATCGTCGGCGGCATGCGGTACTACGACCGTGCGGAGATCAAGGATGCGCTGGCGTATCTTCGGGCGCTGCACAACCCGGCGGACAACCTGTCGCTGCGGCGGATCATCAACACCCCCACGCGCGGCATCGGCGACACCACGCAGGGGGAGCTGACGCTCATCTCCGAGCAGAACCAGGTGTCGCTGCTGGAGGCCTGCCGCATCTACGCTGCGGATGAGGACCGGCGACCGCAGTCGCGGGTTGCGGTCAGTGACTTCTACGAGCTGATGCGGTCGCTACGGCAGCGCATCGACACCGCGCCGCTGCCGGACCTGGTTCGGGCGGTGGTGGAGACCACGGGCCTCATCGACAAGCTCCGGGAGTCCGGCAAGGCCGAGGATGCCATGCGGGTGGAGAACCTGCAGGAGTTCGTGACGGTGGCGGCGGCCTTCACGCGGCAGAATCCGGACGTGGGCCTGCAGGAGTTCCTGGAGCACATCGCCCTCATCTCGGACATCGACGAGGCCGAGGAGCTATCGGGCGCGGTGTCGCTGATGACGCTGCACTCGGCCAAGGGCCTGGAGTTCCCCATCGTGTTCATGGCCTCGATGGAGGAGGGGATCTTCCCCCACGAGCGCTGCATGGGCGACGAGCACGAGCTGGAGGAGGAGCGGCGCCTGGCCTACGTGGGCATGACGCGGGCGCAGAAGCTGCTGTATCTCAGCCACGCCTTCCATCGAACCATCTACGGTGAGACGCGCCGGCAGCGGCCCTCGCGCTTCCTGGCGGACCTGCCGGAGGAGCTGATCGACCGCCGCGAGCGGTACTCGGACGCCTCGCAGCCCCGGATGCTCGACAGCGGCGAGGAGGTGCTGGAGACGCCCTCCGGTGGGCGGAAGATCGACATCGCCGCCATCCTGGCGCGGGCGGAGGCCAACGCTGAAGAGGCCGACCGCCGGGAGAAGGAGGGCGCGGCCGAGCAGGAGCCCCGCGAGGAGAGGCCCCGTGAGCCGGCCGAGACGGCGGCTGGCGGCTTCAAGACCGGTCAGAAGGTGCGGCATCCCAAGTTCGGCCACGGCATCGTGGTCGCAGCGGAGGAGGCCAGGGATGACTGGAAGGTCACGGTGGCCTTCCGGGATGGCGGGGGCGTGAAGAAGCTGCTCGCGAAGGCCGCCAGGCTCGAGAGGCTCTGACCGGGCCGGGCGCCCGTCAGGAGCGGTTCAGCCACAGATCGATGTGCCGCTGTGGCATGTAGGGCTTGCCGACGATGTCGGGGCGGCCGTCGCCGTCGATGTCGGCGACCTTGGCCTCATGCGTGGGGATGCCGCGGGAGATGACCTGCTCCTCGAAGCCGCCGTCCCGAAGGTTCCGCAAGATCAGCAGCTCCGGCTGGTGAGGGTTGCGCCCCAGGCCTATCTCCCCGACGAAGATGTCGAGCGCGCCGTCGCCGTCGAAGTCCGCCAGCGCCAGGCTGTGGGGGTGGAAGAGGCCCTCGCGCAGCAGCTCCGGCTCGAAGTCGGGCGCATCGCAGAGGGCCAGGCGGCCCTCGTTGCTCTCGCCCTCGCACAGCACGATCTCCAGCGCGCCATCTGCATCGAGGTCGCCGACCGCCACGCGCGTGGTGACGAAATCCTCCGCGTAGGTGCGCCGGGACCAGGCGTGGTCACCACGGCTGAAGATGTGCGTGCCGGCGATGATCTCGCTGCGGCCATCGCCGTCGAGGTCCACGATCACCAGGCCCTCGATGTTCTCCATGTCATCAGCGATGATGGTCAGGCGCTCCTCCGGCCAGGGCTCGATGGTGGGGTCCTCCGGGATGTCGTAGTGGGCCAGCACCCCGGCGACCTGGGAGAGGAAGACCACCTCCGGCTCACCGTCGCCGTCCACGTCGCCGACGGCCTGGTCGTGATACTTGGCGAAGCGGTCGGTGAGCACTCGGACCGGCCACGGCTCACGGGGGTCGGCCGGGCACTCGAACCACCACAGCAGATGGCCGTCCCGTCCCTGCTGGCCGGCGATGACGTCGGGTCGGCCGTCGCCGTTGACGTCCACGACCACGCCGCCGGCCTCCAGGTTCGGCGCGTCGGCGGCCTCGTGGCGCGCCCAGCCGGGATTCTCGTACCAGAACAGGTTCGGCGGGCCCTCCTTGCCGCCGATGATGACGTCCGGCAGGCCGTTGCCGGTCAGGTCGTGCAGCAGCGTGATGTCATGGTGCGACCCCGGCGGGTCGGAGTCGATGAGTGTGTGCTCGAAGCGCAGTTCTGGCATGACGACCCTCCTTCAGCCCGACCGTAGATGCAACGCTACCGTGTTCGCCGCGCTATCGCAACGGTCCTTGGGGGAGGTCCGCTGCGACCGCGCGGAGAAGCGTCCATCGTCCGGTCATCGATCGGTGGGAGGCTGCCATGGCGCTGAGGATCGCGATCTGCTCGAAGATTCTGCAGGAGTACGAGATCTCCGAGGCGGTGAGTATCGCCGCCGAGATCGGCTACGAGGGCATGGAGATCTTCGGCCTGGAGCGCCATCTGCCCCCGGACGTCTCCGATGAGATGGTCTCGGGGCTGGCCGGGCAGCTTAGCAACGTGGGGATGGAGGCCGTGACGCTGTGCACCTACGTGGGGCTGTTCTCGCAGAAGAGCGATGACGAGTGCCTGGAGGAGGTCGAGAAGTTCCGGCGCTACCTGGAGATCGCCCAGGAGCTGGAGTGCGACCTCATCCGGGTGCAGCCGGGCGGCCCGCCTCAGCCGTCGGCGGCCCGCGAGGACCACTGGGTGCGGGCGGCCCACTACCTGCGGGAGTGCTGCGACCTGGCACTGAGCCGCGACACCGGCGTGGTGATGGAGAACAACTTCGGGCTCTCCGCCACCTGCGACGCCACCATGGAGATGGTCGCCCGGGTGGACCGGCCGAACCTGGGCATCAACTACGATCCGGGGAACCTCTACCGCATGGACCGCTACTACGGCATCGAGGCCCTGGCGCGCTTCGGCGAGCTGGTGTGGAACGTGCAGGTGAAGGACTGCTACCGCGATGAGCACACCGATGACTACGCGCTGCTGCTGGGCGAGGGTGAGGTGGCCTACGCCCCCATCTTCGCCTGGCTCAAAGAGGTGGACTACGACGGCCACGTCTCCGCCGAGTCCCACAAGGAGCCCACCGAGGAGCTCACCGCCGTGGACATCGCCCGCCACGAGTACCAGGCCATCCGGGCGCTGATCGAGAGCGCCTGACACGCGAGGGTGTCTTCATACATGCACCAGACAACGCGGCTTACACTGCACGAGAACGTCCAGTTCATCTACGAGCTGGTCCTGGCCCAGATGGAGCTGGAGGCGGCCGGCGTGGACTTCGCGGTCGGCGACAACCTCCGAGGGTTCCGGGCCAACGGCCAGCTCGACCGCGAGCGGCTCATCCGCCGCTCCGCCTACATCAGATCACTGCAGCCCCTGCACGCCGAGGAGCTGCTGACCGACTACCACCACATCCAGCAGTACAACCAGACGCAGTCGATCAACCAGTACCTCACGCACTGGTTCTACCCCTACAAGGGCAAGTTCCACCCCCAGATGATCCGGGCGCTGCTGGGCATCATCGGGCTGGGGCCCGGTGACGTGGTGCTGGACCCCTTCATCGGCTCCGGGACCACGGCGGTGGAGGCGCAGCTTCTGGGCATCGACTGCATCGGCGTGGACATCTCGCCACTGTGCTGCCTCATCTCACGGGTGAAGACGCAGTCCTGGGAGCGCCTCGATGAGATCGAGGAGGCGTCGGAGTACGTGGCGCCCTGCTCGGACAACGTGCACCAGCAGCGGCTCTTCCGCTCGGCCGAGGACCGGGAGCTGCCTGAGGGGCCGGTGAGGGACTTCTTCGACCTCGCCGAGATGATCGCCCGCTCCGACACCTCCCGCCGGCGCCGCGACCCGGTGCAGGCCTTCGTGCACAACCGCGACAAGATGCTCGCCTCGGTCCGCGATCACCTGGAGGTGAAGCGGCGGCTGGAGCTGGACTTCGGCACGGTGGACATCGTCGAGGGCGATGTCCGGGAGATGGAGCTGGAGGACGCCAGCGTGGACGGCATCGTCACCTCGCCGCCCTACTCCATTGCCCTCAACTACATCAAGAACGACGAGCACGCGCTGGAGGCCATGGGCTTCGATCTCGACGAGCTGAGCGAGGAGTTCATCGGCGTGCGCGGCCGCGGCAAGGAGCGCTTCGAGCTCTACGAGGAGGACATGCGCCAGGCGGCGCGGGAGATGCAGCGCGTGATGCGCCCCGGGGCAGTCGCGGCGGTGGTCATCGGCAATGTCACCTACCAGGGCGAGGAGATCGACACCACTGGCATGTTCACCGACGCCTGCGAGGACACCGGGCTGAGCCTGGAGCGCTCCGTAGACAAGATCATCTTCGGGCTCTATAATGTGATGCAGAAGGAGTACATCCTGCTGTTCCGCAAGCAGTGAGCGCGTTCGGGGCGTGGGCGGATTCCCTCCCAGCGCCCTGGACGATGGTCTGACAGCCCGCTGACGCAGGGAGAGGGCCATGATGTCGAGCGCCTGCCGCCGGATGGTGGTTGCCGCCGTGTCCCTGATCGCCGCGGCGACGGTCCTTGCCGACGAGGACGCCGCGGAGCATAAGATCCAGATCAGCGACATCGACGTGCGTCACGGCGAATGGGAGAAGGTCCCGCTTGAGGGCGACAAGGCGATCCGCGTCGCCGAGGACGATACGCAGCGTACTATCACGGTGTCCCTGCGACGCACCCAGGCCCAGGTGGGCGCGACCCTCTCCCGGGGCGGCGAGGCCACCCGCCGGCACACCGAGCTGGCGCTGTACGAGCTGGTCGCGACGGAGGAGGGCAGCGACTACCAGTGGGCGGTCTTCACCTGCAAGCCCTACGAGGTTAATCTCTTCTCCCTCGGCCCCGACCGGAACTACCTGGTGTGGCTGTTCGCCACTCACCTGGTCATCACGGAGGTCTCCAAAGCCAGGACACCGGAGGCGGCCTTCGCCGAGCGCTACCGCCGACGAGGATGGCCACACGTGGCGGCCGTCTACCTCACCGAGGCGCTGCCGCCGGCCCTCTGGGGGCTGGACGCGGTTCGCATCCTGGCGGATGTGAAGGGGCTCGAGGTTGACGAGCAGGGGCGCATGACCGTCAGCCTCTCGGTCCCGGATGCCGAGCAGGATGTCAGGCTCGTGTCGGCCGACGGGAAGGCGTGGCGGCTGCAGTAGGGCGACGGACGCCGGCGCGATACAGGGGGGTGGCGCGCGGGCCGATGACTCATGGGGAGGTTTTGGGGAGCCACATGGGACGCCAGGAGACGGTGACCGCTGACCTTGACCGCTTCCTCGAAGTGCTGCCTGATCGGGTGCGCCAGTGGCTGGAGGCTCACCCGGACCTCGGCGACCTCAAGGAGGTCGTCATTGACCTCGGGCGCCCCATCGGCGCCCGCTTCGGCCAGACCTACGAGCTCATCGGGGACAGTTCGGCTCTGCGCGCGGACATTGACTACGTGACCTCGCACGTGGGGGAGTTCGACCGCGACAACCGGGCGGGGATCGAGGAGACGCTGCATCGCATCGGCGGGATCCGCAACCGGCACGGGGAGATCGTGGGCCTGACCTGCCGCGTGGGCCGGGCGGTCTACGGAACGCTGGAGATCATCCGCGACGTCATCGAGAGTGGCTTCAACATCCTCCTGCTGGGCAAGCCGGGGGTGGGGAAGACCACGAAGCTGCGCGAGGTGGCCCGGGTGCTGGCCGACGAGTTCGACAAGCGCGTCGTGGTGGTGGACACCAACAACGAGATCGGCGGTGGCGGAGACGTCCCTCACCCCGCCATCGGTGGCGCCCGGCGGATGCAGGTGCCCCATGACCGGCTGCAGGCTGAGCTGATGATCGAGGCGGTTGAGAACCACATGCCGGAGGTCGTGGTGGTGGACGAGATCGGCACCGAGCAGGAGGCCGAGGCGGCCCGGACCATCGCCGAGCGCGGCGTGCAGCTCATCGCCACCGCCCACGGCAACGATCTCGAGAACCTGATGGCCAATCCCACTCTCTCGGACCTGATCGGTGGCATCCAGGCCGTGGTGCTCAGCGACGAGGAGGCCAAGCGGCGCGGCACTCAGAAGACCGTCCTGGAGCGCCAGTCCCCGCCCACCTTCGACATCGTCATCGAGATCCAGGCCATCAACCAGCTCGCCATCCACCACGACGTGGCTGAGACCGTGGACAGCATCCTCCGCGGCGAGCCCATCACCGCTGAGCTGCGGGAGTTCGGCGACCGCGGCGAGATCGTAGCCGTGGAGCGCTCCGTCACCCCCGGCGCCGAGGTCGCCGTCGGCGAGGAGACCGATCCCCTGGAGGCGGAGTTGCAGCGCGCCGAGAGGCGCTCGCGCGTCATGCGCGTGCTCCCCGTGGGCGTCAGCCGCGAGCTGCTCGAGCGTGCCCTGCGCGAGCGGCGAGTGCCTGCCACCGTGAGCCGAGAGCCCGAGGGCGCCGACGTGGCGGTGGCCCTGGAGCGCGCCGCCGAGCTGGGCCGCGTCCCCGACGAGATCGCCGCAACGGTGACCGTGCGCAGCAACACCTACTCGCAGATCGAGGAGGCGGTGGAGGAGATCGCCGCGGAGCAGGGCACCGCCCGCGAGGACTTCGCGCTCAAGGAGGCGGCGGAGGCCATCGAGAAGGTGCTGGCCGAGAACGTGCCCGTGGAGCTCCTGCCCCAGAGCGCCTACGTGCGGCGGCTGCAGCGGGAGCTGATCGCCAAGCGCAACCTCGAGTCCAAGACGGTGGGCGAGGAGCCGCGGCGGCGCGTGCGGCTGCTCCCGCCCTGACCGGAGGCGCCCGGTGAGCTGCCCCTACCGCTTCATCGTCCTCGACGGCGTGGAGGGCGCCGGCAAGTCCACGCAGATCGAGCGCCTCGCCGAGGCCCTGCGCGCGGGCGGCGAGGACGTGCTTGTCACCATCGAGCCCGGCGGCAGCCCCATCGGCGAGGCCGTCCGCGACCTGCTGCTGTCCCCGGATTACCCTGAGATGACTCCGCTGACCGAGCTCTTCCTCTTCTGCGCCTCCCGCGCCCAGCACTGCGACGAGGTCGTCCGCCCCGCGCTGGAGGCAGGGAAGGTCGTCGTGTGCGATCGCTTTACGGCCGCCACCTTCGCCTACCAGGGATACGCTGGCGAGGCCGGGGAGGAGCTGGTGGTGCGCCTCGACGCGGAGGCCACGCGCGGCCTCGTCCCCGACATGACCATCATCCTCGACCTGCCGCCGGAGGAGGGGCTGGCGCGCAAGTTCGGCGCCGAGGCCGTGAGCACAGCCAACGCGGACCGCATCGAGCGGAATGAGCTGCGGTTCCACCTCCGCGTGCGCCAGGGCTTCCAGGAGTACGCCCGGCGCTACCCCGACCGCACCGCCATCGTGGACGCCTCGCAGACCGAGGACGAGGTGTTCGCGGAGGTGTGCAGGGCGTTGGCGATCGAGACGGCCTGACCGACGTGTAGATCGGCCATCGTGCCCGACCCGTAAGGGAATGCTGCGAGCGGGAGGCTGGAGGCTGACGGCGATGCCTCTAATGTCGTACGGAGGGGCGGCGTGCCGACGCTGCCTGCCGTTGTGGGTGGCTGTTTCCGTGCCGTACGGAGGGGCCGGACCACTGTCCGGCCCGCCGTTATCTTCCAGCCTGCTGCCGTTGGTGTGAGAGCAGCACTGCACAAGCTCGGTCCCGCTTGGTCGAGGCCGGGCTCTGTTGGGTACTGTGCCGACGCCGAGCCTATGATGCGGTGAACTCCAGCTCCACCGGCTCGCCACCGGCCTGCGCGGACTGCAGCGCGGCGCTCATGAAGGCCGCGATCTCGATGGTCTCGTCGATGTCCAGTGGCGCCTCGCCGGTCTCGAACATCCCCACGATGCGCTTCAGCAGCTCGCGGTAGATGTAGGCGGTGCTGATCCGCTCCATGCGCACGCCCTCGTCGCCCCAGACGGTGAAGCCGTAGGCGTGCGCGCCCTCCCGGGTGCCGCGCATGGAGGCCACGCGACCGTCCCGCCACCGGCCCACGTTCACCTCGCCGGTCTGGTCGAAGTAGCACGAGACCCTCTCGCAGCCGGGGCCCATGAGGGCGTAGAGGGTCTCGACGCCATGGATGCCGTAGTGCAGCAGGCCGGGGTTCGCCTCATGCAGGCTGGCGGGGCTGTAGGCGTTGGCGCCGATGACCTCGCCGACGCCCTCCTCGTCCTGCGCGGCGTCCACCACCTCCGGGGCGTAGCGCAGTGACGATGACGAGAACACCGGCACGCCGTTCTCCTCCGCCAGGCGCTTGATCTCCAGGCCGTCCTCGACGCTGGCCACGAAGGGCTTGTCGATGTAGGTGGGGAGCCCGGCCTCGATGAACGGTCGGGCCTTCTCCAGGTGCTGACTGCCGGCCTGCGACTCCACGAGCACCGCGTCCACCATCCCGACCAGCTCCTCGAGGCTGTCCACCGTCTCGACGCCCCAGCCGGTGAGCTGCTGCTCGTACTCCGCCATGCGCTCGGGATCGGTGATCTCGCTCTGGCCCACGAAGCCGGCGACCACGCGATACTCGCTGTCGATGTACTGCTCCTCGTCCAGCTCCCCAACGTGATTGAGGCGCATGGTGAACTGCACCACGTGCGACGTATCCCAGTCAACGATACCAACGCGCTTCATCGGTAGCCTCCTGCGGCAGTGTGACGTAAGGTTGGCGCGTCTCCAGCGCCAGCCCATGCTGGCGCCACGAGAGAGTTCGCGACCGCTGCGTGGGTTCCTTCGTGGGACGACAACGGCGCCTTCCCCGACCCGAGCTACGCTCGGCCCACCCGCCCCTGGCGCCACACACGACGTGGCGCAAGAAGCGGCGGGCCGGACAGTAGTCCGGCCCCTCCATACAGCGCGACAACGACCACGGACAACGGCCTCAACGGCCGGCGGCGTGGGCACGCCGCCGCTCCGTACGACAAAGGCATCGCGCTTGCCAAAGGGCGCGTATCCATGGCGCGCCTGTCGTTGCCCTTCGCCGTTCTCCCCCTCTCCCGCCCGCCGGCGATGCCCGCCAGGGAGAGGGGGAACGCAGTTCGCCACGCGAACTGCAAGGGGGTGAGGCTGCCGTCAGCGCTCGTCACTCTTCCGCTGGCCTGATGCCGAAGACATGTTCCGGACTCAACGACACCACCGGCGGCAGCGGGTCCGGCAGCGTCAGGTAGAGATCCTCCAGGATGCCCACATCCGCGCGCGTCAGCGCCAGAGACCACGTCTCGCCGTGGTGGCCGAGCGCCTGCACCTCCACCGGGGCCTCCGTGTCCTCTGCGTTGCTTTCGGCTGCCGCGGCCAGCTCGCCGTCGGCCGCGTAGACCTCCACGCGCACCGTCTCATGCCCGCTGGAGCCCTCAGCGAGAATCGTGAACTCCTCCACCCCCTCGGGCACGCGGAAGTAAAGGCGTTCAGCGCCGCTCATAATGTGCAGGCGGGCCGCGTAGAGCCCCAGCGGCGCGGTGCTCCGCAGCGGCGCGTACCTGGAGGAGCTGGCCGACGCCAGCAGGTAGTGGATGCCGTCCTGCTCAGGTGTGAAGCGGACCGTTACATCCTCCCCGGCGCCGCCTTTCTCGCTCGCGACGAGCGTCCCGTCCCGGGTGGTGGCCTCCCAGGTGATGCGATCGCTGCCCTCGCCGATCTGCCCGAGCCTCAGCTCGATCTCAACGGGTCTTCCGGCCTCGCACGCCACCACCATCAGGTTCGGCCCTCGCAGCCACACGATGGGATACTCGGCGGGCTCTCCGGTTACCCCCGGCGGCACGAGGCGCTCCACCCGCCGCCGCATCTCGGGCTTCGCCAGCGGATGGTAGATGATGGGCTCGATGCCGATCTCCAACTCGGTCTCGTGGCGCGGATCCGCGGCCAGCCGATCCAGCTCCTCATTGCCGCGCTCCATGGCCTGCCAGTACTGCTCGGCGGTGCCGGCGGCGAGGTAGTAGTCTCCGGAGCGCTCCTCGGGCGGCGTCCAGAGCGTGTATGCCGTGAACAGCCAGTAGCCGTCACACTCCGCGGAGGTGTGATAGATGTAGGCCGCCAGGTTCTTCGCCGAGTAGCGACGCAGCAGCATCCCGGCGCAGTAGCGCGCGTTGACGCCCAGCTCTTCGTAGTGCTCGCGCCAGTCGTCCGGGACGCGATCCGGCCCGCCTCCGCCGTAGGTGTCGGTCGCCCACAGGATGATGGGCAGGCGCTGTGTCGAGAACGCCCGCGCCACGGCCTCCAGCGACCAGTTGTGCGGCGTCGGATAGAAGCCCAGCAGCAGGTTCGGTGCCATCTCATGCACCTGCTCGCGGACCTCGCGCGCCAGCCCCTCCACCCGCGTGCCCAGGAAGGGCTGATACTCCTCCGTGTAGCCCTGCTCCTCCAGCCACGGACGGCGGTGGGCGTAGTCGAGATCCGGCATCTCGATGCCCTTGGAGCGACAGAACTCGCCGAAACAGTGGTCGCAGTAGCAGGCGTTGGTGTAGTAGCGCTGGCCGGTGATCGTGGAGTAGAGCTCGAAGTCGATCCAGAGGCCATCCACCTGCAGCTCCGGGTCGGCAGCCAGCTCCGCGCGCTCCAGCATTCCCGGCAGCAGGTGCTCGCGCCAGAAGCGCTCTTCGAGCGGGCAGGCGTAGCGCTCCACCGTGCCGTCGGCGAGCACCGCCCGCCGGAGGCCCTCCTCCTCGGCGTTGACGTTGAAGTTCAGCGCCAGGAATGTGTGCATGCCCTGATGCCTCCTCGCCTCCCGGAGGTAGGGCATGGCCCTCTCGATGCCGGCCTTGAGGATCATGGCGTTCATGCCCACGTCCACGAGCTGCTGCGTCTTCTCCTCAGCCGGCGGCCGGGCGTAGAAGTAGGCGGCGCGGATCCTCTCGCTGTCGATCCAGGCCAGCGGATCATCCTCCTGGGCGTGAAGCAATCGGCCGGAGAGGACTATCAGGGCCACGAGGACAACTATGAGAGTGCGCACCAGGTCTCACCTCGATCGCCGGAGCTTTACACGCGGAGCCTTTCGAGGCGGCCGGGGCGGAGGCCTGCTTCTCAGATGCACAGTGCGAAGGAGGAGACTCATGCGCCTGATCGGTCTGCTGACGGTCATCATGCTGGTCATCGCTGCCACCTGCGTGGCGCAGGACGAGGAGCGACACCCCGGCTGGGAGCCGGAGCCGGGCGACCTGGACCCGGAGCGCAACATCGCGCTGGGCAAGACCGTGACCTATGCGCCGCTGCCCAACTACAGGCTGACGAGGGAGGGCGACACGGACCCCACGGACCTCACCGACGGGGAGCTCTCGGACCATCATCGCGGCCACCTTTGGTTCCAGAGCAAGTGTGTGGGCTGGAGCTACGGCGGGCGCGCGAACCTGGCGGTGGACCTCGGCGCCGTGGAGCCCATCGACGAGATCGCCATCCGCATCCAGGGCGGCTCGCCGCAGGCGGGCATCTGCACGCCGGTGTGGATGGAGGCGCTGGTGAGCGACGACGGGGAGGTCTACCGGCGCGTGGGGGAGTTCTCCACCTTCCGCCGCGGTGACCTGGAGCGCTTCGGAGTCCCCCCGCACGCCGGCGAGGCCTGGGTCCATCGCTTCCGGTTCAGCGACCTGGCTACGCGCGGGCGATACGTGGGACTGCGCCTGTATGGCGCGGGGCTGACCGTGGCGGATGAGATGTACGTCTTCCGAGGCGAGCACGATCCGGGGGCGTGCGACATGGCGGCGCTGCCGGTGACGGACTTCTCCGTGAAGCGCCCGCAGATGTACCTGCACAAGCCCTACCTGTGCTTCCTCACCAACCTCGCCGCGCCGAATCCGGTGGGGATGGTCGTGCCGCCGGGGTTCGAGGAGCAGGGGGTAGTCGTCACGCTGGAGCTGCCGCCGGGCGTTGAGCTGGTTGGGGGTGGCGGCTTCGGGATGGCGGAGGACGCGACTCCGCTGAGTGAGATCGGCGGCAGGCAGATCGCGGATGACTGGACGCGGTACGAGTGGCAGGGCAGCGCGGCCGCCTCCACCAAGACCTGGGGGCGGCTGTTCATCACTGGCGACTGGGAGGATGGCCGGGAGGGCGAGCTGCGCTATCGGCTGACCTACGCCGACGGCTCCCAGGGCCCGCTGGTGTCCGTGCCGCTGCGGGCCATGGAGGTCCCGCCAACGCCGCAGCCCGAACGGCTGGTGACGGGCCTGAGCTGGTACAACTTCACGAGCATCATGCAGTGGCCGGGCGGCCTGGACGACTTCGCGGCGCTGGGCATGAATACCATCACGGGCTTTATCCACTGGCTCCGCGATGTGGAGGAGCACCAGGAGGCGTGGGACTTCTGGGAGCGGGCCCGCGATCGCGGCTTCAAGCTCCTGAACATCGACTCCACCTTCCACCGCATGCACAGGGATGACGAGATCTACTGCCAGCTCGAGGATGGGGAGGTCTCCAGCCGCATCTGCCCCAGCTACCGCGGGCAGTACTACCAGCAGGAGATCGAGCGCGTGGCGCGGCAGTGCGCCATGGCCAGGCCGCACTACCTGTTCTGCGACATCGAGATCTGGAACTGGCAGGGCCCGACCGACGCCGAGAAGTGCACCCGCTGCCAGGCGGACTTCGCCCAAAGCGGGCTGGATACATGGGAGGAGTGGAAGCTGCAGAAGGGCTACGAGATGTGGACGGACGTGGTTCAGGCGGTGCGGGCGGCGGTCGAGGAGGCTGGTGGGCCGGAGATGGAGTTCGGCGTGTACGACTGGCGCGCCGGCCACAACTACCAGTTCACCTGGCCCTTCGACCGCCTCTACCCGGAGTACCTGCAGAGCTCCCAGCCGTCCACCTACACCCCGCTCTACTGGAGCCACCTGATGCTGGTGGGCGATGAAGCCCGTGTAGACCGGGAGCAGCTTCCCGGGCCGGACGTGATGCCGTGGATCAGCCCCGGCGATGCGGGGACCTTCGACGGCGAGCGCTTCCGTTACGCGCTGCTGGAGTGCTTCTGCAACGGCTCGCGGGGGATGAACTTCTGGTCGGGGCGCGTCTGGGACGCGGAGACCCTGGCCGCCTACGCGCGGGTCATCCGCAACCTCGCGCCGGTCGAGGACCTGCTGCTGGACGGCGAGCTTCTCGAGGGCGCGCAGGTGCACGGCCCGGGGCGCATCAGCGGCGTGGTCTCGGGCGACGAGATGGTGATCCTGGTCGCCGACTATCTCCGCGAGGGCGACGGCTCAGTCACGGTCACGCTCCCCGTGAACGCCGCCATGACGGCCACCGATCTCGACACCGGGGAGGCGCTGCAGGTGTCAGCCGACGGGAGGCTGACGGTGCCGCTTGGCGATGAGCGGGCGCGCATCTTGCACGTCACGCCGTGACGGGCCCTGCTCTCGCCGCCGCCTCGCCCTGTCGTCGGGACGCACCCGGTTGCTGGGAGCGTGGTAGGTGGTGCCGTCAGGAGGGGCGGGCTTCCCTGCCCGCCCGGCCATTGTCGCCGAGCGTTCGGCGGACGACAAAGGGCGCACGCACATGAGTGTGCGTGCCACGGAACGGCGGGAGGGGAGGACGGCACGACAAACGGCGGACGGGGGCGTCCGCACCACGGACGACAGACCGCAACGGCCCGGGCGCCTTTAGCCGTACGGAGGGGCGGGCTTCCCTGCCCGCCCGGCCGTTGTCGCCGCGGTGACCGGGCGTTGCGACGCGCTACGGCACCAGTGTCACGCCCAGCAGCACCGGCTGCACCTCGGCCTCGGCGGAGGTCATGCTGATGCTGGCGATCTCCAGGTCAGGCTTGGGGTTCTCCCATTCCCACACCGCCAGGGTCGCCAGCGCCCCGGCCTGAGTGTGGCCCTGCCACAGATCGACCGCCCGCACCGGCCCGCGCTGGGAATTCCAGTCGCTGATGTTCGCCTCGAACCTCAACTCCGCCGTCACCTCGCTGCCGTCGGCGTAGCAGATGGTGTAGTGCCCGACCCGGCCCGGCCGGTTGCGCTGCCGGTCGTAGATGTGGCTCACGCGCTGGTCGGGCACGCTGGTCGTGTGCAGGAACCGCACCCCCCGCGCTCTCGTGCCCACCGGGATCTCCCATACACTTACCGGATAGGCGTCGGTGGGCGTCTCGGCGTCCGCGAGCATCACACACGAGCGGCCCTCGTTGGCCGCCGGATCGACAAGCTGGAAGGGCGTATCGCCGATCCACGTGCGGCCGGTGGGCAGGGCCCGGAGATCGTACTCCGGCCCCAGCCGCATCCAGCCGGGCTTGCGCTGGGTGTCGATGGTGCTCTCATTGCAGAACGGAGCGATGTCCACCAGCATGAAGCGCCGGGGCTGAGGGTGCTGGTTGAGCCGCCACAGGCGGTTGAAGGCGGGAATCGGATGGTAGCCGAGCCGGTCGATCTCCGGCGCGCCCACCGACCAGCAGTTCTCCGCGCCCAGCACCCAACCCACCGGCACATGCGGAAGCCCGTGGACGTCAGTGCCGACCGCGGACCACGTGGTGCCCAGCATCCCCACTGCCTCGTGCTCGTGCACCGCCCGGGCGAACCCCCATACGTTCAGCGGATGATACCACGGGCAGCCCAGGGCCTCGAAGCCGTGCTCCTCCCAGTAGCTGAGCGTCTCGTCGAAGTCGTGCGTGGGCGAGTAGTGCCAGTCACAGATGAGGATGTCCTGAGACCGCGCAGCGGTCTCCCGCAGCTCGTCGGTCACCGCTGCCGTGCCGTACTTCATCCCGTTGTGCGAGGGCAGGAACATGTCGCCCCACATCAGAGTCCTGATGCCCCGCTCGGCCAGGTGGTCGTGGAGCTTCACGATATCGCCCACGAACAGCTCCGCGGGATCCTGGTCGCGGCAGCGGGGGCAGGTGCCGATATCGTCGAAGGTGGCCTCATCGTGACCGATATGGAAGTAGTCCGAGCCGAACACATCGATCAGCTCGTCCATGAGGTCGAACACCAGCGGATAGGTCTCCGGATGCGAGGGGCAGTAGTTGAACAGACTCCGGTGGCCCAGCGTGGTCTCCTGCGCCTCCGCCAGGTGCCGCCACTCCTCGTGGCGGAGCACGTAGCCGAAGTGGGCGAAGGTGGCGAGCTGGGGGAAGATGCGGAAGTGCCGCTCCCGGGCGTACTCCACCAGCTCCCTGAGTTGCTGCTTGCTGGGCGCGTCATCTCGGGCGATCTCCGGGTGACTCTCGTACTGCAGCTTGTCGTTGACCTCCAGGCAGATGGTGTTGTACTTCAGCAGCGCCAGAAAGTCGATGAACTCCCGGTAGATATCCAGCTCCGGAGCGCGCGGGCCGGCCACATGCCACGCCCGCCAGCCCGTGTCCGGCCAGTCGCGGACCTCGCAGGCGTAGACCATCGGCCCGCGAGCGTCGCGGGTGAGCATCTGCCGCAGCGTCTGCACCCCGTGGAAGGCCCCGCGCACATCCGCGCCCGCCACGTCGATGCCCTGCCCTGTGACCGTGAGCCGGTAGCCCTCGGGCGGGAGGTCGCCGCCCTTGGCCACGCGGATGGCGATGGTGTTCGGACCGGGCCTGCCGCCGGCCTCAATCGCGAGTGGCAGCAGAAAGCGCTCGTGGACGTCCGCCTGCAGCATCCGCGCCGCCATCTCGTGCTCCTCGCTCACCGGCGCAATGACGGTATCGGTGTCGGGCCTGAAGGCCCCCTCCCGCCAGGTGAGCGACTGCGGCTGCGGGATGACCGTGGGCTTCGGCGGCCGGTAGTCGCGGTGGCGCGAAACCTCGACCGGCGCCTTGGCGCGACCGCCGGCGAAGGCCAGCGTCCCGAAGCGCTCCGGGACGGCGTAGAACTCGCCGGGGGTGTACGACCACGTGGAGTTCTGCTCCTCCCCGGTGGCCCGCCGCGTGCGGCAGAAGCTCGCGCCCCAGGTCACGCCCGGCGATGGCCGCCCGCCCACCTCGCTGAAGGGCAGGCGCAGCTCCGCGAACCAGGCGCCGTCGTCCACCCGCGCGGCAGCCGTCCACTGCGGCATGGGCACCTCCCCGCCCGTCCCGGTGCCGTACCAGGTAGTGTAGAAGCGCGCCTCCATCCGCCGCTCCTGCCACTTGGCGCCGCTGGCGCTCACGCCCAGGTGCACGTAGCCGGAGCGCTCGTGCTCGGTGTCGAGGAAGGCCTCCACGCAGTCATCGCCCCAGACCGCGCTGCTGTCCTCCTGCGCGTCGGTCACGAGAGCCTCGATGTTGGGCTCCTGGCACTCGAACGCGATATAGACGGCCTCGGCGTCGAAGCACACCAGCGCGCGGGTGCCCACCTCGGCCCGCTCTCCCTCGCCTCCGAGCACCATGAAGTCGCCGGCCACCCCCGCGCTCTCCCAGGCGGCGTCAGCGAGGTCGCCGTCGATTCTGGGCGCGGCATCCACCATTGGCACGCGCAGGCTCGGCCGCTCGGCAATCATCACCAGCGCGGCGTCATCGAACCACACTGTGCCGGGACCGTTCGAGATCAACGAGAGCTTGAGCGCGTTGGTGGTCTGCTGCGTCGTCACGGTGCCCGACACCCGCTGCCAGCCATCGGTGGCGGCGCCCTGGCCGACGGTGTTCGTGATGTACTCCTCGCCCTCGCCGGCGAACTCGTAGAGGATGACCGTCCATGCCCCCGTGGCCCTGACCCAGGCCTCCACGCGGTATGTCGCCTCGGGCCGGGCCTTGAGGCCGTCCTGGCTGATGCGGATCCAGGCGGCATTGTCGCTGGTATGCTCGATGCGCTGGCTGGTGCCGCCGGAGCGCGCGATCTCGGTGTCGATCGCCAGCTCGCCCTCCGCTCCGTCAGCCTCGTGGATGTTGGGGTCCCACTCATCTGCGACTCCGTCGCCGTCGGCGTCTCCCATGGACGGATTGGGCAGCAGGTTCGTCAGCGACCACGCCGGCAGCGCAAACGCCACCAGCAGGATCGCGATGATCATCGCGGCTCTCCAGTGACAGGGCGCGGACATGCCATCCATCTCCTGACAGGTCGATACTCGAAGCCATGATCTGACACGTGCGCAAGCCAACCACAATGGCTCCCCCCGCCCCCCGCTATTCGCCTCTTGGCGGAGACCTTCCTTGTAGCATCCGGGGAGGAGAGCGTGGCAGCCCGCGCGAATACCCTCCCGTTACCCCAACCACCTCCCGGCGGCCTATCGGCCGCCTGAGCTGGAGACGATAGCCATGTCCGAGAGTAAGGTCGCTCTTGCAGTCGGCGCTCACCCCGATGATGTGGAGTTCCTGATGGCCGGGACCCTGGCGCTGCTGGGCGA
>JAYENL010000078.1:0-2383 GCA_034722055.1 Armatimonadota bacterium
CCGCCGCCGGCTCCGGCTCGGCCTCCACGTTGGGCACCGCGGCAACCGCTTCCACCACATCGGAAGCCAGCACCTCAGTGTAAATCTGTGTCGTGCTCACGTCCGAGTGTCCGAGGAACTCTTGTACGCGCCGAATATTGCCAACGCTCTTCAGCATCCGGGTCGCCGCGGTGTGCCGTAGCACGTGAGGCGTCACCCGCTTCTCGATCCCCGCCCTCGCCGCCAGGCGCGAGACCAGCGCGCTCCAGTAGGCCCGCTGAGTCGCCTCCCCCGGCACGCTCTCGTGGACGTAGACGTTGCGGGGCCGGATCACGTACACCTGGCTCAACTCCTCGCGGTCTGTCCGGGGCTGCCCTTCGCCGTAGGAAACTGCGGACCTCGGCTCGAGGCCTGACGAGTCCGCCGGGAGCAGCGCCTCAGCAGTAAGCGGCGCGGCCCGCCACGGTAGGGGGAGGACCGCGGCGGGTCGCGCCCGAGGAATTGCGTCTAACACCTCAGCTGCGCCCTGACGCTTCACTTGCCTCTGCCTGGGTGCAGCCTCCGGCACCGGCGTCTTGCTCCTGTTCGGCTTGCGGCGCTCGCCTGTGGCATCAGCCCCTGTTGGCCATCCAGTACTTCTGGGCGGCGGGATACCACACGTTATCAGCCCCCGCACCGATGACATCGTGGCGCATGGCCTTGGCGTGCCCGTCGCAGAAGCTCACGTTCTGCATCTCGTTGTGGCGGGCGATCCGGCCGCCAACGCCCACCCGATACGGGTTGCAGTGGTAGAACATCCACGTGCTGGGATCCCTGCCGCCGAAGCCGTCGGGCGTGGCGTCCATCCACTCAACCGTCATGGCCGGCTCCGAGATCCCCGCAAGCGGGCAGCCGCCCTTGTCGTAGCCGTTGTGGTTCCCGAACCCGCCACTGCTCGCGGAGTAGTAGGCCAGGTACCAGTCATTGTGCCCGTAGTTGCTCCACCAGTCATTGGATCCGTCTAGAGTGCCGACCTTCGTCTTGGTGACCGCGCTGGGGCAGGTCCACAGGCCGACGTTCTTCATGTAGGGCCCCAGGATCATCGGCCACGTCCCCGGTCCGGGCGGATCCGGCCCCGGGTACTCCGCGAAGTCCCATCTCGACGGCAGCGTGTCGTCGTAGTCCTGGGCGTACATCTGGCAGGCCAGACTGATCTGCTTGATGTTTGACAGGCAGCTCGCCGCCCTCGCCTTCTCCCTAGCCCGCGAGAAGACGGGGAACAGAATCGCCGCCAGGATCGCGATTATCGCGATCACCACCAGCAGCTCGATGAGCGTGAAACCTCTGCGTGCAGACATCGGTATGCCTCCTTTGCGACAATTGTTCCGTCCGAGGTGCGACACTTCCCAAAGCTCTCCGTGCGTATGGGACGGGCGCGCTTCGTCCGCGTCAGCTCGTGCAGCTTGAACTTCGCCGTCAGCGTAACGGTGTCGGCCATCATTGCCGCCCCCTCTCACGCTTCGCGTTCGTCGGTCGCCCGGGACGACCTCCCCACCCCGCGGCCCCCGGCGGCGTCGATCGCCAGCGCGGCCCCGGCCAGCATCCCCGCCGCAGGTAGAGGTCGCACCGTTCAGTCCTCCCGCAACCGCTCGGCCAGCGCCTCGCGCACCTCGTCGGGCAGGGCGGCCAGCACCTCGCGCGCTAGGGCGTCCGCCTCGCTCTCCTCGGCCTCGGGCTCGTCGGGTTCGGCCTCGGCCTCCACGTCGGGCACCGCGTCAACCGCCTCGGCCACGTCTGCGGCCAGGACCTCGGTGTAGACCTGCGTCGTGCTCACGTCGGCGTGGCCGAGGAACTCCTGGACGCGGCGCAGGTCGCCGGTCGCGCGCAGCACGCGCGTTGCAGCTGTGTGGCGCAGGGTGTGAGGCGTCACGCGCTTCTCGATCCCCGCCCTCTCCGCCAGGCGCGAGACGAGAGAGCTCCAGTAGGCCCGCTGTGTCGGCTCGCCCGGCACCAGCTCCGTCTCGGTCGTCTCGCCCACGGCGAAGCCGTCCTCGGTGGCCACCGGGTGGACGTTACGACCGGACCGGACCGTGCAGAACACATGCCCGTTGTTGACGCCGAGATCGCGCCGGCGGGCCAACCACGTCTCTAGCGTCTCTGCCGCGTGGTCCGGGAGTGGCACCGTGCGGTCGCGGCCACCCTTGCCCCCGCGGACCTCCAGCACCAGGCGCCCGTCCTCGCGGCGAACGTCCTGGGTGCGGAGGCCGGTGACCTCGCTCACCCGCAGGCCGCCGTACGCCATGACCTTGAGCGCCGCCTTGTTGCGTAGACCTGTTGGGGTCTGCACGTTGGTCTCGCGCAGCAGGTCCCTCAGCTCGTCGTCGGTCAGCACCTTCGGCAGTTTGCGGGTGGCCATGTCTCAATC
>JAYENL010000079.1:0-12378 GCA_034722055.1 Armatimonadota bacterium
TGTAGCAGCGGCGGGAAACGGGCGCAATGGGCGGACGAGATGACAGGCAAACGACAGTACTGCGAAGCGCTGGCTGTGTGAGGCCCTAAGCGGCGCGGTCGCTGGCGCTCACGTGGCGGAGCGGGGTGGCCGACCACCAGTGCTGCCGCGGCCCGGGCTTCCGCCCCGGCGCCTGAGCACCGCAGTCGCCTTGCCGGCGACGCGCAGGGCAGTGGGTCCGGCGGACGGAATAGTCTCCCCCGGTCGGTCATGCGATGCCGGAGGTTATGCGCGCATGCGAATGGTGCGCGGTCTCGGCGGTCAGTGGCGCAGACGCTACATGGGGGCAGCACTGCCCGTAGTCGTGTTCGCGTGTGCCCTCTGCCCTGCGGACACGGGGACGGTGACCTATCCGTCTGCCGGCAACATCGAGATGCGGGAGGGCACCCTCGAGATGTGGGTCAGCATCCCCTTTGACGTGCAGGAGTACCTCCCGTCCGATGAGACCTATCAGGGCCTTCTCGCCATCGCCCGCATCGAGGGCGAGCATGGTACGTTGAGCCTGGGATACTGCGCTGGCGCGATGATGAGGCCGGGGGCAGGGCTCTTCGCGAGTCTCGGCTCTGACCTCGTGCAGCTTCACTCCCTCTCCGCCGGCCAGTTCACCCCCCTGCCGGGCGAATGGCACCACGTAGCCGTGACCTGGTCGGGCAATCGAGTGCGATACTACGTGGACGGCGAGATGCGGGGGGAGCGGGTGACGCTCGCCCCGCTGGCTCAGGCGTTCGGGTCTGTGGGAGCCAAACCGCTGTTGCTTGGTGACCCGTGGGGCCGGAACGCGCGCATGGCGATCGACGAGCTGCGCGTCTCCTCCGTCGAGCGCGCACCCGAGGAGCTGGGGTGGCACGGCCGGCTGGAGGTCGATCCCTACACCCGTATCCTCGATCGTTTCGACCAGACCTTCGAGATCGACGGCGAGACCCGTACCTCTCCGGAGGTGATCTTCGTCGGCGACGGCGGTCTGCCGAGCCGACACTGCCGGTTCATCGACGGCCGGTTTGGCGGGGCGCTGGCGCTCTACCTGGGAGGCGGGCAATGAGCGCCCGCAGGCCCTACGTTCAGGCGCTGCTTTTGCTGGCCTGGCTGGCGCCGGCGGGGGCACAACAGGAGACGGGTTTCGCGGACATGATGTCCCGGCAGCAGAGGCGGGACCATGTGCAGGCCTGGGCACGCTACGCCTTTATCGGCATTCCGCGCGCGACCGGCGGCCCAGTGGTGGACGGCCAGGTCGGCGTGCGCGAGTGGGGGTGTTCGGCCCAGGTGGCGCACGCTCTGCAGATGAGCACGGGGGTCGCGGTCCCCGACATGGTGCAGTTCCAGCTCTGCTATACCTCTGACACGTTCTTCGTGTCCTTTCGTGTCGAGCGTCCGGAATCGGCGCGAGTTCCATCGAGCCGCGACTTCTTCGAGCTGCTGCTTGACGTCGAGCACGATCATGACCGCTACCGCAACATCGCCGCCACCCTTGAGGAGATTCTGTGGCACGGCATCGGGCCCAACCTCGATCGCTCCGCCTGGTCGCCGGATGTCGAGTATGTCGCGCGGACGACGTGGTTCGGCTGGGAGGGAGAGTTGGCTATCCCGTTCGTCGAGTTCGGTCTGGACGGGCCGCCCGAGCCGGGCACTGTCTGGGGCATCGACCTGCTGCGAAATGAGCGCACCCCGACGGACCGGCTGGCGCAGGTCGGCTGGCGTTCCACATGGGCGGCCACAAAGGACCTTGCTCACATGGCCTTTCTCGGGCGCCCGCTTGCGGTACGGGTCGAGGAGATCGGCTGGATGCCCGGGATAAGGCAGATCGGCGCACGGGTCGCTGTCACCAACTTCAGCGACCAGCCGGTAAGCCTGGACGGTCTGGTGGAGCTGCGGCAAGCCGCGAGGGATCTGCCCATGGGCTTTCTCCCGGCGGTGGACTCGGCGCTGACGGAGGATCTCGATGCCGCCATCGGCTCCAACGCACGGGCGGAGGTGCAGACGGCCCTGGCTGAGTGGACGGTGCTCGAAAGGCAGGAGAGCGAGCTCACCGTCCCCGCCCGGACCACACAGCATCTGGGACTGGCTCGGCCGGACGAGCCGGGGGACTACCTGGTGTCCCTCGCTGTGCGGGACGATGAGGCGCTGCTGGCGGCGATGACCGTGCCCTTCGTGGTAACGGTGCCCCTCGATGTCAGCGTCAAGAGCTACCTGTTCAGCGCCTCCGCTGTGGACTGGACGGTGGATCTGCGACGGGTGCAGGACCTGATCGGCGAAGGGACTGCGCTCTCCGTGGCAGCCTCGCCCGTCGGGGGGGCCGAGACGGTGGATGCAGTTCGCCAGGACGAGCTAGGAGGATTGCGTGAGGTCAGCGGCACGCTGCGCTTCGATGCCACGCCCGGTGGAAGCTACGAGATAACGGCAGCGCTGCGCAGAGGCGAGGAGGAGCTCGCGCGCAGCACAACGGCCCTGTCGGTTCCACAGAAGCCGGAGTGGATCGGCAATCAGATCGGGCGCTCGAGGCTGATCCCGCCGCCGTGGGGGCCGCTGCAGGCCGACGAGGTCCGCACGCAATCGCTGACCGTAGGCTACGACTGGTCGAAGCCAGCGGTCCTGCCCGCCATCATCGTGAATGACCGTGCGCTGCTTGCGGGGCCCGCCCGACTGGTCCTGAGTGACGCCGAGGGACAGGAGCAGCTCATGGCGGTCGATCGCTTCGAGCTTGTCGAGAGCGATGATCTGCACGCGGTGTATGAGATCGGGGCCGCGGCCGGTCATCTGGGCCGTGTGCGTGCCACAGTCACGGTGGAGTTCGATGGGTTCGCATGGTGGGATGTGACGCTCGAGCCGCACGAAGACGTCACGCTCGGCGGCTGTCGCCTGGAGGTGCCCCTGCGACCTGAGTATGCCAGGCTGTACACCCGCGGGCGCATGACCGAGGGCCTGGGCGATACCATGCCCCGGGACAGCGGCGTCGGGCGGCTGCCCGCCGAGGGGCTTGAGCTGCCGTACGTCTTCCAGGTCTGGATGGGATCGGTGGAAGCCGGTCTGCAGTTCTACTGCGAGAGCGCGCGGAACTGGCACAATGCAGACGACTCCCGGGCGATCCGCGTGATCCCGGGGGCGGACAGCGTCACGCTCCAGGTGCGCTTCGTAGACCGCCCGGTGGAAGTTCAGGGGCCGATGGACTGGCACTTCGGCCTCATGCCCACCCCTGCCACGACCCGGGACGGCGGTCTGGAGGATCACGCGTACTTCCAGCTCGGCGGTGTCCCCGCCATGGATCCTCCGGATGAGGAGCTGCAGGAGACCGACCCGAGGCGCTACCGCGAGCTGCAGCACGGGCACGATCTCGTTCACTCCATACTGGCCGAGCGCGGGGTCAAGGCGGTCATCCTCTTCAGTTCCTACAACGACGTCTTCGGCTATCCCGGGGTCCGGGACCCCGACAAGCGGGACAAGCTGCGACGGTTCGTCGAGCTGATGCACTCTCAGGGCATCAAGGTGCTTGTCTACGCCGGGTGGGGGATAAGCACGGAGGCGCCGGAATGGGAGCGATTCGGGAGTGAGCTGGTGAACCTGCCACTGCGCAACTCCGGCTACGGCACCTACTGGGCGAGCCCGGTGAGTCTGTTTCCCGACCTGTTCGTCTACCGGCTCGCTGAGCACATTCGCCAGTTCGACCTCGACGGAATCTACATGGACAGCACCACCTCCATCAGCGGCTCACTGCACCCCAACGGGATGCGCTGGACGGATGAAGCCGGCAACCGGCGCGGCTCCTATCCGGTGCGCGCGATGCGTGATTTCACGCGCCGGATATACCGCGTGCTCAACGGTGAGGTGATCGAGGACGGCATCTTCTACAACCATCACTCACCACCCGCGAATGCGTGTGTCGAGAACTTCGTCACCGTCCGCTGCCCCAGCGAGTTCGCCCAGTTCCACGAGGGGCCGCTTGATGACGCGTTTATCGACTACTTCGTCGCCAAGAACGGCGGCGTGCCCTTCGGCTACCATACTGAACTTACCAACAAGAACTGGATGTCGGGGATCGAGAAGTCAATCGCGGAGCTCTACTCGGTCGCGCTGCCTCTGCAGGTGTCCTTCAAGGCCGTGAACTTCGCCCCCTGGGCCACGCACGACTACTCGCGAATGGCCCAGCCGATGCACGTGGTATGGGACGCCATGGCGTGGGTGGACAGCTCCTCGGCGCAGTATCTCCCCTGGTGGGATAACGAGGACTACATCAGCATCGAGCCGACCGACGGGACACTCAGCGCAATCTGGCTGCAGCCGGGTGAGCGGGCGCTGGTGTGCGTATCAAACCTACCTGACCAGGAACGCGAGTTAACTGTCCGACTTGACCTGGAGCGGATGGGCCTTGGCGATGCCACGGTCGAGGATGCGATAGTAGGTGAGTCGGTGCCGCTCACCGACGGCACGGTGACCGTGACCATCGAGCCGCAGCGGTGGCGGCTGTGGAAGGTGCAGGGCGGCCGGTAGCAGTGGCGAAGCAGCGAGACAGCGGAGACTGCTGAGCCACCGCGACTACCGTGACGATCTGGCGGAGATGGGCGACCGCGTTTACACCAAAGCGTGATGATCTGCCCCGGAGTCCCGCCGCGCCCGATTGCGCAAAGCGGTGTTGTCATTGACAAGGTGCCGGCGGGCGCGGGCTACCTCCCGGAGCAGTCTGGTGTCGTCGTCGGGTATCCGGACCCGGTAGGTGTCCAGGAGGCCGCGCGCGAGCGCCATGGCGATAGCCTCCGCATCCAACCGATCGCTTTTGGAAGTCTTCATGCCCTGGACGAAGCGGTTGCTCCTGGACGGATCGACCATAACGACCTCGAAGCCGCAGTATTAGAGCTCTCTGGCGACGAAGAGGGACTTGCCGCCACCGGCTTCAAGCGCAACGCGCGTGCCCTCTGTGGCAAAAGGCGCCAGGAACTGGGCGAGCTGTCCGGTGGGAACATCCTTTGGTCGCTTGCGAACTCCGCAGCTGAGGTGGTCGGCAATCGCTACGGTCGTATTGCGGTCATGAACGTCCAGTCCGATACAGATCATCTTCGGTCCGCTGTACCATCTCACCAGGCCCTCACGTGCGCGTCTGGACGCGGAGCGGCTCTAACCGCGTCTATCCGGAGGATGCCGCGCCATCTACGGCCCCGCGGCCGGCAACCAGGAGGCGTGAGCGGGCCAGCACCTGCGGGGCCTCTCGCAGGGAAAGGCTCTGGGCGACGCGCTGGGGCTGGAGTGCCGGGCTGGGCCATGCTCTGAGCGGAGCAACCGCCTCAACTTCTGAGCCTCGACTGTCACGGAGAGCGTGACATGAACAGGACTGCAGCGCTTGCCATCGCGTGCGTCATGGCGTTGTTCGGAGCTTGGGCTGAAGGTGCCGAACGTTACGTCGCGCCGGATGGCAGTCCGGACAACGACGGGACCCGCGCCGCCCCGTGGTCTCTGGCCCAAGCGAACACGGCTGCCGGGCCCGGCGACGTGCTGCTACTGTTACCGGGCAGCTATGACACACCGCTGGCACCCGCCGCCAGCGGGGAGCCGGGGAACCCCATCACATTCAGAGCGGTTGAGGAGCATCAGGCCGTTCTCGGCGCGGGACCGACCGCGCGCATTGCCGCCATCGACGTATCACAACGCGGGCACATCGTCATCGAGGGCATGGCCGTCCGGGACGTCAAACGTTTCATCGTGGCGATCGGAAGCCATCACATCACCATCAGCAACTGCTGGTTCGAGAGCGGTTCGGGATGGGAATCATGCCGCTTCCGAGAGAGCGGTGACAGCATCCGTCTTCTCGGGAACGTGTTCCGCAACGGCACGGACCTGGTGAGCATCGAGGGCGGGCGTTTCCACCATATCGAGAGCAACCTATTCGACCGGGCCAACCACACGTGCCTTACGCTGATGGCCGTCGAGAACTCCGTGATCCGCAGAAACACCTTCCGCAACGACCTGATGAAGCTCGTGGAGGTCTTCGCGGGCCGAGAAGGCCGGCCTGTCGCCGGCAGGCCTACGCGGCACACGCTCTTCGAGGGGAACCACTTCGCCCACACCGCCGACTACACCAAATCCGGCAGCTCGTCAGTCTGCATGACGCTGTCGGGCAAGTCAGTCATTGTCCGCCGCAACCTCGTGACGGATTGCCAGGCGGGCTTCTACCTGTTCCTGAACCGGGGCAACATCGAGTCCAACACCTGTGAGGGCAACCGCATCTGCCACAACGTCGTTTACGGCTGCGGTCACGGAGGGGCCTTCAAGTACAACGGCCTGGCGTTCATTGTCTGTGGGACAGGGGCGACCTTCGGCGACAACATCGCGGTGAACAACGTGATCTTCGGCAATCGCCACGCGGATGGGCGGCATTTCCAGGGCTTCCCCGCCACAACGCAGATCGGCTATCACGCCGGCGCGCTTCCGAAGGACCTGCAGCTATTCAGCAACGTGATCGTCAGCGAGAGGCCCAGCGAACCGGTTATTGCATCCATCACCTCCGGCAGACGGCAGTACACGCTTGCCGAGTTCGAGCACGCTCACCCTGCAGCCGCCGCCGGGAATGTCAATCTCGATCCGGGCTTCGTCGACGCGGACAACTATGACTTCCGGCTGCGCGACACCAGCCCATGTATCGACGCCGGCCGTCCGCTCACGACGGCAGTGGAGGCTGGGCAGGGAACGCTGCTGCGGGTGGGCGACGCCACCTGGTTCACCGATGGCTATGGCGTGATCGAGGGCGATATGGTCCGGGTCGGCGAGCAGCGGGCGAGAGTGGTCCAGGCCGACTATGCGGCCGGAACTCTGACGCTCGATGAGCCGTTGCGGTGGACGGCGGGCAGCGGTGTCAGCTTGGACTATCACGGCAAGGCGCCCGACATCGGTGCGGTGGAGATGGGACACTGAGGAGAGACGGGCACCTTACGCCCCCGTTGGCTACACCATGGGCGCTGACCGACCTACACGCTGGCCGGGTGGCCCCGAGGGGAACCCTCCTGCCCAGCGCGAATCGCTGCCTGAGTACGTGAGCGACGCAGCCGCAGGTTGGAGCAGTAGCCGGTGACCGGCGCAAAGCAGTTCGCAGTCCAAGGCCGTGCTGGTGCCAAGCCAGTCTCCAGCGGGGCACTTCCACAGTCTGGCTCTCCGTGCATTCGGCGCTGGGCAGGCGAAGCGGCCTGGCGGGGTCGATGAGGTTTGGCTTCCTGAACGGCCAGAAAGGTTCTGGGGTACTCATGCCGAACCAGCAGATGGAGCCGCAGGACGATGGAACAGACTTACTGTGGACACAGCCCTACTTATGCATGCATTTCTGTGTACAGTGGGCAAACTTACGTCCTCATCTCGGGGAAAAGTGCCCTTAGAGAGGGCTGTGTATGTTGATATCGTCCGAACTCGATGCAACCGCAATCCTCATGAAGGCCTCCGCGTCGCTGCGCGTCAGTCGCTCAGTGGGCGCGTTGCGCAGATGTCCGCCTTATGTAGTAGGTGTGGCCTTCGTAATCGGTCTCGACAAGCTTATCCTGGTCGATCAGTTCCTCGATCGCAGCCCAGTCAGCGCCGGTGCGCTCCAGCACGTTTTGCACCGCCTGCTGGCGCATCGGATGAACGGCAGTGATGCTCAGTATGTCCTCGGCCACGTTGCCGGTGGAGGCGAATGCATTCCCTTCGTAGCCGATCAGGTACTCAGCACCGGCAACCGCCCCCGCGATGATCTGGTAGTAGCGGTTGATGGTGTGCTCACTGGGCAGGCGCACCCAGTCCTCCGCCGGAGGCCGCGTCGGGATGGACACGTAGGCCTTGGCGGGGGAGAGATCGCTCAGGAAGTCGGCCACCTCTGTGGCATGGCCGTCGCTGTCGTTGAGGTCGGCGACGAGCATCGTCTCGGTCGCAAGCTCTCCGGTGAAGGCCTCCGCAAACTTCAGGAGGCCATCAAGGATGGTGTCAAGATCAAGGGATCGATGGGGCCGGTTGTGCCTGCGCCAAGTCTCCTCTCGCACCGTGTCAACCTTCACCGACACCCAGTCGGCCCTCATTAGCTCCTCCGCGACATCCGGCCGCGAGACCAGGGACGCGTTGGTGATAACGGCGATCTTCCTACCGAGAGGGCGCAGCATCTCTATCTCCTCGCCGAGATGGATGTCCAGAGTTGGCTCGCCATCCGGCACCAGCGTGAGATAGTCGATGCGCTCCCCCGCCGCGGTTGCCCGTTCGACGCTCTCCGTGACCTCTGCGCTAATCTCGTCAGGGTCGTAGAACGTGGTGCGCTCTGACTGCATCTTCAGTGTGCGACCCACCTGGCAGTACACGCATGAGTAGGTGCAGGCTTTCGGCGGGATGTTGTTGATACCCAGGCTCTGTCCGAGGCGTCTCGACGGAACCGGTCCGTACGCGATCATCGGCTTGGCCTCCCTCACGTCAGTAGCGGGATGTGCAGACCCGTCCAGGTGAGGCTACTCTCTGCGCGTCTCGCCACCCATGCCAACACCGGCGACGGACGCGCCACAATCCGGACACGTGTCGTTGGATGCTATGCGATTCTCGATGACAGACATGCCTGCGCGGCGGATGAGCACGCCGCCGCAGGAATGGCAGATGGTGTCGGTCTCCTCCAGCACGTTGCCGACGTACACGTAGCGCAGCCCACTCTCCACACCGATATCTCTTGCCTCCCGCAGCTTCTCCACCGGGGTTGGCGGCACGTCAGTCATCTCATAGTCGGGAAAGAAGCGACTGACGTGCCAGGGGGTGTCCACGCCAAGCTCCTGTGCGATGAACGCCACCGCGTCGGTCAGTTCCGCTGTGTCATCGTTGATCCCGGGGATAACCAGCGTCGTGACCTCCAGCCAGATCCCGAGCGACTTCATTCGCTTCATTGTATCCAGGACGGGCTGAAGCTGGGCGCCGACGTATTCCCGATAGGTGCTGTCACGGAAGGCCTTCAGGTCCACGTTCGCTGCACTGAGGTAAGGCTGGAAAGTCTCCAGCATCTCCTCCGTCATGTAGCCGTTCGTCACGTAGATGTTCTCGAGACCCGCGGCTTGACCACGTCTGGCCGTATCGTAGCTGTACTCGAAGAAGATGGTCGGCTCCGTGTAGGTATACGCAACAGACCGGCAGCCGGCATCAACCGCAGCCTTCACGACATCCTCAGGACTTGCCTCGGTGCCGGAGAGGATGTCACGATCGCGGGGCATCTGCGAGATCTGCCAGTTCTGGCACCAGGGGCACCTGAAGTTGCATCCCGGGGTCGCGATAGAGTAGGCGGTGGATCCGGGATAGAAATGAAACAGGGGTTTCTTCTCGATGGGGTCAATGTGCTGAAGGACCGTGCGCCCGTACACCAGCGTGTAGAGAGTACCTCCCCGGTTCTCGCGAACGTTGCAGATTCCTTTTCGGCCCTCCGCAATCGTGCAGCGGTGCGCACACAGATTGCAGCGCACGCGCCCATCCGAGAGCCGCTCGTAGAGCATTGCCTCTTTCACACTTGCCACCCAGTAATCCCGTATCGGCCTTTGTTCTCGATAGCGGTCAGTCCCGTATCCTCAACGGGTTCGTCCTGCGAAAGGTAATTCCTGGTTCAGTCGCAGCACTTCGCGGCCAGGCGGATCACCTGCGTCAGGCACTCGTCAGTGAGCCTGTAGCAGACTCGCTTGCCCTTCCGCTCCGGCGTGACCAGCCCGCGCTCGCGAAGCTCAGCAAGGTGCTGGGAGATGTTCGGCTGGCTCCGATCCAGTATCTCTCCCAGATCCCGCACACAGAGCTTCCCCTCCAACACGTTTGCGACCAGACTCAGCCTAAGTGGGTGCGCGAGTGCGCCGAAGAGCCCGGCCAGCTTCTCGTAATCCTCCGCAAGCTCACGCATAGAACCACTCCTCCTGTCCGCCACGGGACTGCTCCCGCCGCCCCTTGACATTGCCGCACCAGGTGCTATATTCATATGCGCATACCTGCAATCGAATCGACAGTATACTATTGCGCGACGTTGGGAGTGTCAAGTGCCGGGTCGTGTCGATCGATACCTGCCTTATCGTCCGCCTTTCGAGCGCCAAGCAGGCGTCGCGCGGTGAGATCGCGGCGGAGTTTTGACGGGACAGGACTACTGGGAGGAGGTCGGCGACCAGCAGAGCATCGAGATGGTCCGGACGGCACGCGACGAGAGCAATGAGAAGGCATCCAGCGCCGGATGATGAGGTGAAGACAATGGCGACGACCATTCGCACTGTCTACCTGTCAAAGGACATCGGGAAGCCAGGCTGGCCGAACAAGGACTTCGACCCCAACGAGAGAGCGAACCAGTTGGAACGCAGGCTGGGCTCGCTGCAGGACCGACTGGACTTCGAAGTGAGTTCCACCGGAGCGCATATCGTGACTGATGCCACTGACGTCGCTCACCTCAAGGAAACCATCAGCGAGGATGACGACGGCCTGCTGCTGTTCATATTGGCCTCGGGGGCCCAGCCACACCTCAATGAGATCGTTGACATCGGCCTTCCCACAGTCAGCTTCATTGACCTGTTCGGCTACTTCGTGCTGTCGGTTCCCGACAATGTGATCGGCATTTCGTCGTCGGATTTCACCGAAATCGCCTCTGCGCTGAAGGCCGTAGACACCGTGCGGAGGCTCAGCGCGTCGAAGATCGTCTGTGTGAGCGACCGTAAGGACGTTTCGAGCTACCGGAAGCAGGCTCGAGATCAGTTCGGAGTTGAGATTGAGCAGGTCGGACATGAACCCCTGCTATCCGCCTACGAGCAGGCGGACGAGAGGCAGGCCGAGGAGATAGCTGCTGAGTACATTACCAACGCCGAGAAGGTCGTGGAGCCGACCAGGCAGGATGTGGTGGACGCCGCAAAGATTTACCTGGGGATCCGCGAGTTGATGGTCGATGCCGAGGCGAACGTGATCACCGTGGACTGCCTCCCGCTCACCTATGCGGGCACCCTCCCGGCCTTCCCATGCCTGGCCTTCTCCCGGCTCAATGATGAGGGGCTGGTCGGTGTCTGTGAGGCGGACCTGGCCGCGACCCTGACCCAGATGCTGGTCGGCTATCTGGCCGACCGTCCGGGCTTCGTCTCCGATCCGGTGATAGATACCTCAACCAATACGATCATTCACAGTCACTGCGTCGCCGCCACGAAGATGGGTGGTATGGACAGCTACCCCGAGCCCTACATCCTCAGAAGCCACGCAGAAGACGATGAGAGCGTCTCGCTGCAGGTGAAGATGCGGGCCGGCGAGCAGGTGACACATGCCAAGCTGGCCGACTTCGACACCATGGTGGTGGCGCGGGGCAAGACGGCCGGCAATGTTGACATCGACAAGGGCTGCAGGACCAAGGTGCGCATGGTAGTTGATGATGCCAGGAAGCTTTACGACAAGTACCGCGGGGGGCTGCACCGGGTGATGTTCTACGGTGACCTCGTGCGACAGGTCGAGGACCTGGGCACGCTTCTCGGCTTCGACGTGGTCGACGAGTGTCAGGGGTAACGCACCAAGAGCAGGGCCGCAACACTAATCGAAGAGAGAGACAGTAGCGCCCCGGACCAGGGCAGAGAGCAGCGGGAGGTGGGTGACCGCCCCCCATTCTTCGGACCAGTTACAGTGAGAGGGTTGCGGCCTCCCTGGCGCTGTGGGGGCGGAGGGAGGGCGTAGCCCGACCGGAGCCCCCACAGCGTGCCGCCTCCACCTCCCCCTCCCGCCACTGCTGTGCAAACTCCACCGGTGTGAGATATCTCAGGGAGCTGTGCGGGCGCTCAGTGTTATACTCCTCCCGCCACGCCTCGATCACCACCCGCGCCTCCTCCAGGTCCGCGAACAGCTCGCAGTTGAGGCACTCGTCCTTGAGCTTACCGGTGAAGCTCTCGATATACGGATTCTCCCGGCGGATCATCCCATCCGCAGGCTGCCCGGCGTAATGTAGATCGTCTCGCACCCCTCCTGCTCCAGCCACTCGCGCACCGCCCTCGCGATGAACTCCGACCCGTTGTCGAGGCGGACGCCAGCGTCCGCACGAATATGCTCGGGCCTGCCACGCGTCAGCGACAGCCACGTAAGCAGATGTACCACCGCCTCGCCGCTGATGCTGCGCGCCACCTCAATCGCCAGGCACTCCCGCGTGAACTCGTCCACCACGCTCAGCACACGCAACTGTCCGCCGCGCTCGGTACGGTCCTCGCAGATGTCATAGGTCCACACGTGATCGGGATGCGTTGCTCGTTGCTCTACCTCGCCCTTAGGGCCATATGCGCGCTTTGTGCGCCGCCTGCGCCGCAGGTCCAGGCCCTCCTCTTTCCAGATGCGGTGCACCCGCTTGTGGTTGACCGGCCAACCCTCCCGTCGCAGCAGCGCCCAGATGCG
>JAYENL010000080.1:0-2366 GCA_034722055.1 Armatimonadota bacterium
TACGTGCTCCACCACATCAGAGTCCGCCAGACGATGATCCACCTCGCCGGAGAAGAGCTCCACCGGCCTCTCGAACAGCACCTCGCTGAAAAAACGCCGGATGAGCGGCGCCAGCGTGGCATGAGGGTTGGCCAGCCGACAGGCCCGTCCCAACTGCTGGGCATAGTAGGCCGCCGCCGACCAGCCCTTGGAGAGGAGCCCCAGGTCCAGCTCCATGGTGCGCACCACCTCATCGGTGAACAGGTGACGCTCCCGGTACTCGATCTTCTTAGGAGACGGCTTGCCGATGGGCAGCGGCGCAAAGCGCTCCCGGAAGTAGGCCTCGATCTCCTCAAAGGTCAGCCCTTCCAGCACGGCGCGGGTCTCTACCGCGTCGGTGACCGTGGGAATGGTCAATTCCAGCGTGTCCACATCCTTGTTCTCATGATCCACAAAGATGGTCACGGTCTGCTTGACCGGCTTCTCCACGTCCATGATGCCAATGTCCATGCCCTCCTGGAGCAACTCCCGCTTATAGAGCTCTTGGAAGGCTGGATGCTCCACCACGGTCACATACTCCGGAATATCCTGGAAGGGGAACATGCGCCGCAGCCCGCGGCCCAGGGTCTGCTCGGGCAGGATGCCCGAAGCTGCCGAGTAGGGCCGTAGGGGCACGATGGTCGTCACGTTGCGCACGTCCCAGCCCTCGCGCAGCATCAGGACCGACACCACGCAGCGGTAGGGTGAGTCGACGCCATCCAACTGACGCGACAGCTCGCGCAACGCCTGTAGATCGGCATCGGACATAGCGCTGTCGTTCTCGACGAACTCTTTGACGCGACGACCGCCCCGGTTGACATACTTGATGCGGCCCCGCAGATTAGTGTGGATGTTCATCACCCGACCCTTGAGCAAAGGGAAACGGTCGCTATCCAGATAGTTGGTCACCTCGTCGGCGGCGCGAGTGCTCTCGGTCATGACAAAGAGCACCGGCTTGCGCGTCCTTTGCAGCTCCTCGTAACGCTTGGCGTAGGCCTCGTAACCGATCTGCAGGTGCGCGCCGTAACGCTCCGGCGCCGGCGTCTTCTTGTCGCCTCGAACCTGCAAGCGGTCCGACTCGCCCAGCAGTGGCACCTTAACGATGCCCGCGTCCACCGCCTCGCCCAGGGGAAAGTCGCAGACGATGTGCTGAAAGAGCCGCCCATCGGTGTGCTTGGGCGTGGCGGTAAAGTCGAGCTGCATACAGATGCCGGGGTTGCCCCGCGACACGGCCTGACTGTGCAAGGCGTCGATGGCCCGATTCCAGGCCATCTCTGGATCATGCACGTGGTGGGCCTCGTCGTTCATCACCATGATGCGCGGGTGGCTGGTGATGCGCTCCCGCAGCTCGCGACCCGTCTCCAGCGCCTGGGCCCGGCTGACGTTGGGACCCAGAATCGACTCGGACTGCGACTTTTTGTTTTCGGTGCCGTTGTCGCGCGGCGCATACAGGCGGTGGATGTTGGTCAGGTAGATGGTGCCAGTCGAGCTGCTGCCGCCAGGGGCGTCCTGTAGCACCACCTCCATCTGAAAGTCAGACCGCCACTCCTCGGGGATCAGCGGATCCTTGTCAAAGATGCGGCAGTTCTGAAAGTCATCCTTGAGCCGCTCAAAGACCGTCAGGTTGGGCGCGATGACCACAAAGTGCTTGGCCAGCTCGGAATTGGGCTCGTACAGGGCGTGAAAGTAGCTCCAGACGATGGCCAGGGTCATGATCTTGGTCTTGCCCGCGCCGGTAGCGATCTTATAGCAGGTGCGCAGCCAGCGGTCCTCCTCGGGCGGGATGCCCAGCGCCTGGCGCTGCTCCCGCTCGTCGCCATGGTCAAAGAGCAGCTCGGCCTGTGACCGCAGCCCCTTTACCTCATAGAGATAGATGGCCGTCTCCACCGCCTCCCGTTGGCACCAGTAGTAGCGAAAGAGTCCCTGATCCCCCTCCCCATCGCCTGCCGTGTGCTCGCTCTCGAACCAGTGACGCAGCAGGTGGCGGGTGGTGTCGCTGGCTCCGGCGTACCCGCCGCGCCGCCAGGTGCCCACCTCCGCCCTCAGCCGCGGCACCAGGGGGCACTCGCTGGGGCGCCTGCCCGGCTTGATCAGCGAAGGGCCGCCCTGGGGGTCCGGTAGCCGATGCTGAATCGGCTCCTCCCACGGCTTGAAGAGCGGCTCCAGCAGATGCAGGTTCTCTTGGGTCACCTGATAGGCCATGGTCTAGTCCTCCTGCTCGATGTCCACATCCAGGACTGTGCTGGTATCCACGCCAAAGACGTCGATGACCTTGACGCCGATGCGATGGGTGTCGGGCCTCTCATAGCGCCAGCCCAGGTCGCTCTCCGTCTTCAGGCTGCGATCCC